>JAYUBN010000028.1:0-8117 GCA_043740855.1 Sphingomonadales bacterium | reverse complement strand
TCACCGCCGCCTTCGTGGTCAACAGGCTCGATAACTCGTATCCGGCACGACCGGTGGGGATCGTACATATTCACGATCTGCTGCAATACGGCCTGAATTGACGCAGCTGGTTGCCGCACCTGTGGCTCGTGTCGCCATCATCATTCCAGCACGCTTTGCCTCGCAGCGCTTTCCCGGCAAGCCGCTGGCGCCGCTGGTTGGGGCAAGCGGTGTCGCCAAGCCGCTGATCCAGCGTAGTTGGGAAGCGGCGTGCGCCATGCAGGGCGCGGCGGTGTTCGTTGCCACCGATGACGAGCGGATTGCCGACGCGGTGCGCGGGTTTGGCGGACAAGTGGCGATGACCTCGCCCGCGTGCCGCAACGGCACCGAGCGCTGCGCCGACGCGCTGAACGCATTGGGCGATGCTTTCGACATTATCGTCAATCTGCAAGGCGATGCCCCACTGACGCCGAGCTTTATCGTGACCGACTTGGTGATGGCGCTGAGCGCTGACGATGGCGCCGCGATGGCGACTGCCGGGCTGCGCTGTTCGGCGGGCACTTATGCGCACCTTGTCAACGATCAGGCAGCGGGCCGCGTGGGCGGAACCACGGTGGTCGTCAATGGTCGCGGCCATGCGCTGTATTTTTCAAAACGGGTGATCCCCTATGTGCCAGCCGGGCTGGCCGCCGGGCATGAGGCGGTGCGGCTGCATCTGGGCCTGTACGCTTACCGTCCTGATGCGCTGCGCGCCTATGCGGCGATGCCACCCTCACCGCTGGAAAACCTCGAGGGGCTGGAACAATTGCGCTTTCTTGAAGGCGACCGCCATATCCGGCTGGTCAGCTTCGCCGCGGTGGGTTGGGATTGCATCGAATTGAACAACCCGCAGGACGTCCCCGTGATCGAATCCATTCTGAAGCAGCGCGGGATTGAATAGGGCGGCGCTTCCTTGGTCAGGAAAATCCTTCTAGACGATCGGTATGACCGCACCGCACGCCATCCGCCTGACCGATGCCATTATTTTCGCTAACGATCGCCCGTTTGTGCTGATCGGCGGGATGAACGTGATCGAGGATCGCGAGCTGCTGCTGGAAGTGGCGGACCATTTCGTGGCGGTGACGCGGGCGCTGGGCATCCCCTTCGTGTTCAAGGCGAGCTTCGACAAGGCCAATCGTTCGTCGATCCATTCCTTCCGGGGGCCGGGCCTGAGCAAGGGGTTGGAGCTGCTGGCCGAGGTCAAGGCGCGCCACGGCGTGCCGGTGCTGACCGACGTGCATGAGCCGTATCAGGCGGCGGCCGTGGCCGAAGTCGCGGACATCATCCAGCTGCCGGCGTTTCTGGCCCGGCAGACCGATCTGGTTATCGCCATCGCCGCCACCGGCGCGGTCATCAACGTCAAGAAGCCGCAATTTCTGGCGCCTCAGGAAATGCGGCACATCATCGCTAAATGCGCCGAAGCGGGGAACGATCGCGTGCTGCTGTGCGAGCGCGGCAGCAGTTTCGGGTACAATAATCTGGTGGTTGATATGCTGGGCATGGACCTGATGAAGGCCTTTGCCCCGGTGGTGTTCGACGTCACCCACGCGCTGCAACAGCCCGGTGGGCGACCCGACAGCGCTGATGGCAGGGCCACGCAAGCGGTGGCGTTGGCGCGCAGCGGTATGGCGCTGGGGCTGGCCGGCCTGTTCGTGGAGGCGCACCCCGATCCCGATCGGGCACGTTGCGACGGTCCCTGTGCGCTGCGACTGGCCGATTTGGAAAGCTTTTTGCAGGCGGTGCAGGCGGTTGATCGCGCTGTGAAAGGCTAATGGCCGCGCCGTTTTTGCGCATTCCCCCGTTTCCCGGCCATCGCGCCGGACCGCTCGCGGCCGCGGGCGGGGGCAGCGGTGAGGATGTGGATGCACTGATCGCGGCGCTGGCGGATTTGCGCGTGGGCGGCGCCTTTTGGGCAGCTCAGCCCGATCTGCCCGCTGGTCGTGATGTGCTGCTGGCGCCCGATACCCAGGCGCAGGCGTGGGAGATGCTGGACCGGTCCGTGGCGGATGGCGTGGCGGCGCGGGCGGTGATGGTCGGCCCGTTTGCCAGTCGGCGCACCGCGACGGGGCAGCCGGTCCCGGTCATCGCGCGGCTATGCGATCCGTGGCATTTGGCGGGGCAGATGGCGCAAGTGCGCGCCGGCGCCGATAACGAACTGGCGCTGGTGGCGGCGCTGCTTGGGCGGCCTGTGACGGTGACGGGGGAAGGTCGCTTTGCGCGGCTGGACGGCTCGACCGAGAGCCTGCGCGCAGTGGTGACGACGCAGTTGCTGGATCGGCAGGCATGGCGCAATCCCTTCACCGGTGAGCAAGTCGGCGCGCGTGACATCGTGGCGCTGCTGGCGCAATGGCGCGCGTCGATCGATGCCAATCGCGGTATTGCGGCGGTGTTCGGCGTGGCGCGGTGGAAGCGCGTGACAATGGACGCGCTGCTGTGGGACGGCAGCGGGCCGGTGCGCCATGCTAGCGCCCGAACAGCGGCGATGCTGCCGGAAGGCGCCAGCACTTTGGCCTGGAAAACGCGCACGCCGTCGGCGTTGCTCGATGATCTGGCGTCGCGCGGGATCGCGGTGGGCGAGATCGAGGACGGGATGATCCGTTCCACCGGGCTTGGCGCAAATTGCGTTCCGCCGCTGTCGGTGATCATCGATCCGCTGGCCGCGCATTTCGACCCGAGCCGACCCAGTACGCTGGAGCAAATCCTCCAGCATGGGGTAATTTCGCCAGAACTGGTCACCCGCGCCCGCTGCCTGCGCGCACGGCTGGTGGCGGCGGGGATCAGCAAATATGGCCAGGATTCGAGCCGAATGGAGCGCCTGCCCGTTGCTGCGGACCCTGACCGCCGCCGCCGGGTGCTGGTTACCGGGCAGGTGGAAGATGACCGCGCGGTGCTGCTGGGCGGGGCTGGCTGCACCAATCTTGACCTGCTCGCCCGCGCCCGTGCCGTCGAATCGGGGGCCGAGATCATCTACAAACCGCATCCCGATGTCGAAGCAGGGCACCGGCGCGGCACAATCCCGGATAACGAAGTGCTGGCGCTGGCGGACCGGATAGAACGCCACGCCGCGATCAGCAATCTGCTGGCTGAGGTCGACGGCCTGCACGTGATCAGCTCGCTCGCCGGGTTCGAGGCACTATGCCGGGGCGTTGCGGTCACCACGCATGGCGTCCCGTTCTATGCCGGCTGGGGCCTCACCCGCGACCTCGGCCCCGTTCCCGCCCGCCGCACTCGCCGCCGCAGCCTTGACGAACTCATCGCGGCGGTGCTCATCCTCTATCCGCGCTACCTTGATCCCGGGACGCGCCTGCCGTGCCCCGTTGAAGTGCTGGTAGAGCGGATGGCGGCTGGAACCGCGACGGTCAGTTCTCCCCTGGTGCTGCTGCGCGAGTTACAGGGGGCGGCCAAGCTATGGTTCAGAGCATCGCGCGATTACGTCACCACACCTTGACCCGCCCATTCGGGGGCAGATAGAGTTTGGTTGTGGGGGCCGGCCTGAACGCCGCGTACCAGGCATCCATATTTCGGACGATGTCGGCGCGTTGTTCGGTGGGGGAGTGCGGATCGGTCACGAGCATGCGCTTTTTCAACTCGGGGCGCACGTTCTGGCGCCAGACCTGCGCCCATCCCAGATAAAAGCGCTGGTCGCCAGTCAGGCCATCGATCACTGGAGCGGGGCGCCCTTTGAGCGACATGTGGTAGGCATCAAACGCAGCGGTCAACCCGGCCAGATCGGCAGAATTCTCACCCAGCGTAAGCTTGCCGTTGACGTGCATACCCGGAATCGGTTCATACGCATCGTATTGGGCTACGAGCTTTGCTTCCAACGCGCTGAAGTTGCGCACGTCCTCGGGCGTCCACCAGTCAGTAAGCCGACCCTGGGCATCGTATTTGGCGCCCTGGTCGTCAAAATGATGGCTCATCTCGTGACCGATCACGGCTCCGATCCCGCCGTAATTCACAGCGGGATCAGCATGAGGATCGAAGAACGGCGGCTGCAGTATCGAGGCCGGAAAGACGATCTCCACCATCGAAAAATCGGCGTAGGCATTCACCTCCATCGGCGGCATGCCCCATTCCCAACGTCGGATCGGCTGGCCAAGGTGTCCGGTCGCGTCGTCAAACTGCCATTGGCTCGCGCGCATTGCATTACCTAGCGCGTCGCTGGGCGTCATCGTCAGCAGCGCATAATCATGCCATTTGCTGGGGTAGCCGATTTTGGGAGTGAAAGCGGCCAGCTTGGCGTGCGCCTTCACTTTGGTTTTGGGACTCATCCACGTCAGCCGGTCGATCCGGGCGTTCATGGCGGCGATGATGTTTGCGACCAGTCGATCCGCTGCCGCCTTGGTCTCCGGCGGGAAATATTTGGCGACATAGATCTGCGAAATATCGTCGGGCAGGGCGTCTGTGGTAAAATCCACGGCTCGTTTCCAGCGCACTTCCTGTTCTGGCGTGCCTGACAACACTTTGCCGTAAAAAGCGAAATGTTCTTTGTCGAACGCACCGGGCAGAACGCTTGCAAAGGCATCGAGCGACCGGACCAGCAGTTGATCCTGCAAAATACCAAGCGGGGCATCGGCGATCAGCCGGGCGATGGCGGCGACTGCACTTGGCTGTGCGACGACGATCGTGGCCACGGGCCGTCCGGCTGTGCTCAGGAAATTGGTGAAATCGAAGCCGGGGGCGCTGGTCCCCAGCGACGCGACAGTCACCTTGTTGTAGGTCTTGGTCGCGTCGCGGCTATCGACGCGGTCCCAGCTGACATTGGCGATCGCCGTCTCGAAATCGACGATGGCCTTGGCTCGGGCTGCGGCATTTGCCTCGCCCGCCAGCGTCAGCATCGTTGCGAGGTGCGCCTGGTATGCCGTTTTCTGCACGGCAAAATCAGGTTTCAGGTAATAGTCGCGATCGGGTAGTCCCAAGCCGGCCTGGGCAAGGCCGACAGCGTAACTCGTCGGCTCCTTGGCGTCCTGACTGACCCCCAGAGCGAACGGCACGTCCACCCCGTTGCGCGACGCCTGCGCGATCAACGCCGGATAGCCGGCCTTGTCGTGCAGTGCCTTGATCTGCATCAGCCAGGACTGTAGCGGCGCCAGTCCCTTGGCTTCGTTGGCCTGGGTGTCGAGGTAGGTGGCATAGGCGGTGCCGATTTTCGAGCCAGCATCGGTCCTTGCCTGGTCAAGGATGTCACGGGTCCGCGCGCGCGACTGGTCGGCCAGCCGGGTAAACTCACCATAGCTTGACTTGTCAGCGGGGATCGGTGTGTTTCGCGCCCAGGTACCATTCATATAATGATAAAAACTGTCGCCAGGCGCAACCGACTTGTCCATGCCCGCGGTATCCAGACCGAAATCTCCGAGCTGCGCCTTGCCGGTCGGGGCAGGCGATGACTGCACGGCGGCACCGTCTGCGGGTTTCTGCTGCGCCAAGCCATTCGTTCCGATGCTCAGGACGAGCACCATTGCTGAACCCTGCACGAGTTTCGCTAGCTTCATCAAATTGTCTCCCGGAATTTTTGAAAGGCGAACTAATCGGAGTGGAAACTCCTGCCGGGTGAGAAGGTTGCGATTCTCGCGATGACGGAATTTGATGTGGCGAACTTCGGTAACACGACAGTAGCGTCAAGGTTGCAGTTCAGGCAACGGGGTCATGACCACTTGGCAAAAAGAAAAGGCCGCCCTGCGGCGACCTTCTCCCTGTAACGCAGATCGAACCAGCGTCGCTGTCAGGCAAGGACCGCCTTTGACTGGCGACGACGCAGCAGTGCGCCCACGACAGCCATACCGCCAAGCATCATCGCCCAGGTGCCGGGCTCTGGCACCGCGCCGGGGCGCGTCGTGAAGCTCGCCGTGTTCAGCGCTTGTTCCAGCGAGAAATAGTCCGAACCGCCGTCAGCGATGCCGCCGATGAAATTGACGACGCCGTTAGTTTGACTCCCGTTGATGTTGGTGAAATAGCCATGAGGGCCGCCATATTGCGAGGGATCCGACGAATTGCCCGGCGCGCCATAAGTAACGTTGGAGATGCCGTCACCCTCGAACCCAAAGATGTTGGTGCCCGATGTTAGGGTCAGCGCGTTGACGGTATGGCCGGAATTGTTCACCACCCCGATATAGGTGTCGTCAGCGCCGTCATACGTCGCTGGCTGACCGGTGGCCGTCAGCGACGTGGTGCCGTCGCTGTTCAAGGTGATAATTAACGCGGGGCCACCACTATCGTTCCCGTAGCCGGGAAAGGCAAAGGCAGCTGACGAAAGGGCCAGTGTGGCAACCGCGACACTGGCGAACAGAATTTTTCTAATCATAAATTAACTCCCATGTTGAAAAGACGCGATGCAGCATCCTTCGGTTTGACAGCTATAACGCTGTTTTGACTGTACTAACCAAATCCGATGACATCGGTCAGAAAGTCGGCTCTTTCAGGTGCCCTAATTGTTATACGAGCAGTCGAACCGAAGCAAAAATCATGCCAGATTGCTAACTAATTAAATTACAGGCATTTTTACTTGGGCGTTTACGCAGGTGTAACGGTGGCTGACACCCTGTGCCGATTTGAAGACGAAAACTGTAAGCGTGAGTGACAGGTGAATGCGAATGGGCGCCAGTCGCGCGTCGCATTCCGTTACTATTTGCGTGCCACTGCGCCATTATCGACGTTCCAACAGGCCGCCTCATCCCGGATTGCCGCAAACGGCGCGGCCTCTGTCCCGGTGATCCACACTTGCGCCGGGCCACCACGCAATTGCTCGAACAGCGCTTCGCGGCGCAACGGATCGAGATGCGCCGCGACTTCGTCGAGCAACAACACCCGCGCGCGCGGCGCGGCGCCGGTGTCCGCCTGATCATCGGCCAGACTGCAATGGGCCAGCGTGATCGCAATCAGCATGGCCTTCTGCTCGCCGGTAGAGCATTCGGCAGCGGGTTGGTTCTTGGCAGCCAGCGTCACCACCAGTTCGTCGCGATGCGGGCCGATCAGGCTGCGCTGTGCGGCGCGGTCGCGGCGGCGGCTGTCCGCCAGCGCCTGCGCCAGTGCCGGCACGGTGGTTGGGCCGCCGGCACGATACGATAGCGCGGGGCGCGCGAACGGCGATGGGGGCATGGCGGCGATGGCGGTGCCCAGCCGCTCGATCAGCCGCATCCGGGCGGCCGCGACTTCGACGCCGGCCTCGGCCAGTTGGCCTTCGAGCGCATCGAGCCAGCGCGGATCGGGGTCGCCCGCATCGAACAGCAACCGCGCCCGTTCGCGCAGTGCCGCTTCATAGCGGGAGGCGTGGCGGGCATGCGCGGGCTCGAGCGCCAGCACCATGCGGTCGATGAACCGCCGCCGTGAGCCGGGGCTGTCCATGAACAAGCGGTCCATCGCCGGGGTGAGCCAGAACAGCCCCAGCCATTCGCCCAGCGCCATGGCCGGACTGTCGGCGCCATTGATCTGCACCACGCGGCGGCCGGGCCGGTCGGGCAGCGTCCCGGTGCCGATGTGCACCGGTTCGGCGCCCGGGCGGAATTCCGCCGCTCCGGGGTACAGTTCCGCGCTGACCGCAAAGCCGTTGGCGGCAAAATTCATGGCCATGTCGGACAAAGCCGCGCGCCGCAGGCCCCGGCCGGGGGCTAGCAACGAGATCGCCTCCAGCACATTGGTCTTGCCGGCGCCGTTTTCGCCGATCAGCAGGTTGAAACGCGCAGTGCCCGTGATCTCGCTGTCGGCATGGTTGCGAAAATGGGACAGGCAGATGCGGTCGAGCACCATGAGTGTCAGACCGAAGGCGCCTTTGCAAAAGGTGAAAATTCCGTGTCGGTATCGAAGACGTCAACCCCCTCGCGGCTCTTGAGGTAGCCGACAACGGCATAAGTGGCCGGCGTCAGCACCACTTCCCACAGCACCTTCATCGCCCAATTGGTAAACATCACCGTCACCACGTCCGCCGTCGTCCACACGCCAAGGAATGCAATTGGATAAAACAGCGCGCTGTCAACGGCCTGCCCGAACACTGTCGAACCGATGGTGCGGCTCCACAGCTTGCTACCGCCGGTCCAGATCTTCATCTTGGCCATGACGAAGCTGTTGACGAATTCGCCCGCCCAAAAGGCCGTGATCGAGGCGGC
>JAYUBN010000027.1:0-2441 GCA_043740855.1 Sphingomonadales bacterium | reverse complement strand
TATTCCGTCAACGCCAGCGGGGCATGGACCTACCGCGTCAACGAGAACGACGCGGCGGTGCAGGCGCTCAATAGCGGCGGCACCCTGGCCGACAGCTTTGTCGTGACCACGGCGGACGGCACGGCGCAGGTGGTGTCGGTCACCATCCACGGGGCCAATGATGCGGCTGTCATTACCGGCGACGTCAGCGGCACGATCGCCAATGCCGAGCTGGTCTCCACGCGCGCCGCCCTTCCCGCCAATGACAGTTTTTTCTGGTTTCAGGCGGGAGCTCCGCTCACCACCGACCATACCCCCTTCCATGTCGTGTCAGTTGGCGGCATCGGCGCATCTATCACGACAAGCTCGGGTGTGTTCTGGTCGGAACTGCAAGGCAATTACTGGCAGGGAGCCTATGCGCCGGGCGATGGCATCATTGGCACCGGCCATATCGACCCGGCTGTGCCGATAGACATCACCTTCGCCCAGGGCATTCGGGGAGTTGGCGCGCAAATGGGCTACAACGCCTATGGCGTGCAGAATTTCGAAGTGACGATCAAGACCTTTGACGCGAACGGCCACTTGCTGGCTGCCTATGTCCGGCACGTCTCGCAAGATGGGCAGACAGCGGACAATACCGCGCCGTTCATCGGCGTGCTGGATGCAACGGCTGACATTTACAAGGTGGAATTTTACGCCAGCATCCCCGGCATGGCCAATCCCGGCTTTTCGCTGAACCAGCTTTCGGTTGTCACCGGTGCGGCAAATGCCGGGACGGGTGCCGTTTCCGGCCAGTTGCACGCCACCGACGTTGATTCCCCCGCCACCTTTGTCGCCGTCAGCGGTGCCGCAACGGCTCATGGCAGCTTTGGCATTGATGTGACAGGGATGTGGACCTATGCGCTCAACCAGTCGGATGCCGCCTATCTGGCGCTTGCGTCGGGCGAGGCCCTGACCGACAGCTACACCGTCCACACCGCCGACGGCACGGCGCAGGTGGTCAGCTTGACCATCGACGGCACCAATGCGGCGCCGGTGATCGATGCGGGGTCCGACACGTCCGTGCTCACGGGCAGTGTCACCAGCAATTGGCAGGCGCTGACGCTAGGCAACAGCGGCGAAATCGATTTTACCGACCGGAATGCCAGCGACACCCATGGCTTGGGCAGCTTGACAGGCATCGAGGCTTTTGGCACCGGCAATCCAACGCTTACCGCCCAGAGCGTGGCTGGCACTTACGGCACCCTGACGCTTGATCCAGTGATCGAACCTGCGGGCGGCGCGGACGGCAGGCTGGCCTGGCATTATACCGTCAGCCAGAGCGCGCTCTCGGGTATTGCTGCCGGACAGACCGCTTTCGAAACGTTCACCGTCGTGGTGGCGGACAACCATGGCGGATTTTTCACGCAGGATATCGTCGAGACGCTGATCGGCGCGAACCCGCCACCAGCTCCGCCTGTCGTTGGCAGCCCGCTCAGCGAATCAACGGATTCGCTTCTGACGTTCAGCGCGCTGGCCAATGTCACGCCAAGCGACGGCAGCGTCAGCGTCGATGCCGCCTCCATCCGGGTTGACGGCCATGCCCTGACTGCCAGCAATGGAATATGGTCTTATGGCGGCATCAGCTTCGATGCGAACCCGTCCGACGCCGAGTTTGGGCAATTCACTTTTGATTCTGGCGCTTTCAACGCATCCAGCCATTCGACGACCGGCACCATCACCTACAATGTCGTCAACCAGACCGGACAGTCCGCCGCCGACATTGTCAACCTGACAGCCATCAACAGCGCCCATCTCGATCTGGCCAAATCGACTTTCACCATTGACATTGCCGACAACCAGGCCGGTCCCTCGGGAAGTTATGTCGTATTTGGCTATCTCGACTTCATTCAGCCCAATGGACAGGCGATTCAGTCGCTGACCGGGGGGCTGGATGCCGCCACGCCCTATGGCTCGCTGCAATTGCTGTTCAGCCAGTCGTTCCATCCCAGTGCGACTGAAACAATCGTTCCCTACGCCTATTCGATCAGCCAGGCGGACTTGATGAACTGGAGTGGAAGGCAGGCGAGTGCCACCATCCACTTCAACCAGCAGATCGGCACAATCGATCAGCCGATCACGATCCATATCGGCTATGTCCCGGAAGGGGATACACCGATTTTTGTGCAGTCGCGCTCTGATAGCGCCAGCGCTTCGGTCAGCGCCGATCCCGGCAAGAGCCAATTGTCGTCCACGCAGACGCTGCATTTCAGCCCCGTTGCCGGGGTCCACTATTACGGCAATTACGTTTACGGCAATCCCGATGGCTCAAGCCTCGACGTTGCCGTTGACCAAAGCGGGCTGATAAACTGGGTCTATCACGTCAGCGAGAGCTACGCGGCGACGCTGCTCTCACCAGTTACCGATACCTTTATTATCGAGCTTTATGGCAGCGATGGCACCGTGTCCTCGCAATATGTGAC
>JAYUBN010000026.1:0-23774 GCA_043740855.1 Sphingomonadales bacterium | reverse complement strand
GTCGAACTTCCCGGCAGCGGCGTCATGCGGCTGACCGGGGTCGGTGAGATCGACGTCCAGCGCTTTGCCGCCTGACCGGGCGATCAGCGACTGGGGGTTCAGTAAAGTGTCACGGTAATTTGCAGAGGGAACGGATCAGCTGCTTACATTTTTACTCCTTTTCGCGATCGTCCTCGGCGTGAACCTGATGCCCGCATTCGGACCACCAACTTGGTCGATCATCGTGCTGTTCGGGCTCCGCACGCAAATGCCCACGCCAGCGATCATCCTGACGGGCGCGCTCGCGGCAGCCTCCGGCCGGTTTTTGCTCGCTCTTGGCTTCCGGCTTCTCGGCAACCGCGTGTCGCTGCGAACAAAGCGTAACCTGGCGGCTGCTCGCGCCGCGCTGGAGCGGAACAAGCGCGGCGGCCTGCTTGCGCTAGGACTTTTTGCGCTCTCGCCATTCCCCTCTGCGCAACTTTTCGAGGCCGCGGGACTGGCGCGTGTGCGTTTGGCCGGGTTCACGGCTGCCTTCTTTGGCGGGCG
The DNA here is from genome assembly GCA_043740855.1 of Sphingomonadales bacterium. GTDB lineage: Bacteria > Pseudomonadota > Alphaproteobacteria > Sphingomonadales > Sphingomonadaceae > Novosphingobium. Next base: position 23,249 of record JAYUBN010000026.1, on the reverse strand, counting down.
GATTATTTCGTATTCCATATACGCCTTCACCGCGAAGGGTATTCAGAAGTCCTCCATCGGCGACGTTCTTATCAACGCGCTTACCAGTCCAGCAAGCATTGCGATCCAAGTCCTGATGATCATCGCGCTTGTTGGCTTGACACGGATCGACTGGGCGCGACGCCTTGGCAGCTCCACCCCGCCATAGCGCCAATGGTCTTGTGCGTCAGGTCTCGGTCAGGAAGCAGGCCCAAGGCTGCCGCACGGTATCACGCCTAAGCCAATAATGGCCCCTCGTCCTTGCATCCTGACATTTTATCCGCGCCTTCACTTCGCCAATAAATGCATCACCAAGGGCTGCGCAATCAGGCTTGGCGAGCCGTCGAGCAGCGCCAGCGCTGTGGTTACCGCTGCCTCGGGAGCGTCATGCGTCACCATCGCCACCAGCACCTCGCCCTCGTTATCGGCGCGGCCTTTCTGGATCAGGCTTTCTATGGAGACGCCGGCATCGCGCATCGCGGCGGTGATCTCGGCCAGTACGCCCGGCCGGTCGGCAACGATGAAGCGGATATAGGCGCGGCTGCGGCGATGGCCCGAGACGGCTGGTGCCATCGCTTCGAGCGAGGCCACCGGCACCGAGAACGGGGCATCCGCCTCAAACCCGGCGTCGATGCCGCGCGCGATGTCGATAATGTCGGCGACCACTGCGCTGGCGGTCGGGCCATCGCCCGCGCCTGCGCCCTGGAACAGCAACCTGCCGGAGAAATTGCCCTCGACGACCATGGCATTGGTGGCGCCATCGACGTGCGCGAGCGGGTGACCGAAGGGCACCAGATGCGCCTGGACGCGCTGGAACAGGCCGGGTCCAGAACCATTGCCCAGATCGACCTCGGCCATGCCGATCAAGCGGATGACATAGCCCAGCGCGTCGGCCTGGGCGATGTCAGCCGCCAGAATGCGCGAAATGCCCGAGGTTTCGACCGAGGCGAAATCGATCCGCGTGCCAAACGCCAGCGCCGACAGGATCGACAGCTTGTGCGCGGTGTCAGTGCCCTCGATGTCGAACGCGGGGTCGGCCTCGGCATAGCCCTTGGCCTGCGCCTCGGCCAGCACATCGGCAAAATCGCGGCCGGTGTCCGCCATCGTCGAGAGGATGAAATTGCAGGTACCATTCAGGATGCCATAGACGCGGTCGACCCGGTTGGCCGCAGCGCCCTCGCGCAGCCCCTTGATGACCGGCACGCCGCCAGCAACCGCCGCCTCGAAACGCAGTGGCGCGCCCGCCGCTTCCGCCAGCGCCGCCAGTTCCAGGCCGTGGTGCGCGATCATTGCCTTGTTCGCGGTGACCAACGCCTTGCCGCCGCGCAACGCGTGACGGGCCAGCGTCAGTGCCGGGCCATCGGCGCCGCCGACCAGTTCGACCACGACATCGACGTCGTCCCGCGCCGCCATGCCGGTCATGTCATCTTCCCAGCCATAGGCGGAAATATCGATGCCGCGATCCTTGTCGCGGTCGCGCGCGCTGACCACGCTCACCACGATCGGGCGTCCGGCGCGCCGCGCGATCAACGCGCCGTTGGTCTCGATCAGGCGAATGACCCCGGCGCCGACCGTACCCAGCCCGGCGAGCGCGACGCGCAGCGGCTGGCCGATCCCGGGCTTGCCGGCACGATTGCCGAGCGAATGTTCAGCGGATGTCGATAGCCGATTCATGATGCCTCCCTTGACGGCCCAAGCCCCTAAAGCATCGTGCGAAAAATGGGGTACCGGTTTTTTGCTTTTTACGATGCGACCGCGAAAGCATCCTGCGGTCCGGTCAAGCCGATGCGACCCGATCAACCTGCCGCAGCGTCAGTTACGCGTTCGTCCACAAGGCCCAAGTTCGGCCATCACCAGATCGTAATCCTGCGCCGCTTGCGCCCGGTCCTCTGCAGTGGCCGACACATTACTACCCTCGGGAAGCTGGCCGGGCAGGAAACATGCCAGCCGATACCAGGCCAGCGTGTCGTGCGCCGGGGGCTGGCCCGAGGCATCGACAACTTCAGAAAACGACACGCTCCAGCTGGCTTGCTTACCCGGCTGATGGACCACCGAGATTGCTGCGGGCGAGCCGTCCGCCGTTGCCAAAAAGATTTGCGTCTCACCCTGGCCGACCAGCGCGCCGGGGACATGGATCGTTTCGCGCACGGTCGTTACCGGACTTGGCGCGGCGGGCGCCTGAAGCGCGGCGAGCACCGCGCGCACTCGCGCCTCCGCTGCGGGATCCCAGGGCAGCTGCGCATCGGGCGCCACCAATTGCACCATCTCCGGATGGCTCGCCACCGGTCGCGCAACCAGCATCATGGTGTGCTTGCCCAGCGCCGGCAGCTTGCCCTTCTCATCGAGCTGGACATCGGCAAGGTAGCTGACAGTGGCAAGAAGCGGTCCCCCGGCAAGAAGCGCCGTGCCTCGCAACGCCGCCACAACCCGCGCCTCGACATAGATCCGCGCCCAGCCAGTGCGTACGTCCTTTGCCCGCTCGGGTTCGACTGAGGCGACCTTGCGAAGCTGCACTACCAGAACCAGGGTCGCTGGCTCGATCAAATCGACCAGATCGGCATAGCTTGGGGGTGTCGGCAGCGATGCTGGCCCGGCGGGCAGGCCGGACGAATCGACGACGGCGGCCCTGGCTTGATTCGGCGCAACGGCCAGCATCAGCGCGCCAGCGATCAAGGCCAGCCCAGGCAGCAAGCCGATTTTCGATAGAATCGAATGAAATGTCGTCATATGAATCTCCGCGTGGCAAGCCCGATAAAGATGCCTGGCAAGCGTGATATCGCTGCCCGACGTTCTTTTAGGCTAAATTATCGCTTTAACCTGAACGAATCCTTGGTTAAGCGCAGTTGCAAGTCGCGGTTTGACGTTGCACGGCTGGGGCTTCGCAGTTAATGCACGATGACAAGGCGGCCTTAAAGGCAAAATGGTTTTCAAAGTGCTTGGCCGGGCTCCGGATCCTTGATTGGCGTTCGGGACTTGGGACAGTGTGTAAGAGTTTTTTTCTGGATAACGGCACAGCCGGGTTCAGGGTCCGCTCGGGATTAGTCCTGACGTGTTTTGATGGAGTGAAGAGGCTGAATGGCTTATACTGACCAACAGATGAGCGGTAACCGGGTTACCGCGTTAATCATCGTTGCCGTGATTCACGTCTTTATAGGTTACGCCTTGATCACCGGGCTTGCCTACTCGGCCGTCCAGCAGGTCATCAAGCGGGTGGTCACGGTGGACGTCAAGAAGGATGAGCCTAAAAAGCCACCACCACCACCACCCAAGCCCAAGGACTTGCCGCCGCCGCCGGTCGCGCCGCCGGTCAGGATCAATGTTGCGATAACCCCGCCGCAGATCCAGACCGTGCAAACCCCGCCGCCGCCCGCGCCGCCTCAGCTTCAGGCGGCCCCGCCGCCCGCTCCGCCGCCGCCCAGGTTTTCCGCCAAAGGCGCCGTACCGAAAGGCTCACCGAGCGACTGGGTAACGACGGACGATTACCCGCCACGTGCCCTGCGTGAGGAACGGACGGGGACGACGCGCTTTCGTTTAACTGTCGGCACCAACGGTCGCCCGACCGGCTGCGAGGTCACATCCTCGAGCGGCAGCCCCGATCTGGACGAAGCGACCTGCACCTATGCCCAGCGCCGGGCCAAATTTTCCACGGCGATGGACACTGACGGCCAACCCACCACCGGCTCGTACAACGGCAGCGTGAGATGGGTGATCCCGAAGGAATAATTTTTAACGGGGGGGGCTGCGGCGCGATGCTGCAAGTCCCCCGATTGTCATAACCTTAAATTTGCCTGAGAGGACTATCCCATGCTTTTTGAACTCCTTGCCGCTGGCGCTGGCGCCAACGCAGCCCCGCAGAACAAGTTTGGCTTTATGGAAGCCATGCAGCAGGGCGGTGCCATTTCCTGGTCCGTCGTTACCGTGCTGGCGATCATGTCGTTCGGTTCATTCTTCATCCTGTTCACCAAATGGTGGGACCAGGGCAAACTCATGAAGCAAGCTCAGGATTTGCAAACCACGTTCTGGCGCGCTCCGTCGTTGCGCGATGGCGCCGCGAAGCTGGAAAAGAACAGCGCCTGGCGCCAGATCGTCGATGACGGCCTGAACGCCGAAGACCAGCACTCCAAGATGACTGACACGATGGAAGCGCATGACTGGCTGCATGGGACGCTTGCCCGCACCGAAAACTTCATCAATGCGCGTCTTTCCCAGGGCCTGCCGTTTCTGGCGACCGTGGGTGCCACGGCACCTTTCGTCGGCCTGTTCGGCACCGTGGTCGGCATTTATCGCGCGTTGATCGCCATTGGCATCGCCGGTTCGGCTTCGATCGACAAGGTTGCGGGTCCAGTCGGTGAAGCACTGATCATGACCGCGCTCGGCCTGCTCGTCGCGGTGCCCGCAGTGCTGGCCTACAACTACCTGCAGAGCCGCAACAAGCGTATTGCCGAAGCGCTGTCATCGTTTTCCAACGACATCCTGGCGAACATCAATTCGAAGGGTGCGATCAAGCCAACGCATAACGCCGCACCCGCGTCGAAGGCCGCTCCGGCAGCGACAGCCAAGCCGGTTACCGCGCCCAGGCCATGATGAACAATGGCAGCCGTCCACATGTTTGTGGACGGCTGCCGGGCTAGGCGCGGGGCTGGTTGCAGCATGCGGCAGACACCCCGCTGCTGGCTGGCCCTCGCGCTTCCCGCTAATCTAGAATAGGATGAGAAAATGGCGATTTCGGTAGGCGGCGCAGGCGTTGAAGAACGACCGATGTCGGATATCAATACCACGCCGCTCGTCGACGTGATGCTGGTGCTGCTGATCATCTTCCTGATCGCGATTCCGGTGGCGATCCAGCAGATCCAGAAGCTCAAGATCCCGATCATGGTTTCTTTGGAATCCAAGGACAAGGTCGAAAATCTGCTGCTGGCCGTAACCACGACTGACGACGCCGGCCGCAGCGCGGGCGACCCGGGCTACGAAGGCTCGTCGCGCGGTGGCGAGTGCCGGGTATATTTCAACAATATAACTGCGGTATCGTCGGAAGAGTTGCGCGACATAGCGTACAAACGCCTGGACGCCATCGTCAAGCGCGCGGGCGGTGCGGATGCGCTCCGCGCGGCGCCTGAAAAGGTCCCGCAGGTGCACATCCGGGCTGACGTCAACGCGCCTTGGCGCTGCGTCGCCGGTGCCATCTATAACGTACAGCTGTCGGGCTATCCCACGGTCGGCTTCATCTCAAACCCGGTCGATCCCAACGTCTGATCGCAAATTTAAGGAATCAATCCCATGGCAATGTCAGGCGGCAAGGACGATGGTTCGCCGATGATGGAAATGAACACGACGCCGCTTATCGACGTCATGCTCGTTCTCCTTATCATGTTCATCATCACAGTTCCGGTCGCAACCCACGCCGTCAATATCGATCTGCCCTCGGCGCAAAACCCGCCGCCGCAGACGCCGATCAAGCCCGACAAGAACAAGGTGGTGTTGACTCCGGAAGGAAAGATCCTGTGGAACGCCACGGAGATCAATAAAAATCAGCTTGTTGGCCTGCTGAAGCAGACGCTGGCGCTGCCTACCGAGCCCGAGCTTCAGTTCCAGCCGGATCAGCAGGCGCCCTACGAACTGGCGGCGAATGTGCTCAACATCATCAAGGCGTCGGGCGTGACCAAGTTTGGTTTTGTCGGCAACGAACAATACGTCAACTTTGGCAAGGCATCGAACGCGCCAAAGGCCAGTTGATCCGAACGGATTAATGGTATCAAAAAACGGGGCGACGCAGGTCGCCCCGTTTTTTGGTTTTGCGGGCAACGAACAGGGATGGGGGCCAAGGCGCCAAACAGCCGTCCCTTTCTTTCCTGCCTGTCAATCGGGCCGCATCGCTGCCGCCGCCAGACTTTCCGCCTCGACCAGCAGGTCGTCGTCGGCCGCGCCTGACGGCAGGCTTTCGCGGCCGATCATCGACAGCAGCGGCACCGCTAGCGGGCTGACCCGTTCCAGCCGGACGTGATCGATCCCGGCTTGCGCGCGCTCCAGCACATCGGCGATGCGCGCGACATCGGTGAGCCGCGTGCGGGCGTCGGCCCAGGCCGCTTCGATCAGCAAGTGATCGGGCTCATAGCGGCACAGGACATCGTAGATCAGGTCGGTGGAGAAGGTCACTTGTCGACCGGTCTTGCGCTTGCCGGGCTGCTGGCGCTCGATCAGACCTGAAATTACGGCCACTTCGCGAAACGCACGCCGCAACAGGTATGATTTCTTGACCCATTCGGTGAACTCCTGGGTGAGGATCTCGGGCGACAGCAGGCTGGCGGGATCGGTCACTTCGTGCAGGCCCCACACCGCCAGCGCATAATCATTGGCCACGAAGCCCAGCGGGGCCAGACCCCGGTCCTCCATTCGGCGCGTCAGCAGCATCCCCAGTGACTGGTTCGCCGGCCAGCCTTCGAACGTATAGAATACACAATAGGCGCGTGATTTCAGCGGAAAGCTTTCGACCAGCAAGCGCCCGGGGCGTGGCAGTTGCGAGCGCCAGTCCTGCATTTCCAGCCATTCGCGGACATCGTCGGGAAAGCGCGCCCAGCCGGCACGGTCGCCCAGCATAGCCTGGACCCGGCCCGCCAGATGGCTGCTGATCGGGATACGCGCGCCCATATAGCTGGGTATCATCGCCGATCGCCGTGCGGCATGAACGATTAGGTCGCCGTCGCGTAGTCCCTCCACCTCCAGATCGAGCCCCGCAAAGCGGAAACTGTCGCCCGGACCCAGTTGCGCCGCGAATTCTTCTTCCACCCGCCCCAACGCCCGGCCATTGCGAAAGCGCACTTCAATCATTTCGCTATCGACGATGATCCCGGCGTTCAAGCGGTGCCGGGCCGCCATTTCCGGATGGGCGAGCCGCCAGGTGCCGTCCCGATCCCGCACGATCCTGCGAAACCGGTCGTAGGCGCGCAAGGCATAGCCGCCTGTCGCAACGAAGTTTAGCACGCGCTGCCATATCGCCTCGTCGACCCAGCGGAAAGCCGCCGCCGCGCGCACCTGGGCCAGCACCGCGTCCTCTGCAAACGGGCCGGCGCAGGCGCAGGCCATGACATGCTGCGCCAGCACATCAAGTGCGCCAGGCCGAAACGCTTCGCCATCGCGCTGGCCCTGCCGCACCGCGTCTGCGGCTGCCATCGCCTCGATATATTCAAACCGGTTGCCTGGCACCAGCAAGGCTTCGCTGGCCTGGTCCAGCCGGTGATTGGAGCGGCCGATCCGCTGCAGCAGTCGCGAAGACCCTTTGGGCGCTCCCATCTGGATCACCAGATCGATGTCACCCCAATCGACGCCGAGGTCGAGGCTGGCGGTGCAGACCAGCGCGCGCAATTCACCACGCGCCATCGCCGCTTCCACCTTGGCCCGCGCTTCCCGCGATAACGAACCGTGGTGGATGGCGATCGGTAGCTTGTCCTCATTGGCGTCCCACAAGGCCTGAAAGATATATTCCGCCAGAAACCGAGTATTCGTGAACACCAGTGTGGTGCGATGGGCCTTGATCCGGGCATAGACCTGACCCAATCCCCAACGCGCGGCATGGCCGCCCCAAGGCATCGTCTCCCCATCGGGCACCAACACCTCGACCTCGGGCGCCGCGCCCGGTTCGCCTGCCACCAGCGCGACGGTTTCGGCGTTACCGTCCGGCGCCAGCCATGCCCGGAACGCTTCGGGATCGCCGAGTGTGGCCGATAATCCGACCCTTTGCAGGCCCGGCGCGAAAGCCTGCAGCCGCCCTAGCGCCAGCGCCAGCAGATCGCCGCGCTTGGTCGGGGCAAAGGCGTGGATTTCGTCCACCACCACCCGCTTGAGCGAGGCGAACATCGTCGCGCTCTCCGGATAGGACAGCAACAACGATAGCGATTCGGGCGTCGTCAGCAAGATATGCGGTGGTCGGACCCGCTGCCGTGCCTTGCGGTCGCTGGGGGTGTCGCCGCTGCGCGTTTCCACTCGAACCGCCAAGCCGATGTCCGCGATCGGCGCCAACAGATTGCGCTGGACATCCTGTCCCAGCGCCTTGAGCGGCGAAACATACAGCGTATGCAGCCCGTCCGGCGGTGCGGTCCCGGCGAGGCGCGAGGGCGCAAACTCGGCTAGCGTCGGCAGGAACCCGGCCAGCGTCTTGCCCGCCCCGGTATCCGCCGCCAGCAATGCGTGCCGCCCATTTGCCGCGATCTCCAGCATGTCCAGCTGATGCCGCCGTACCCGCCAGCCCCGGTTTGCGAACCATTCGGCAATTTCGGGGGGGAGAAGGGCCGGTCGCATTGGGCCTAGGTAGGCAATCGATAGACAAGCGCCAAGGCTTTCAGCGCGAAACCCCTGATGCTGCAAGTTGCGCGTCGATCTGCGCCAGCAGACGCGCCAGTCCCGGTTGATCGCTGCTTTCCGCGCGCGCGACCAGCCCGTCCTGGGTGTTGGAGGCGCGCAGCAGCCACCAGCCGTCGGGCGTGGTCACGCGGACGCCGTCAATTTCGTTTACCTGCGCGCCAGTGGCGGACAGGCGCGCCGCCACTTCCTCGATCACCGCGAATTTGCGGCTTTCATCGACTTGGAAACGCAATTCGGGGGTGTTAATCATTACCGGCAAAGCGCTGCACAATTCGGTGACCGATTTACCCAGCCGGACCGAGGCCGTAATGAGCCGGAGTGCAGCATAAAGCGCATCATCGAAACCGTAATAATTGTCGGCGAAAAACACATGCCCGGTCATTTCGCCCGCGAGCAGCGCGCCTGTCTCCCTCATTTTGGACTTAATCAGGCTGTGGCCGGTTTTCCACATCAGCGGCCGGCCGCCTAGCTCGGCGACGCGGTCGAATACCGCTTGCGAAGCCTTCACATCGGCGATGACGGTGGCTCCCGGTCGCTCGCGGAGCAGATCCTCGGCGTAGATCATCAGCAGTTGGTCGCCGTGGATAATTCGTCCCCGCCCGTCGACAACACCGATGCGATCACCGTCGCCGTCAAAAGCAACTCCGAAATCGAGCTGCTTGGTGGCGACCAGACGCCGTAAATCTGCGAGATTCGTCTCAACCGTCGGGTCAGGGTGATGGTTGGGGAAATGTCCATTGACCTCTGTAAACAGCAGATGATGTTCGCCGGGCAGGCGCGCAACCAGGGTCGCCAGCGTCGGACCGGCAGCGCCGTTTCCGGTATCCCAGCCGATACGCAGCGCGGCGAGGCGGGCCGGGTCAATTCCGCAGAGGGCTTCCAGCAAGCGCTCGATATAAGCCCCAAGGACGTCGCGCTGCTCGATGGCGCCGCGCCGTTGGACCATGGCTTTGCCTTGTCGGGCGCTGGCGCTGAGCGCGCGGATGTCTTCCCCGAAGAACGGGTGGGACCGCATTACTATCTTGAAGCCATTGTGATCACCGGGATTATGGCTGCCAGTTACCTGAATTCCGCCCTGAACATCCTGCGCTGAGACCTCGGCATAATAGAGCATCGGGGTGGCGGCGAGACCGAGCCGCACGACATCGCAACCCGCCGCAACCAGTCCCTCGACCAGCGCTGCCTCCAGCATGGGCGAACTGAGCCGGCCATCATGGCTGACCGCAACTTTCCGGCCACCATCCCGCCGCAGCCGCGCCGCGAAGGCATTCCCGACTGCCCAGGCGTCGTCAGCGTCCAGTGTCTGGCCGACGATGCCGCGAATATCGTATTCGCGCAGGATCGACGGGTGAAAGCGATGCGTCACGGGCTTTTCCCTGTCGCGTAATCGATCGACAAAAACCGATTCCCACTTTTTGTCATCACGAGCCTTTCTGCTGTCGCGTGATCGATCGACAAAAACCGGTATCCACTTTTTGCCATCACGCTTTGAGCAAAGGCGCTTTCTCGAGCAACAGATCGCGTGCCGCGTTGGCTTCATAGACCAGCGCTTCGCTGCCACCGCGATCGGGATGGACCTGTACCAGTAAGCGCTTGTGCGCCTCGATGATGTCTGCGCGCGATGCCGTCGGGGTCACCCCCAGCAACGTCTGCGCCTGGGCCATGCGGCGGGTCGCCTGCGGTAATGCCAACATCTCCCACGGCCATCGCCCCAACAGCAGCTTGCAGCCCATGGCGGCGATGACCAGCAGGGTGATGAGCTTGCCCATGACGCTTGCCTAGGCGCGCTGTGCCAGCACCGGCTCGGCCGGAACCGACGCAGCGGCGTGGCCCGGCATCGGCAGGTTGAGGCCGGCGATCAGCGAGCGTATTTCCTGGCGTGCAACGAGATGGCTGGTGCCCAGCTCGCCCAGATGGCCTTTGTCGAGAAGGGTCAGGCCGGAGGGGAACAGCTCGCGATAGATGACCCGCTCCGACAAGCCATTGGCGACGCGGAATCCGACCCGACGCGACAATTCGGTTAGCGCGTTATCGATTCGGCGCATGTTGCGCGCTTCGACATGCTGGGTGCGGTTGCGCACCACCACCCAATCCATTTCGCGCCGGCCCGAGCGAATCGTGGTCATCGCGCGCTTTTTGCGCGCCTCCCAGATCAGCTCGGCATAGAACGACAGCCGCCGCACCTTGAAGGTTTCGGCATCGACCTGGCCAATCAAGTCGAAGTCGACAAAACTGTCATTAAGCGGGGTGACCAGCGTATCGGCGCCGGTCGCAACATGGCGGGCGAATTCGTCGTCGCGGCCGGGCGTGTCGAAGATCAGGAAATCATGGCCCGCGCCCAGTTCGTCGCACAGCGCATCGAGTTCGGCCACAGAAGACCCGTTGAAAACCGCGAAATCGGCCTGGGGCAGGTTGGTCGCGCGGCGCGAGACGGTCTCGGCGCGGTTTTCCAGATAGCGGTGGAGCGTGCGTTGGCGCGGATCGAGATCGATCGCGGCCACCCGCGCGCCTTGATAGGCGAGCGCGATGGCGACATGAACCGCCGTCGTCGATTTGCCGGTGCCACCCTTTTCATTGGCGAAAACGATGCGGTGCGGTTGGGAAGATGACATCGCTCAGGATACTCTTGTCAGGCGGCACATCGGGCGTGATACGGCAAAGCGGGCAGAACTCGTTGGCCGCAGGGGCGTCCGCGGGAACTTGCGATCAGCTTTATCGGAGGGACAAGGCGCGTGCAAACCATCAATCAGCTTCATCCACTGCGCATTGCCGTTGCGGCTTTGCGAACCGCAGGCCCGCTGGCGCTGGTGCCGACAATGGGCGCACTGCACGACGGTCATCTGTCCCTGGTGCGCGAGGCGAAGGCGCACGCGGCGCACGTCGTGGTGTCGATCTTCGTCAATCCGCGTCAATTCGGTGCGGGCGAAGATCTGTCGGCTTACCCCCGCCAGCTTGCCCGGGATGCTGAAATGCTGGAAGCCGAGGGCACAGCGCTGCTGTGGGCACCGTCGGCCGAAGCGATGTACCCCGCTGGTTTTGCCACAAATGTTTCGGTCGGCGGCGTGAGCGAGGGGCTGTGTGGCGCGGCGCGGCCAGGGCATTTCGATGGTGTGGCGACGGTGGTGTGCAAGCTGTTTAATCAGGTGCAGCCCGATCTTGCCCTGTTCGGCGAGAAGGACTGGCAGCAGCTTGCGGTGATCCGCCGCATGGCCCGCGATCTCGACCTGACCTTGCCGCGTGCCGATGCCATTGTGGGCGTGCCAACCAGGCGTGAGACGGACGGATTGGCGATGTCGTCCCGTAATGGCTTTCTTACCCCCGGGGAACGGATTCAGGCCGCGATCCTGCCCAGCGCGATGCAGCAGGCGATCGCGAGCATCATGAGCGGACGACTGGTTGCCGGGGCGCTGGATGAACTGCGCCGAATGTTGCTGGCGGGCGGGTTTTCCTCGGTGGACTATGCGGAATTGCGCGATGCCGCCTCGCTCGCGCCGCTTGACCGGCTGGCCCCGCTTGACCGCGCGCAAGCCCGCCTGCTGGTCGCCGCCCGCATCGGCAGGACGCGGCTGATCGATAACATGGCCGTTAACTGAGCCCCGGCACGCCAGGCCCGGGTGTGTGACCCTCGCAATTCGTCCAGATATTTTTATGCCGCATCACCGCCGGGGTACGATGGATGCGGGAACAAACTGACGGCTCGCCCGTCAAGCAACTTCGGCATGACGAAGGATTATCACGCGACCTGCGGGGGCAGGACACTGGCAGACAGGCGCCTCTGGAGTTGGTGATGGCCGATTTTGCTTTGCTCCACACCCGCCTGACCAACCTCGAAAGCCGGATCGCCGCAGCGCGTGACCGACTGCAGCAGCATGATACCGCCCGTCAGGATTACACCGGTACGCTCGACCAACTGACCGAGCGCTATCTTCACCTTCAGCAGGAACTGCACAGCGAGACCGTCAGCCTGGAAGCGCAGGGCGTGCATGTCGACAGCTTCGAAAAGACGGTCCTTACCTGGATCAATGGGCTGACATTGCACCGTTGAGCGGTTTGTCCATGATGCAGGATGGCCCTGGTGCGATGGCCCCAGGTCCTATCCTTTCGGCTCAAACCATCCTTCGCGCTAAGCCGCTAGCTTGCGCAGAACGTAATGCAAAATACCGCCATTCATGAAATATTCCAGCTCGTTAGCGGTATCGATCCGGCATAGCGCGGTAAACGTAAAGTTCGATCCATCGGCGCGGGATACTGCCACGGTCACGTCCTGGCGCGGTTTCAAATCGGCGACGCCAGTGATGGTGAAGGTTTCGTCGCCGGTCAGCCCCAGCGTCAGGCGGGTGTCGCCGTCTTTGAACTGCAGCGGCAGCACGCCCATGCCGACCAAATTCGAGCGGTGGATGCGTTCGAAGCTTTCGACGATAACGACGCGCACGCCCAACAGATTGGTGCCCTTGGCGGCCCAGTCGCGGCTGGAGCCGGTGCCGTATTCCTTGCCGGCGATCACAACCAGCGGCGTGCCTTCGGCCTTGTACTGCATGGCAACGTCATAGATCGCGCCGATTTCGCTGCCATGGCGGCTCATCCCGCCTTCGATGCCGGGGACCATTTCGTTCTTGATGCGGATGTTGGCGAAGGTGCCGCGCATCATCACTTCATGGTGGCCGCGCCGGGCGCCGTAGGAGTTGAAGTCGGCCTTGGCGACCTGGTGGTCGAGCAAATATTTGCCGGCCGGGCTGTCGGCCTTGATATTGCCCGCCGGGCTGATGTGATCGGTGGTGATCGAATCGCCCAGGATCGCCAGCGGCTTGGCGTCGATAATGTCGGTTACTGCCGGCGGGGTCATGGTCAACCCGTCGAAATAGGGCGGATTAGCGATATAGGTGCTGCCCGCGCGCCATTGATAGGTGTCGCTGCCGGTCACGTCGATTGCCTGCCAGTGCTTGTCGCCCTTGTACACGTCGGCGTAGCGGGCCTGGAACATGTCGCGGGTGACGCAGGCGGCCATAGTGCTGGCCACTTCATCGTTGGTCGGCCAGATGTCGCGCAAATAGACATCGGCGCCGTTGCTGCCCTGCCCGATCGGGGTGGTGGTGAAATCCTCCGTCACGGTGCCCTTGAGCGCATAAGCGACGACCAGCGGCGGCGAGGCGAGGAAATTGGCGCGCACGTCGGGCGAGACGCGGCCTTCGAAATTGCGGTTGCCCGAGATCACCGAGGCGGCGACGATGTCATGGGCGTTGATCGCGGCGCTGATTGGTTCTGCCAATGGCCCGGAATTGCCGATACAGGTGGTGCAACCATAGCCAACCAGATTGAAGCCGATGGCGTCAAGATGACGCTGGAGGTCGGCCTTGGCGAAATAATCGGTCACCACTTGCGAGCCGGGGGCCAGTGAGGTCTTGACCCACGGCTTGGGTTTCAGCCCCAGCTCATTGGCCTTTTTCGCGACCAGACCGGCCGCCACCATGACGCTGGGATTCGAGGTGTTGGTGCAACTAGTGATCGCGGCAATGACCACATCGCCATCGCCGATATCGTAGCTCTTGCCCTCGACCGGAACCCGCGAATTGACCTTTTTGTACAGCGTTTCAAGATCGGCGTTAAAGACATCGTCGACGTCGGACAGCGAGACCTTGTCCTGCGGACGTTTCGGCCCGGCGAGCGATGGCACGACGGTGCTCATGTCGAGGCCGAGCGTGCTGGTGAAAATCGGCTCGGGCGAATCGGCGCTCGCCCAAAAGCCCTGTTCACGGGCATAGGCTTCTACCAGCGCGATCTGGTCTTCCTCGCGCCCGGTCAGGCGCAGATAGTCCAGCGTCTTGTCGTCGATGCCGAAGAAGCCGCAGGTCGCACCGTATTCCGGCGCCATATTGGCCAGGGTCGCGCGATCGGCCAGGCTGAGCGAGGCGAGGCCGGGCCCGTAATATTCAACAAACCGCCCGACTACGCCGTGCTTGCGCAGCATCTGCGTGGCGGTGAGCACGAGATCGGTGGCGGTGACGCCCTCGCTGAGCGCGCCGGTCAGCTTGAAGCCGACCACTTCGGGGATCAGCATCGACACTGGCTGGCCGAGCATCGCTGCTTCCGCCTCGATCCCGCCCACGCCCCAGCCGAGCACGCCCAGTCCGTTGATCATGGTAGTATGGCTGTCGGTGCCGACGCAGGTGTCGGGATACGCGACGGTAGCGCCGCTGGGATCGACGCTGGTCCATACCGTTTTGGCGATGTTCTCCAGATTGACCTGGTGGCAGATGCCGGTGCCCGGTGGCACCGCATAGAAGTTGGCGAGCGACTTCGAGCCCCATTTCAGAAAATCATAGCGTTCGAAATTGCGCTGATATTCAATCTCTACGTTCTGTTCGAACGCGTGCGCGTGGCCGAATTCATCGACCATCACCGAGTGATCGATGACCAGGTTGACCGGAACCAGCGGATTGATCTTGCTGGTATCGCCGCCCAGCTTGGCGATGGCATCGCGCATTGCCGCCAGGTCAACTACGCAAGGCACGCCGGTGAAATCCTGCAACAGGACGCGCGCCGGGCGATACTGAATTTCGTTCTGCGATTCGGCAGGGTTCTTTTGCCAGTCGACCAGTGCCTGAATGTCGGCGGTCGAGACAGTAAAGCCGTTATCCTCAAAGCGCAGCAGGTTTTCCAGCAGGACTTTCATCGAGAACGGCAGCCTCGAGATGTCGCCCAGCTTTTCGCCCGCCTTGCGCAGCGAATAATAGGCAAACTGCTTGGTCCCCACCGTCATGGTGCTGCGGGTACCGAGCGTATCCTGTCCGACTTGAGTCATGCGGGGGTCCTTAGTTCGTGGCGGCTGCCGACGAGCGCTTACGGATCGTTCCGTGCTGCGCTGCGGCAAACCCCTTCAATGGGCTAGCCGATGGGCTTTGGCGTGCGCGAGGTCAAGGGACAGCGGCGCAAATTCTGCCACGTGCGATGCATTATGCCGCCGTCAACTCGGCATGCTGGGCGGGCGTCCCGCGCGCCGCCGTCAGGCAACCGGCAACGATCAGCGCGCCGCCCACCAGCGTGGCCGCATCCAGCCTTTCGCCAAACCACAACCAGCCCACCAGCGCTGCCCAGATGAAGGCGGAATATTCGGTGGGCAGCAGCAGTTGCGCCTCTGAGCGGGCATAGGCCCAGCTCAGCAGCATCAGCGATGTCGCCGCCAGCACGGCGGCTGTGGTGATCAGCCCCAACGCCTCGGCAGATGGCCGGTGCGCCAGCCACGGCGCGGCTACCGACAGGATCAGCCCGATCAGCAGGTTCTGGAAAAATGCGACTTCGCGCGGAGCGGCGAGCAGCGCCTGCTGGCGCTGAAGGATCAGGTTCCAGCCATAAAGCACCGCCGAACACAGGATGGCGGCGATGCCCGGACCTTGGGCCGCCCGGTTGCCGCCGCCGCCGCCGATATGGCCCACCGAGATCACGACCACGCCCGCCAGGCCCAGCAGCGAACCGCCAATAGCCCAGCGCCCGATCCGCTCGCCCAGGATCGCGGCCGCCAGATACAGCGCGATCAGCGGGGCGATGAAGGAAATCGAGATGGCCTCGGCCAGCGGCAGCCGCACCAGCCCCCAGAAATACAGCAGCGCCATTGCGGCCACGACCGCCGAGCGCGTGCCGTGCAGCCGCAATACCTGTGGCGCCGGCCAGCGACCGCCGCGCAACTTCCACAATGGAAACAACAAAATGGTGCCGATCAGGCTGCGAAACAGCAGCGCGTCATAGATATTGCTGGCAAGCGAAGCGCGCTTCATCGTGGCATCCATGATCGTGAACAGCGCAATCCCGGTGAGCGCGGCCAGCAGCGGCATGAGCGGATGCGAGCGGTTCATGAACAGCACATAGGCGCGGGGCGGCCGGATGTCATCCGCACTCGTCATCGGGGGCTCGGCACCAAATGATCTTGTAGATTTGCCGCAGGATATTCATCGTCAGGTCACGTGGGATGCTTGATGGCGCCCGGCGAATAGCGCATGGCATCACTCGTGGTTCAGGCTCAGACAACGGGCTGGCCAGGCAGAAATGGATTGGCAAGCATGGCGAGCGAGTACAGATTGCGGCGTGGTGTGGCAGCGTTAGCGTTGGCGACAGGTGCCAGTTTCGCGGTTTGCAGCGGGCTCAGCGCCGCCGCGTTAGCGTCCCCGGCGCCGCCCCCGCCAGCCAGCCTGCTGCCCCCGGCTGCCGACAAGCCGGTGGCTGCGCCAAGCCCGGCGGCCACGCCGACCCCGGACGGGATGCCTGCGCCGGTTAGCCAATCGCTGCCCGGCCAGCCTGCGCCAACAGGGCCATCGGGCATGGCGACCTTCGCCGCAACGGTGCCCGCGCCAGAACCGGTGATGACGTGGACCGTCGATGACGCCACCGCGCTGCTGCACTATATCCCGACCGTGGACAGCGAGGGGTTGATTCCCGCCGACTATCAGCCTGACGAACTTCGTGCCGCGATCGACGCCGCCAAAGCCGGGGGGCCGGCCACCAGTCTCGATGAACAGGCCAGCCGCTCGTTCGACTGGCTGGTCCAGGACCTGCGCGACGGGCGCACGCCAATGGCCGCGCGAGCAGAGTGGTTTGCGGTCGATCCCGACGCTGACCTGATGCCCACCGGCATGGTGCTGGCCAAGGCGCTGGTCACGCATGACATCGCCGGCACGCTGACCGCGCTGGATCCGGCGAATGGCGAATTTGCCGCGCTAAAGGACTCGCTGGCCGCTACCCCGGTCCAAGCCAGGGACCTGCGCGACCTGATCCGGGTCAACATGGATCGCTGGCGCTGGTTGCCGCGCGAACTGGGGATGATCTATCTGATCGTCAACGTACCTGAATTTCAGGTGCGACTGGTGTCCAACCATCAGGTGATCCGCACCTATCGCACCATCGTCGGCAGGCCCGGCCGCACGGCTACACCGCAGCTCGCGGAAACCGTTCAGGCGGTGGTCTTTAACCCGACCTGGACCGTGCCGCAGTCCATTATCCAGCACGAGCCGCAATTTACCAGGCTGGCGGCCAATCCGGCAGCGGCACGGCGGCAGGGCTATATCGCTACCACCAGTGCCACTGGTATGGTCACATTGGTTCAGCAACCCGGCCCGAAAAATTCGCTGGGGCTGATGAAGATCGACATGCCTAATCCGCACGCGATCTATCTGCACGACACCCCCTCGCGCAGCCTGTTCGATGCGCCCGCGCGCGCGTTCAGCCATGGCTGTATTCGCACCGAAAAAGCGGTGGAGCTGGGCATGATCATGGCCATGCTTGGCGCGAACATGACTCTTGAGGACGCAGTCACGAAAGCCAACGCGCATAAATATGCGCGTGTGGCGATGAGCAAGACCTTCCCGGTCTATATCAATTACAGCACTTACGGTCGCGACACCTTGGGCCAACTGACCCAGTTCAAGGATATTTATGGCCGCGATGTCCCGGTGCTGGCGAGCCTGGCCGCGCCGCGCCAGCTGCATACGACGCAGCGAACCAGCGCCGAGCCGGTGATCAAGGCGGAAGATCCTTTGTAATCGGGCAGGTAAAGATGCCACGGGCATGGGCCGTGGCTGGCCCCTGACGCTAGTCGCCGTCTTCAGACGTCGTCGATACGGTCCGCAAACAGCAGGCGGCCGCAGGCCAGCTTTGCCAGTGCCTGCGTAAAATGCTCCGGGTCCATCGCAAAGCAGCCTTCGCTGCGGCCCAGTTTCCCCCATCTGGCCAGCATCTCGGGTGCGGCATACCAAGCCGAATGCATGACGATGGCGCGGTCGTAGGCGTTGGAATTGTCGGGATCGAGCCCTTGCAGCCGCAGCGAGGTGCCGTACTTGCCCTCGTAGCGGTCGCCTACCAGATAGGCCCCGCGCGAAGTTGCCTCCGAGCCGACGGCATTAGAGAAGTTCTTTAGCCAGCCATCGTGTTCGGGATCGGAGCCGCGGCCATGCGCAACCAGATAGCTGTTCAGCGTACCCGCCCGGAGATCGACGTAATGAAGGCGCGGCAGCGATGACGGCCGCGCGAAATCGGCCACAGCCACAACATCGCGCTGCGCCACCAGCTGGCCGGTACGCTCACTTTCGCGCCGCGCGATCGCAATTACTTTTTGGCTGTAGGCGGTGCTGATCGACCCGGTGCCGGTCGAGAATGCCGGGGCAATCACGGCTGGTGCAGGGCTGGGATCGGACAGCATATCGAACAGGCGCTGAAAGTCGGGGCTGGGGCTGCTGGCCTGCGCAAGCGAGGGGAGGGCCAGCACTGCGCCCGTTGTCATTGCGCCTCTGATGAGGTCGCGCCGGTTAAAGCCTACGCGCATAATTGCACTACGATAGCGCCAATTGGTGCGTTTTTCCAAGTTTAATCGGCCAGACCATGGTTAATTTCCGGCTAATTGATGCAATTGTGCACCGCTCAGCCGCATCCCGGTCCATTCATCCTGCGATCGCGCGCCCAATTTGCGGTAAAAGGCAATCGCGGGGCCGTTCCAGTCAAGCACCGCCCACTCCAGCCGCATGCAGCCGCGTGTCATCGCCAGTCCGGCCAGTTCGGCCAGCAGCGCCTTGCCCAGACCGCACCCGCGCGCCGGCGCCCGCACGAACAGGTCTTCCAGATAGATCCCCGGCCGGCCCTCGAATGTCGAAAAATTGTGGAAGAACAGAGCGAAGCCGCATGGCAGGCCGTCCACTTCGCCGATCAGGACTTCGGCCATAGGCCTTGGACCGAACAGATAGCGACCCAGTGAGTCCTCGTCGCAGCGGACATCGTGCAAGAGCTGCTCATAGTCAGCCAGTTCGCGGATCAACGCATTGATCAGCGGCAGGTCGGCGGCAGCGGCGGGGCGGATCGCGATGCTCATCCGTCAGACCAAGGCAATATCCGGCGCATCTTCCTGCTTCATGCCGATAACGTTGTAGCCGCCATCAACATGGTGAATCTCGCCCGTCACACCCGACGACAACTCGGACAGGAAATAAAGGGCGGATCCCCCCACGTCCTCGATCGTGACGTTGCGCCGCATCGGCGCATTCAACTGGTTCCATTTCAGGATATAGTTGAAATCGCCGATGCCCCGCGCGGCCAGCGTCTGGATCGGGCCAGCCGAAATGGCGTTCACCCGGATCGCTTCCGGCCCCAGGTCGTTGGCCAGATATTTTACGCTCGCCTCCAGCGCTGCCTTGGCCACGCCCATCACGTTGTAATGCGGCACGACCTTTTCCGCGCCATAATAGGTCAGCGTCAGGATCGATCCGCCCGCGTTCATCAGTGGCCGCGCGCGTTGGGTCACCGCGACCAGGCTGTAGGCGGAGATGTTCATCGTCATCAGGAAATTATCGAGCGTGGTGTCGTAATAGCGTCCGCGCAGTTGGGTCTTGTCGGAAAAGCCGATGGCGTGGACCACGAAATCGATCGTCGGCCAACGCGCGGCCAGCGTCGCGAACGAGATATCCAGCGCAGCCATGTCGGCAACGTCGCATTCGATCAGGAAATCACTGCCCAGGCTTTCGGCCAATGGCCGCACCCGTTTTTCCAGCGCCTCGCCCTGATACGAAAAGGCCAGCTCGGCGCCATGTTCGCGCAGCTTTTTGGCGATGCCCCAGGCCAGCGACTTTTCGTTCGCGAGCCCCATGATCAGGCCGCGCTTGCCCTGCATCAATCCCGTCATTCTGTTATATCCCGTCCTGTTCCCCGATAGCGCGACAGCTCGCGCACTCGATTATCGGTCTGCCCTAACATGTCTCGCTCCTCTGGTGTTTCCGCCAGCGCGGCGTTCAGTTCGGCTCCGGTCACCACCCCTAGGCCCACCAGCCAGAAAAAGAAAAGCGAGATCATCACCCCCGCGAGGCTACCGTAAGTCAGGTCATATTTGAAAACAAAGCGGAGTAGCAACGGCAGGGCAATACTGACCAAGCCCCACCACACCGTGACCAGCAGGGCGCCCGGCCACTTGGGATAAGGTCTGCGGCGATATTCGGTCGGCGTCAGCGCAAGCAGCAGGAGATAAATTGAACCGAACAGTACCGCCGCCGCAATTGATCGCGACAGGCTCAGGCCGCCCTGAAGGTATGCCCAGCGCGGGATGCTGGCGTCGATCAGTTCGCGCAGCGTTGTCGTTGCGACCTGAACATAGAGCGCCAGCAGCAGCAGCACGACCGCTGCCACGATCATCGCGATCGACACCAGCCGATAGCGCCAGATCGCCTGTGACTGCGCTACGCCATAGGCCCTGTGCAGGATGTCGCGGATCGTCTCGATCAGGCTCGATACGGTCCACAATCCGATGACGCCTCCGGCCCACAGCAGCCAGCCGTGCCTGGCGTTGATCACATCATGCGCCACCGGTGCCAAAGCCCGCGCGACGACATGGGGCAGTTCGGTCAGAAAAGCATCGACAGAGGCCTGGCGCTGGGCACCTTCGCCCAGTGCGGAAAATACCGCACCGACCGTGATGAAGAACGGAAACAGCGCCAGAATCCCCATATAGGCAAGGTTGCCGGCGTGAATGAAGCCGTCCCGCCAGACGCCGATCGCGACGCGGCGCAACACGATGAAGACGCGGGTGCCGGGACCGACCCGCTGTTCGAGCACGTCCTGCAATTCGTCGTGCCAACGCAGCGCTGCCCGGCGCCGCGCCTCGGGCGAGACGGGCTGGGGCTGGGCCGGGGATTGGGCCGGGGATTGGGACGACCCGGACGTACCGTTGGGCAGCGGGCGTCTGTTCCGCTCCGGTGTCGTCATGAGTGGAGGCGTCTCAGACGTCGAACTTGCCGCGCAGGTCGCGGGTATCGCGCCAGCCATCCAGCCGTTGGGCCAGATCCGCATCGCCCTCGGGCAAGGCAATTTCCAACGTGATCAGCTGATCCCCGCGAGTGCCGTCCTTGCGGGTGAAGCCCCGGCCCTTGAGCCGCAATGTCTTGCCCGAACTGCTGCCTGCAGCGACGGTCAGCATCACCGCGCCTTCGACCGTCGGAACCTTCACCCTGGCGCCGTTGACCGCCTCGTCGAGCGTGATCGGCAAATCCAGCCGGATGGCATCGCCGTCCATTCGGAAAAAGGCATGAGGTGCGAACGAGATCGTCACCAGCGCGTCGCCACTGCCGGCGGGGCCGGCATCGCCCTTGCCTGCCAGACGCACCTGCGTGCCATCCTCTAGCCCTGCGGGCAGTTTGAGATCGATGGTCTTGCCGTCGGAGAGCGTGATGCGCTGGCTGGCGCCGGTGGCGGCATCGGGCAGCGTCACCGTCAGGCGATATTGCACATTTGCGCCGCGTGGAGCAGCACGTCGCTGACCGCCGAACGGATCGCTACCGCCGCCGCTCCGGCCACCGCCGAAGATGCCGCCGAACATATCGCTCAGGTCAATACCCTCAGCCCCGGCGCCGAATCCCGCAGAGCCGTCGCCAAAGCCGCGCTGCGATCGGTCGAAGCCGCCGCCGAACCCCGGACCGCCGCCGCCAAAACCGATTGGATTGCCGTCAATATCAATCTCGCCGCGATCAAAACGGGCGCGCTTGTCCGGTTCGGACAGCAAATCATAAGCCCGGGTCACTTCCGAAAAACGGTCGGTTGCCTTGGGGTTATCCTTGTTCTTGTCCGGATGCAGTTCCTTGGCAAGCTTGCGGTAGGCGGACTTGATATCCTTCGCGGTTGCGCCGCGCGCCACGCCTAACTGGGAATAAGGATCTGTTGCCATCGCGCCTAGCTAGGTGTGCCAAGCCTTTTCGGCAAGCCATTGTGCCGTTTTCAAATGGCTGCGCAACATTGGTGAGGCCGGCAAGGCGGCACAGCTTCACCTTTATTCTTGGCCCGGCCCCGGCTATGGACCACGCCGTGACCACAGCAGACCCCGCAAGCGCAGCCGAGATGGCGAGCGAAGCAATCCCGCATGAGGATCCCTACGCCTTGTTCGACGCCTGGTTTGCGGACGCGCAGGCTGCGGAGCCTAACGATGGCAACGCGATGGCGCTGGCGACCGCCACCCCCGATGGCCGGCCATCGGTGCGAATGGTGCTGCTGAAAGGGCACGGGAGCGAGTTGGGGCCTCACGGCGGCTTTATATTCTACACCAATAGCCATAGCCGCAAGGGCAATGAACTCGCCGCCAATCCCCACGCCGCGCTGCTGTTCCATTGGAAGTCGCTGCGCCGGCAAATTCGCATCGAAGGGCCTTTGTCGCCCGTCGGGGCGGATCTGGCGGATGCCTATTTTGCCAGCCGCGCCCGCGATACGCAGCTGGGCGCGCTAGCCTCGGACCAGTCCGCCCCGCTCGATTCGCGCGCAACCTTCCTGGCGCGTTACCAGGACGTGCGCGCGCGCTTCGAAGGGTGCGAAGTGGCACGTCCGGCGCATTGGACCGGCTATCTGCTGACCCCCGAGGCGATCGAGTTCTGGATCGACCGACCGCACCGCCTGCACGAGCGCCGCCGTTTCTCCCGCGATTTGCCCCGCGACGGGGATGCGCCGGGCGGCTGGGCCAGCACCTTGCTCTATCCATGACGGCGACCAGTTCGCCTACCAGCTCGCTGGACGGCACCACGCTGAACAAGAGCGCGGCCTGCGCCAGCATCGCGATGGCCGCGTTACTGTTGGCAATCAAGAGCTGGGCCGCGTGGTCCACCGGGTCCACCGCGATGATGGGCAGCCTGGCCGATACCGGGCTCGACCTGATCTCAAGCCTCGCGACGCTGGCGGGCGTCTGGATTGCCGGCCAGCCCGCCGACGGCGGTCACCGCTTTGGCCATGGCAAGGCCGAGGCGCTATCGGCAATGTTTCAGGCCGTGCTGATCGCGGTTTCGGCACTGGCGCTGGGTGTCCACGCCGTCGCGTCGCTCGTTACGCAGGAACGCCCGCACGCGGCGGACACCGGTATTGTCGTTTCAATCGTCGCC
>JAYUBN010000025.1:0-24194 GCA_043740855.1 Sphingomonadales bacterium | reverse complement strand
AGCAGGTTCCGCCGCGCTCGCAGCACAGGCGTTGCTCGGCGATGGCATCCGTCTGGTCACGGCGTTCCACAACGTGGCCGCGCATATTCTGGATAGCGATGCCAGGGTGGAATGTGACGTGCTGGTGTTCAGCGACGATGTCGAAGCGCGCAATGTCGTGGTCGGGCTGGCCGCCGACATGGGCCTGCGCGGGCTGACAGGGGGCGCGTTGGCGAATTCGGTCGCAGCCGAAGCATTGACCTCGATCCTGATCTACATGAACAAGTCCTACGGGGGCGACGGCGCCGGCATACGCTTCACCAATTTAACCAAAGCACCGCCGATTCCATGAAAATGGCGTTTACGGAGTGAGTTGCTGGGTCATCATTCCGGTCAAACCGCCCGGCGAGGGCAAGCTTCGTCTGGCCGGGGTGCTGGACCCGGATGCCCGCAATCGGCTGGTGCGCGTCATGCTGGGGCGCGTTATCGATGCCGTGAGCGCGGCGCGCCATGTCGACCGCATCTGCATCCTGGGGGCGTCGCGCCATGACCAGTCCACCGCGATCCCACTGCTCGGCGACCCCGGCGGCGGGCTCAATCCGGCGCTGATACAGGCGCTGGGCGAAGCCGCAGCGGCAGGCGCCAGCCGCGTTGTCGTCATTGCCGCCGACTTGCCGCGCATCACCCCGCACGACGTCGAGGCGCTGGCCGCAGCATCCACCGTCGCCATCGCCCCGGACCGCCATGGCACCGGCACCAACGCCATTGCGCTGCCGTTACCTCAGGCCGGCGGCTTCAAATTCGCATACGGACCTGCCAGCTTTTCGGCCCATGAGGCCGAAGCCTGTCGGCTGGGGCTGGAGATCGTAGTGATCGCCAGCCCGGGTCTGGCGTGTGATGTCGATGTGCCAAGCGATTTGCCGGACGCGTCGAGCATCTGGGAAGTATAAATAATTGCTGCACACCGGCGGCGACAACTCAGCGCGAGGCGCGGGGATGACGATAGCAGGCTGTTCGGCTCGCTATCGTCTAAACCCAGTCCCTAGAATAGACCCAGCTTGATCCCGGCATAGTAAAAACGTCCCCGATTATCGTAGATCCCCGATCCGCCGCCGGTCCCGTTCAGACCTAGTGGCGGGGTCTGATTGGTGACGTTGTCTACGCCGACATAGAAGCTCGACTTCTTGGTAAAATCAAAAGCTATCCTAATGTCATGATAAGTTGTGACGGGATAGTCACGGATATTTGAATAATATGGGTTCTGAGGCGGACGGCCCTGTACCGAATATAGGTCTTCATAGGCGGTTACGAGTTGCGTTCCAATATAACGAAATTTGTACCCGATTGAAATAGGCCCACGCTTGAGGTCAATGTTGATATTGAACTTGTCTTCCGGATAGCTGAGCGTGCTAAGATTGCGAGTTAGGCGTTTTGGATCGGTCGGATCGAGGAAATAATCGTTCTGAAACTGATGAGTATATTCGAAACGAAATCCTGCATAAATATGCCCGAATGTGTGCGCATATGCGACTTCACTATCAATGCCGCGAACCTGATACTTGGCGTAGTTGAGCGAAAGCTGTTGAAGGCTCCCTTCGATGATCTGTCCGGGAACTTCTCCATGCGGGCCGACGCCGGGGCCCTGAAATCGTTGAAACAGCCCGCAAAACTGATTGCTGCCGCTGCTGAGATCATAGCACGCGTTGATAATTGATTGCGCATCGGGCGCAGTAATCACGTCTTTGACGGCAATATTATAATAGTCAGCTGAAGCGGACAGGCCGGGTATCCAGTGCGGCCTGAGAACTACCCCATAAGTGTAGCTGTCCGACTTTTCAGCTTTTAATCCGGGATTGCCACCGCTGACAATTTGAAGCGACTGGGAATACTGGAAGTTATAATTTGACGGAATTCCTGCCGCTGCGCAATTTGCGACACGTGTGTTCGACCCCGTATTTATGTTGTCCGACGCGCAGGGATCAACCACTGTCGCGAAGTTTTGACCTTGAGGCTGGTAAAGATCAACCAGGTTTGGCGCGCGTACCGAACGCGAATAATTGGCGCGGAAACTAATATCGCTCACCGGCGAATATTCAACCGCACCGTTGTAGGCGTAAACGATTCCGGCGCTTCCCTTGTAGGCAGACACCCGGCCGGCGCCGCTAATAGTCAAATCCCTGAAGAATGGCTTGTCTTTTAGTATTGGCAGCCGAATTTCTCCAAACCCCTCGGTTACTGCGAATGCTGGCGGGCTGAAAGAGGGTATGGAGTTATAAAAAGTATAGCCTTGTTGAACGAGCGGGTCTTCGGAAAAGCGATTGGTTTCCCGGCGATATTCGGCACCCAAGGAAAAGCCGATCGGACCCCCGGGAAGCTTTATGAAGCCGGCACTGTCGCCCGAAAGTGAACCGCTGGCGACGAACTGGGTGATCCGGCCCTTGGAAACCGTGTCCTGGATTACGTAATTACGCGCCGCCCGGCTGATGTTGCCTTGACCGAACGGGTTCAGAGGATGACATGCTGCGACGTCGCCGTTCAACAAATTGCTGCCCGCGACATAAGGGATCGCTGCGGTGGGATCGATTTGTGAGCGGCAAACGATGCTGCCGTCCGGCGCGCGCGCTGAATCCATCGCGAGCAGGAAACGCTGAACATTCAAATTGCCAAGAATCGTCGTCGATTCCTCGAAATGGCCGTAGTTTGCTGAAACTTCGTAGCTCCAGCCGTTATTGAAACGACCGCGCGCACCGGCAACGATTCGGTAAGTATCGCGCTTGGCAGACTCTTGGCGGGACCCAAGGCCGAGCAAATTCTCGCGCAAATTAAATTGAGAGCTGCCGGGGTAATCAGCCGAAGTCCCGCCGTTTGCAAGGATAAGCTGATTGACGATCAGATCGTGCGCCTGGGTGCCCAGAAATGGATTGTCCAGCCGCGGTGCTTCGCGCGGGTCGCCAAGCGTACCACCGTTAATGAACGCCGGACCGCTCGCACTACCCACCGAGTTGGTCCGGACGAACTTGGCTTCCACGAAAGGCGTGAATGCAGGGCTTACCTCGAAATGACCGATCAGGTTGACGGCGTAGCGACTGAGTTGCGGCTGGAGCCCGAGCTGGTCGCCTTCCAGAAAGTTGGCGCCATTGCCGCCGATAAACGAGCCTGAGGGGCCGAGGCCGACCCGCGATCCGGTTTGCGGAACCAGCGTCCCGTCCGGCTGGAACAGAAAAGTGCTCCGATAGTTCACACCTCGATAGTCTTGACCGCTTTGTCCTGTAGTGAAGCGAACCAGACCACCGTTGGAATACCCTGCCGAACGGATATCGTTGAAAAACAGGTTGTTTGGCGTCGTCGTGCCATCACCAGCAACATGGACAGTAAGAAATCTGTTGTCCTGCGAAAAATGCGCAGTGTCGGACGCGAAGAAAGCATCCTGCCCCGCATATTCCAGGTTGACCGCGACATTGCCCCGGTCCCCGCCAAAATTCATGCCACCTAATACGCTAAGATACCGGGAGTTGCCGTTTCCTTCGAAGTTTATGCCATTCTGGGCACGGACTTCGAGACCCTTGAAATGGTCTTTCAATACGAAATTGACAACGCCCGCGATCGCATCGGAACCATAAACCGCTGAATCACCGCCAGTGACGACGTCAACGCGCTCAATCAAATCGGTCGGGAAAGTGTTGGTATCGGGCGAGACAGCGTTGTAAAGAATGTCGGAACCGACGTGGCGGCGACCGTTGACCAGAACAAGGGTGCGCTGCGTTCCGAGTCCGCGCAAATCGAGCAGGTTGAGCCCTGATGTGCCAAGAAAACGGGTTGAATTTGCGCTGGTGAAAGTACTCTGGAGCGACGGCAGTTCGTTCAGAATGTCCCCGATCGATATTTTGCCCGTCTGGAAAAACTCTGCGCCGGAAACCGAGGTGATCGGTACCGGGGAGGACAAGTTTGGCCGCGCGATGCGCGAGCCAGTCACCACAATCTGATCCGAAACCAGAAAATTCTCGGCAGGCAGCGCAGCTTTGGGCGCGGTAGCGGGCGCAGTGGCGGGTTGTGCGGCACGGGCCGAATTGGGGTCGTTGCAGTTGGTGCCAGCCCCCGCCGGGCAGGGATTTTTGCGCGGCGCTGCCGATTGCGCCTGAGCGGCATGGGGCACCATCCAGAAACTTGCTGCGGTACAACATAAAAGGCTGCAACGGAGCGCACTGGCAACGCGGTTGCGATCGTATTCCGGACGGTAAAACTTGCCCATGCAAAACTCCTATGCCTAATACAGGCTTAAGTGTTCATTACGGTTTTGTTACGGATTTGTTCCGACACAACCATTGCCATGCCGGGTTGTTGTTTCTTTTCCAGCTGCCGATGTAAATATGTCACACAATGCCAGCGTCAAAACTTCTCGTCTGCCCTACAAGCTGCGGCTTTACCTCCATTACTGCCTTATTTGAAGGGGTTGCAGCGGCGCGCGAACTTTTGCAGGCGGGGCGGGACCCAATCCTGCACCACATGGTCGAACTGGACCTTGCGATCGGGCTTGTCGACCGTTCCTGGCCGGGGTTGAAAAGTGGTCGTGCGCTGTTTCACGCCCGAGATGTCGTTCAAAGCAGTGTAATAATAGGTCGCGATAGACCGGCGGTCACGGTCTTCCGGGCAAGTCAGCGGCTGTGGTTGGCCATGATAAGAATCCAGCGAGGTATTGAATACTACCGCCCGCCCCAGGACAGGCGAAACCGATTTCACGCATGATGCCATCGCCTTGTCCCACAACTCCAGCTCGCCGCCATATTCGCCATGCCAGTCGTCGTTCAGGTACACCAACAGGTTGAGCCGCCGTTCCACGTTCATCACGCCATGGATATTAAAGTCCGCGTGAACACTTAAATGACCGCCACGGCGTGTCAGGTGGAGACCTCCGCCTGCAAAATACGGGTCGGCGATCAGGCCGGTAATGCCGGTCATTTCTTCCAGAAACCCATGGAAAGCCTCACCATTCAATTCGGCTAACAAATTGCGCGTCATGCCGAATGCTATTTCTTTGGCGGGAAATTGATATTTCAGCCGCTCCTGATCGCGGTCGAAAAACTGCTTGCCATCCAGAGAAGGATAATTGCCGGCAATGCTGCGCAGCATCTCGGCATCTAGTAGATTATCGATGACAATGTGCGGGAATGGGCTGGCATGACGGTACTCACCCGCCAAAGCACGGCCCGCAGCGCGACACTGGCCTTCATCGAACGCGAGATAGTCCCCAAATCGCTCCAAATTCAGCACGGACATCTTTCTGAAACCCTTCGTCTGTGGAACGACAGCAAATCGTGCAGTGGACCCATCTGGGTCGGCCCGAGCGACTTCGATTATAGCGTCAATGCTGCGTTGCGGTAGCCTGCATCTGCGATGCAGAGAACAACCACGCCGTTCATTCGCTGCCCATGGCCGCCCGGGCAAACAGCGCGGCGTGTTCGCTGCGCAGCGCCGCTTTCTGCACCTTGCCCATGGCATTGCGTGGCAGGCTATCAACGATGAACACCCGGCGCGGCTGCTTGAAGCGCGCCAGTTCGGTGACGAGCGCGGCCAGAATACCCGCCTCGGTCGGTTGCGCGCCCGGCTCGCGCGAGACCACCGCCACCACCGCTTCACCCAGATCGGGGTGCGGCACGCCGATCACCGCCGATTCGGCGACGCCGGCCAAAGCGTCGATCGCTTCCTCGATTTCCTTGGGGTAGATGTTCAGCCCGCCGGCGATAATCATATCCTTGGCGCGACCGACCAGCGTGATCCGCCCTTCGCTATCGCGCGTGGCGACATCGCCGGTAACGAAATAGCCGCCATCGCGGAAGTCTTCGGCGGTTTTTTCGGGGTTTCGCCAATAGCCCTTGAACACGTTAGGCCCGCGCACTTCCAATATCCCTGGCTCACCCAGTTCGACCGGCTGGCCCTGGTCATCGCGCAGCCGCACCGACACCTTCGGCAGCGGAAAGCCCACGGTGCCCGCCACGCGCTCACCATCATAAGGGTTGGAGGCGATCATCCCGGTTTCAGTCATGCCGTAGCGTTCGAGAATGCGCCGACCGGTCTTCTTCGCAAACAGCTCATGCGCTTCGGCGAGTAGCGGCGCCGAGCCGGAAATGAACAGCCGCATGTTTTTGCAGGCGGCGCGCGTCAGGCCGGGGGTATCGCTCAACCGGGTGTAGTGCGTCGGCACCCCCATCAGCACCGTCGCCCGCGCAAAATCGGCGATGACGGCGTCGGGGTCGAAGCCTTGGTGGAAAATCACACTTGCGCCCGCCAACAGCGCGCCGTGCAGCGCCACAAACAGGCCATGGACATGATAAATGGGCAGGATGTGGATCAGAACATCGTCCTGATCCCATTGCCACAGTTCCTTCAGCGTCGCCGCGTTGCTGTACAAATTGCCGTGGCTCAGCATCGCCCCTTTCGATCGGCCGGTGGTGCCCGAGGTGTAAAGGATCGCGGCAAGATCATCTGAAGCGCAGGCCACCACCGGCGCGGATTGCTCCGGCAGGTCGTGCAACAAGCTGCCGGTACCGTCCGCGTCCAGCGTCACCACCGTTGCCACCCCGGCCATGGCCCGCACCGCCGCCTCGTCCGCCGGGCGGCACACCACCAGCGCCGGCTCGGCATCGGTTAGAAAATAGGCAAGTTCGGCAGCGGTATAAGCGGTGTTCAGCGGCACGAAGATCATCCCAGCCCGCAGAGCCGCCAGATACAGCAGCACGGCATCGGGTGATTTATCGAGTTGCACGACAATGCGGTCGCCGGGGTTCCCGCCCAGCTCCGTCAACCGCGCTGCCAGCCGCCCGGTGTCCCGATCAAGGTCACAAAAGCGCAGCAGCCCAAAGCGCGAAAAAGAGGTCTCGCCGGCGATCAGGAACGGCTTGTCGCCCATCGTCGCCGCGACGTCGAGAAAACGTGCGAACAGATTGTGGTTCGTGGTCATGGCAGAACGACTGCGCAGGAATGGCGCCCGATGCAAGCCCTCTTCAGTTGTAAACTTCGACGACAGGGTCCATGTCACTTTATGAGGCGCAGGTTGGCGTCGCTGCGCGCCTCGCAACGACGGATTGCCGCCCCATCCTCACCTGGCGCTTCATTCGTCAAACCAGACAACCGCCCAGCCGGTCGCGAATGATCGCTTCCGCATCGCCGATGATGCGGTCCATCAATTCCTGGCAGGTGGGGATGTCGTGGATCAGCCCCTGCGACATCCCGGCCCAAAAAATGCCCTTGTCGAGGTCGCCCGACTGCAGCAATTCGCGTCCCGCCGCACCGGCGACGAGATGGCGGATATCGTCGAACACCGAATCAGGCCGCGCCGAAATGGCAACAACCTCGTCCGACACCATGTTCTTGCCAACGCGAGCGGTGTTCTTGAACTTGCGGAAGATGATATTGGTGCCGCGTTCGTCGTTTTCGATATATTTTGCCTTCACATTGGCATGAATCGGCGCTTCCTGGGTGGCGCAAAAGCGGGTGCCCATGTTGACCCCCTCGGCGCCCAGCGCGAGCGCTGCCACCAGCCCGCGGCCATCGGCAAATCCGCCCGAGGCCAGCATCGGGATTTTCAGCTTGTCGGCGGCTGCCGGGATCAGGATCAGCCCGGGAATGTCATCCTCGCCAGGGTGCCCGGCGCATTCAAAGCCGTCGATCGAGATGATGTCGCAGCCGTGCTTTTCGGCCGACACGGCGTGCCGCACCGCGGTGCATTTATGCAGGATGATAACGCCATGCGGCTTTAGCATTTCCCACAGCTCGCGCACTTCCGCGGTGCCAGCGGTCTCGACAATCCTGACGCCGCCATCGAGCACCGCTTGGGCATAGGCCTTGTAATCGGTCGGCACGATGGTCGGAAAAACTGTGATATTGACGGCAAACGGTCGCGACGTCATCGCTTGGCAGCGCTCGATCTCCTCGCGCAGCGCCTGCGGTGTCGGCTGGCTGAGAGCGGTCAGCGTACCCAGACCGCCAGCATTCGAGACAGCGCTGGCCATCTCAGCATAGCCGACACCCTGCAGGCCGCCCTGCACGATGGGATGCTCGATGCCGAGCATTTCGGTAATCCGCGTCTTGATTGCCATCTGTCCCGGTTTCCTCAAAAGTCCTGACCTGCACCCCGCCCCTAGACAGGAAACCGGTCGAATGAAACGGGTGTGTCTCGCCGGTAATCGGCAGGCAAGCCCGGCATCCTGGTGCCGACGAATTTGCTTCCCTTTGACGGGTGGCAGAGCGGTGCTATTAGCCGCGCCCGTAACCGGCGGGCGTTCGATAAGGCCGCCATCGTTTAATCGGATTGGTAAGGCACTTGGGTAGACCGATTTTCTTCGACCCGTCGGGGCGGCGCCGGCGCTGGACCCGGCGGGGGATTTTCATTGCCCTGATCGGGCTAGTGCTGCTGGCAGTAGCCTTTGCCTCGACCGTTATTACCATTCCCACGCCCTCGCCGCTGCCGCTCGGCTTCGAGCGCCACACGCCGCTGCGCTTTCGCGCGCAGGTCAGCCGACTGTCGCACGGCCTGACCGCGCTATTCGCGCCCAATGCCAAGGCCTCGCTCCGCCCCGTCGGGCGGGGCCAGCCGGCGCCTCCGATCACGGTGGGCTTTTACCCCAACTGGTCGAACGAATCTGCGCCATCGCTGGCAAAGAATATCGGCCAGCTCGACTGGCTGGTCCCGACCACCCTGGCCATTGACCAGAGCGGCAATCTCAAGATCACCGAAGATTTGGTGATGCGCCGCATCGTCGTCAACAGCATCCGTCGTCCGCTGGTTCTGCCGATGGTACAAAATGTCGTGAACGACGTATTTTCGACCGGCGCCACCACCGCGCTCTTTCATGATCCAATCAAGCGCAAGGCGTTCATCGCCGGGCTGAGTGCCTATCTCGACAAATATAACGATGCCGGGGTGGTATTCGATTTTGAGTCCATCGCACCTGCAGACATGGTTTTATATCGCCAATTGATCGCCGAGACCAACCGGCAATTCGACAAGCGCGGCCGGCTGGTGGCTGTCACCATGCCGCTCGGAAGCAAGGAATGGGTGCCCGGCCAGTTTGCCGCAGTCGCCGACAAGGTCATCCTGATGGCCTATGACGAACATTGGCAGGGCGGCAGTGCGGGCCCGATCGCATCGAACACCTGGTTTTACAACCAGGTGACTGCTGCACTGCGCCAGTTGCCGGCCGACAAGGCCATCGTTGCGCTGGGCAGCTATGCCTATGACTGGCACGACGGCCACGCCGACGGCCTGTCGGTCGATGAAGCGTGGCTGGCGGCCCGCGACGCTGACTCGTCCCCCACTTTCGATATCAACTCCGGCAACACCGGATTTTCCTACCTTGACGACAACAGCCGCCACGATGTCTGGATGGTGGATGCGGCGACCTCGTGGAATGAAATGACCACCTTGGCGCGGCTCGGAGTAAACGGCGTCGGATTGTGGCGACTGGGTTCGGAAGATCCGGGCTTCTGGCGTGCGCTGGCGGCATGGCGGGCACGAACCATGCCCGATTTGTCATCGATCGATCAGGACGGCAATGTCGATGTCGAAGGTCAGGGCGAGATCCTGCGTATCACCGCCACCCCCACGCTGGGCGAGCGGCAGGTCCATTTCGACCTGCGCAGCAAGCTGATCACCGACGAACATTACCTTTCGTTACCAACCCCTTTCGTCGTGCAGCGCACGGGCGCTCTGGCCCGGCGTGTCGCTTTGACATTCGATGATGGGCCGGATCCGATCTGGACGCCGCAAATCCTGTCGATCCTCGAAGAATATCACGTTCCGGCAACGTTTTTTATCATTGGCGAGAATGGTATCGCCAATCGCGCGTTGCTGGAACGGGAAATCCGCGATGGCAACGATATCGGCAACCACACCTGGTCGCACCCCAACCTTGCTCAGGAATCGCCCACCGGCGTCAACCTTGAATTGAATTTTACCCAGCGCCTGGTCGAAGCCTACACCGGCCGTTCGATCCGCTTGTTCCGCGCGCCCTATTTCGGTGATGCCGAGCCAACCACGGCCGACGAGCTCGGCCCCGCCCTGCAAGCACAAAATCATGGCTATACTGTAGTTGGCCTGCACGTCGATCCCGGCGACTGGACCCGGCCCGGCGCCAAGGCGATCGTCGACCGGACGCTGGCGCAGGTGAAAGCCGCCACGGCGGACCGTTCGGCCAACATCGTCCTGCTGCACGATGGCGGCGGCAACCGTGCCCAAACGGTCGCAGCGCTGCCGGGGATCATCGTCGGCCTGCAGCAGGCAGGCTACACCATCGTCCCTGCCGCGACTCTGGCGGGCCTGTCGCATGACCAGGTGATGCCCGTATTGTCAGGCGTCGATCTGGTGTCGATTCGCGCCGATGTCTTCGCCTTCACTGCGGCGGGTTTCATCATCGTCGCGGTCAACTGGACCTTTTTCTTCGCCATCGCGCTGGGTATTTTGCGCAGCGTGCTGCTGACCGCGCTCGCGGTCCTGCCGGGCGGCCGCAAGCCCCCGATGCCCGACGCAACCTTCCGTCCCAAGGTGACAGTGATCGTGCCCGCCTTTAACGAGGAACGCGTCATCGAATCCTCGGTCCGGCGCATTCTCGACAGCACGTACCCCTATCTCGACGTGATCGTCGTCGATGATGGTTCCAAAGACCGGACAAGCGAAATAGTTGCCGCTGCGCACGGCACCAACCCCCGCGTCAAACTGATGACGCTGGTCAATGGCGGCAAGGCCAAGGCGCTGAATGAAGCGTTGAAAGAGGCCAAGGGCGAAATCATCGTCGCGCTGGACGCCGATACCCAGTTCGAGCCGAGGACGGTGCTGCAACTGGTGCGCTGGTTCAGCGATGAAAAAATCGGCGCGGTCGCCGGCAATGCCAAGGTCGGCAACCGCTTCAATCTGGTCACACGCTGGCAGGCGGTCGAATATGTCACTGCGCAGAATATCGAACGCAAGGCACTGACCCGCTTCGACGCGATCATGGTGGTGCCGGGCGCAGTGGGCGCTTGGCGCCGCGCCGCCCTGGACGATGTCGGCGGCTATCCCGAAGATACCTTGGCCGAAGATCAGGACCTGACTATCGCCATCCAGCGCAGGAAATGGAAAATCGCTTACGACGAAGAGGCGGTGGCCTGGACCGAGGCGCCGGAAAGCTTCCGCTCGCTGGCCAAGCAGCGCTTCCGCTGGTCCTTCGGCACGCTGCAATGCCTGTGGAAACACCGCAAGATCATGCGGCAGGGCAAGCCGGGCGGCCTGGCCTATATCGGCATGCCACAGGCCTGGCTGTTCCAGATCGTCTTTGCCGTGATTTCGCCTGCAATCGATCTGGCGCTGGTCATTTCCGTCGTCGGCACCGCCATCCGCGTGCAACAGCACGGCTGGGCGCAGACCCAAACAGATGTGCTGCGCATGTTTTTCTACTGGCTGGCATTCTCGTCAATCGATGTGCTGTGCGGCTACGTTGCCTATCGCCGCGACCCGCGCGAAAAACGCTTCCCGGCGTTTTTGCTGTTGGCCCAGCGCTTCGTCTATCGCCAACTGATGTACAGCGTGGTCATCCGCGCAGTGTCGGCAGCGTTGCGCGGGGTGGGCACCGGCTGGGGCAAGCTCGAGCGATCGGGACGGGTGACGGCACCAGAGTTGGGAACGGGTGCTGGTTGAGGGAAAGTGCGAAGGATAAGGTGCGAGGGGCAAACCCCTCGGGCTTCCCATCATTTTTTGTTATGTGCTGATTGTGCGCCGTGGCCAACCGCGAAGCAAAAAGCACGCTACTCCTGCGTGAACCCGGTTCCTTTGATCATATCCCTCATCGCTTTGTCCATGTATTTGCCAATAGTGCCACGGATTTGCCCGGGATCGACCGGGCTGCGATGTTTCGCCTGGAATGTTTTCCCGTCATACTCGGAACCACAAGTGGGGCAGAAGAGCCTGATCGGCAGAGCCAAAAATAGATCGGGGTCCGGGGCCTTTAGCCTAAGGTTTTTAGCTCTACCTTCTCCCTGCTTACTGCAACCACTTCAGCCGTAACGTCCAGTCACATAGTCGCGCATTGCCTCGGTTTCGGGCTTTACAAAGGCTTCCGAGGACGGACGGAACTCGATCAGGCGGCCCATCAGCATGAAGCCGGTATTGTCGGAAATGCGCGCTGCCTGCTGAAGGTTATGCGTCACGATGACGATGGTGAAGCTGTCCTTCAGCTCGACCAGTGCAGTTTCCAGCTTGGCGGTCGACAGCGGGTCCAACGCCGAGGCTGGCTCGTCCAGCAGCAGGACTTCCGGTTCAACCGCGATCCCGCGCGCCACGCACAGACGTTGCTGCTGGCCACCCGACAGACCCAGCCCCGACTGGTGCAGCTTGTCCTTGGCTTCTCCCCACAGCGCAGCGCGCGTCAGTGAGCGCTCGACAATCTCGTCCATTTCCGCCTTGCCGACGTTGCGTTGCAAGCGCACGCCAAAGGCGATGTTGTCATAGATCGACATCGGAAACGGCGTTGGCCGTTGAAAAACCATGCCGATGCGCGCGCGCAGCCGCGACAGATCGCCGCCGACGCGGGGTTTGCCGCTAGTTGCGGCCGCGCTGTCTATTGGGTCGCGCGGATTGAGGATATTTTCGCCATTAAAGATGATCTGCCCCTCGGCACGCTGGCCGGGGTACAGATCGTAGATCCGGTTCATCGTGCGCAGCAGCGTCGATTTGCCGCAGCCCGAAGGCCCGATCAGCGCGGTGATCTTGTTGCGCGCGACGGGCAAGTCCACGCCATGCAGCGCACGCGTTTTGCCGTAATAGAAATTCAGATCGCGCACATCGATCACGCGCTGCTCCATCGGCGGCGCGACCATGACGGTCGGTTGTTCCTCTTGCGAAATATCGAACTTCACTTGGGCACGCTCCCGCGCGCCAGGGCGCGTCCGATGATGTTGGCAGTCAGAACTGCGATGGCGATGATCAACGCACCGACCCAGGCCAGTCGCCGCCAGTCATCGTAAGCGCTGAGAGCGAACTGGAAGATGGTCGTGGGCAGCGCCGCAATCGGATGTGTGAGACTCAGGCTGAGGAAGGGATTGCCCAGCGAGGTGAACAGCAGCGGTGCGGTTTCACCACTGATCCGCGCAAAGCCCAGCAACCCGCCGGTCATCAGCCCGGTAGCCGAAGCACGCCAGATGATCGAGCGAATGACCAGGCCGCGGTTGGCGCCCAGCGCCATGCCCGCTTCACGCAAGGCGTTGCTTTGCAAACGCAGAATATCCTCGGTGGTGCGAGTGACCACCGGCGTTGCCAGGAATGCAAGGGCCACCGCACCGGCCAGCGCCGAAAAGCCATGGAAGGGTCGGACCAGAACTTCGTACACGAACAGCCCGATCAGGATCGACGGCGCCGACAGCAGCACGTCGTTGAGAAAACGCACCGTCGCCGCCAGTTTATTGTTGTCGCCATATTCGGCGAGATAGGTGCCAGCCAGGAGCCCGAGCACCACCGCGATCACCATTGCCGCGCCGCACAGCAGCAGTGAACCGACCAGCGCATTGCGCAAGCCGCCGAGTTCGCCCGGTGGCGGCTGGTCAAGCGTAAACACATGCCAGTCAAAGCCGCCCAAGCCATTGAGCACCAGCGAGATCAGGATCAATATCAGCGCGCCGACGGCAATTGCGGTTGCCAGGCTGGTCAGCGCGACAAAAATGCCATTCACGACTTTGCGCTGCGAATGGCGGCTCATGCGACCACCTCGGCCCGGCCCAGCAACAGCCGTGCCGCAGCCAATGCCGCAAAGGTGATCAGGAACAGCACCAGCCCCAGCGCAATCAGGGCCGAGATGTGCATGTCACCGGTGGCCTCGGTGAATTCGTTGGCGATGGTCGACGCCAGCGTCGAACCCGAGTCGAACAGGCTCTTTGGGAACGCATGGCTGTTGCCGATGATGAACGTCACCGCCATGGTTTCGCCCAGCGCCCGGCCCAGCCCCAGCATCACCGCACCGATGGCGCTGCGCCGGATATAGGGCAGCATGATCGAGCGCACCACTTCGAAGGGCGTGGCGCCCATGCCATAGGCCGCCTCTCGCACATGCGGCGGCACTGACAGCAACAATTCGCGGAATACCGTGGCGATATAGGGCAGCACCATGATCGCCAGGATCAGCGACGCCGTAAAAATGTTGGCACCATTGGGCACACCGGCAAAAATTCGGTCCAGTAGCGACCCCGGAACCACCGCCAGCATCAGCGGCATCTGGATATGCATGGCAAACCACGGCGCCAGCACGAACAGGCCCCACATGCCGTAGACGATCGAAGGGATTCCCGCGAGCAATTCCACCGCCAGCCCGATGTAATAGGCGAGCCTCTTGGGGCAAAATTCGACCAGAAACACCGCTACCCCGATCGCCAGCGGCATCGCTAGCAGCATCGCGATAAAGGCGGTAATCAGGGTCCCTGCGATCGGCCCGGCAGCGCCATAATTATCGGCGACCGGATCCCAGGTGCTCGATGTGAAGAACGCCAAGCCAAAGTGGGACAGTGCCGGCCACCCGCCGATGACCAGCGAGATGAGCAACCCCGCCAGGGCCCCCATCAACACCATCGCCGCCGACAGGCACAGCGCGTGAAATATTTTATCACCGCCTCTGGTCGCGGAACCGCCTCGCGGATCGCCGATCCGCGATATTTTCTTGTCCGGGGAGGTCCCGGAAACCGACGCTTCCGCAGTCATTTTGGCGCAATCCGCCTTATTGGGTCCGACTACTTGCTCACATAAACTGGCTTGCCGCCAGCCTGTATCTGCAACCACTGCTTGCGCATCATGTTTTTCACTGGCGCCGGCAGCGGGACGTAATCCAGCTTGGCGGCAGTCGCGTCACCAGTTTTGTACGCCCAGTCGAAGAATTTCAGGACCGAGGCGGCTTTGGCGGCATCATCCTGATGCTTGTACATCAGGATGAAGGTGGCGCCGCTGATCGGCCAGGTTTTGCCGCCCGGCTGATTGATCAACAGCACGTAATTGCCCGGCGCGCGGCCCCAGGGCGCACCGACAGCGGCGGCGGCGAAAGACGTCGGGTCGGGCTGTGGGAACTGGCCGGCCTTGTTCTGGACCAGGGTGTAAGCCACTGTATCCTTGCGGGCGTAGATGTATTCCACATAGCCGATCGAACCGATTGTCTGTTTCACGAAGGCGGCGACCCCGTCATTGCCCTTGCCGCCGATGCCGGCGGGCCAATTGACCGAATCGCTGGCGCCGACCGCTTTGGACCAGGCTGGGCTGGTTGCCGTCAGGTATGAGGTAAAGATAAACGATGTGCCCGACCCGTCACTCCGGTGAACCACCGTGATCGGCAGCGCCGGCAGCTTCATCCCCGGGTTCAGGCGGGCGATCTGCGGATCGTCCCAGCGCTTGATCTGGCCGAGGAATATGGCGCCGAGCAGCGCGCCCGACAGATGCATTCGGCCCGACGTCACGCCGGGAACATTGACGATGGGAACGATGCCGCCAATTACGGTCGGGAACTGAATCAATCCGGCAGCGTCAAGGTCGCTGGCCGACAGCGGCTTGTCGGAAGCGCCGAAATCGACGGTTTTCGCTTTAATCTGGCGGATACCGCCGCCCGAACCAATCGCCTGGTAATTAAGTTCGTTGCCCGTGGCTGTTTTGTAGGCCGATGCCCAGGCGGTATAAACCGGCGCCGGAAAGGTCGCGCCTGCGCCCGTGAAGTTATCGGCCTGAGCGGCTCCGGCAAGCAGCCCGACCGTTGCCAGCGTGAGTGCGATCTTACGAAACATGTGTGTCTCCAGTTCTGGTCAACAATGGTCGATTTAGGCTTGAACGTCAGGATCCAATACACCTGGCAATTCGAACTGCCTGGGAGCTAGACCTACGATATGACGTTTTTGTGACAAACTTTTGTATCAGCCGTCATCTCCGAGCATTCAACGCGTTTATGTCCCGATTACGGAGGTGTACTGCAATGGGAAGGCATTGTCAGGCAATCCGTTTAAAAATGTCAGAATCGGCAGGACCACCAAACTTCGCTTACCGTGCGTTCCTGACGGTGGCGATTGGGCGGATGAATGGCAAGTCATGTTGAATGCAACGGTTCAACGTCCGGTCTGAAACTTACCTTCGGCTTTCCGCCTGATGCAGATTTGCATCATTGAACGCTCATCAGCGCCTGTGGCTCAACGTGACCTCAAATTGTAACAATCCGTTTCTAGCTCAAAGAAAGTCGCACATCATGGCGATCACAAGGCTTGATTTTAATAGGATCAATCTCTACCAGTTTAGTTGAGGTTATCGGAAATAGAGGTTTGGCAGTCCGATGGGCGCCAAATACCTGACCGGACGTCACGCTGGAAATCAACGGATCCGCCTATGGCCATTCGCGCTTGGGCCAATTGCAATGAGGGAGCATAATTTACTATGAAGCTGCTGAACACCATTACGCTGTCCGCGGTTGCGGCCGTGCTGGCCGCGCCTGCGTCCGCCGAGGCCAAAGCCAACCATCGCCATCTGACCGTCAAGGCCGGTCCGTCCGCCGTCGCAGAGTTGCACGCCGCGCAGGCGCAAATCAGCGCATTGCAGGCCCGGCTGAGCGCGCTTGAGGCAAAAATCGACCAGCAGGGCAGCGCCCAACAGGCCGCCTCGAGCCAGGCCGCCAGTCAGGCGGAGGCTGCTACCCAGCTTGCGTCCAGCGCTTCAGCCAAGGCCGATCATGCCGAGGTCAAGGCCGACGCCGCCAGCGCCGCCGCGGCGCATCAGCCGATTCCCAAGGCTCTGGCGTGGGCGTCGAATACCCAGATCAACGGCCGCATGTACTTTAACGTGAGCAACATTCATCAGCAGACTGCGGGCAAGAACAACACCGGCAGCGGCACCGGCTTCAACATCAAACGGATGTATCTGGGCGTTGATCACCAGTTCAGCCCGATGTTTTCCGCAACATTGCTGATGGATGCCGCCAATGTCGTCGGCGAGAGCGCCAACCTGAATTACGTGACGCCAAGCACGGCAATCCCGGCCCTGAATTGCCCGGTCACCGGCGCAACTGCTGCTTGCCCGGCCCAGACCGCGAACCTCGGTACCGCAGGCCTGGTTGGCAAGGGCTTCTTTATCAAAAACGCCTTCCTGCAGGC
This sequence comes from Sphingomonadales bacterium, assembly GCA_043740855.1. Classification (GTDB taxonomy): domain Bacteria; phylum Pseudomonadota; class Alphaproteobacteria; order Sphingomonadales; family Sphingomonadaceae; genus Novosphingobium. Next base: position 7,091 of record JAYUBN010000025.1, on the reverse strand, counting down.
CAAGCTCGATCCGGCGCTGATTGTCCGCGTCGGCGCCGCGCCGCTGCCCTGGATCCCCTACGTCGAGGGCCAGTACGGCTTTCGCCACATCGAGAATTTGACCGTCGATCGGATGGGCTATGGCACCACCGCCGACTGGGGTGTGCATGTGCTGGGCGATCTGGCCCATGGCTTGATCAGCTACCAGCTCTCGGCCATCGATGGCGGCGGCTTCCGCAACGTCAAGGTCACCAAATACGTCGATCTGGAAGGCCGTGTGTCGGCACAGTACGACGGCTTCTGGGCAGCTGTAGGCGGATACACCGGCAAGCGCGCCAATGGCACGCAAGCGCTGACCGGCGCTGCCTTCCCGACCACCTTCCGCACCGCAAAGCGTCTGGATGCCGGTGCTGGCTACAAAAACGCGCATTTTAACGTTGGCGGCGAATTTTTCTATGCCAAGAACTGGAACAATGTGGCGGTGAACCCGCTGACACCCTCCGGTGCCATGACCGCCTATTCGCAGGATTCGGCGCGCGGCTACTCGATCTTCGGCAACGTCAATATCACGCCGAAGTGGACGGCGTTCGGCCGTTATGACTGGACTCAGCCGAACCGCATCACCGACAGCGCCCTGCGTGACCATTACTTTAACGTCGGCCTGCAGTGGGAGCCGGTCAAGATCGTCGACATTGCGCTGGTGTACAAGCGCGAGACGGCGAAAAATGGCGCCGTTGCGACCACCGATGGTGTGATCGGCTGCGGCACGAGCGCCACGGCAAACAGCTTCAGCAGCTTTGCTACCCAGGCTTCAGGCACCTGCGTCGGCAATGGCACCTATGACGAAATAGTTCTGTTCGGCCAGTTCAGGTTCTGATCTGAACAACGTTATGCGATGGAAATGGGCGCGCCACCCGGCGCGCCCATTTTTGTTTGCGGAACCCTTTCGCAACTCCAAAAAATGCGGCAACAACGGCATTGTGGTCAGCCCGGACAGCCTCCCTCTCGAAGCCATCCTGCTTGCCGGCGGGCGTTCGCGGCGCATGGCGGGCGTCAACAAGCTGCTGCTTTGCGTCGATGGCATGGCGATGGTGCGGCGCAGTGCGCTGCTTTACCTAGATCTTGGCATCAGCCTGACGGTGGTGACGGGCAGCGATGATGGTGCTGTCGCTGCCGAATTGGCCGGGCTCGACGTCAGGCTGGTTGCCAACCCCAATGCCGAGTGCGGCCAGCACAGCTCGGTTCGCGCTGGATTGGTCGCAACCCCGCTGACAGCGCCTGGCCTGTTGGTCGCGCTGGCGGACCAGCCGTTGCTGACGACCACCGATATCCGCGCGCTCGTCGCCGAATTCGCACGCCATGCCGGAACCCGCATCTGCGTGCCACGCTTTGCCGGCGACCGGGGCAATCCGGTCATTTTTCCGGGTTCCGTGGCGCGGCACCTGCGCGATCCGGGCTCCATGCCGCCGCGCGCTTTCATCGACGCTTACCCCGCGCAGGTCGCCTGGTTCGATGCGGCAAACGATCACTTCACTCGCGATGTCGACACACCCGAAGATGCCGCAGACCTGATCGGCGCTCCATCACTCCTCACGAGGACATAGTTCATGAAACTCCAGGACAGGATCTGCGTCGTCACCGGTGCGGCAAGCGGCATCGGGCGCGCCATCGCCCTGCGTTATGTCAGCGAAGGCGCAAAAGTGGCGATCGCCGATCTCAACATGGCTGCGGCTGAACGGACCGCCGCAGATATCAATGCCGCCACCCCCGGTCGCGCGCTGGCGGTAGCGATGGATGTCACGGACGAGGACGCAGTCAATGCCGGCATCGCCGCAGTCGTCGGCGCGTGGGGCGGCATCGACGTGCTGGTCTCCAACGCGGGTGTGCAGATCGTCAATTCAATCGAGAATTATGCTTTTTCCGACTGGAAGAAAATGCTGGCGATCCATCTCGATGGCGCCTTCCTGACCACGCGCGCCTGCCTGCCGTATATGTATGCGCACGGCAGCGGTGCAGTGATCCTGATGGGGTCGGTCCACTCCAAGGAGGCTTCGCCGCTGAAATCGGCCTATGTTACGGCCAAACATGGTCTGCTCGGGTTGTGCCGCGTCATCGCCAAGGAAGGCGCCGCGCATGGCGTGCGCGCCAATGTCATTTGTCCGGGTTTCGTGCGTACGCCTTTGGTGGACAAGCAGATCCCCGAACAGGCTCGGGAGCTGGGGATTTCCGAAGAGGAAGTGATAAAGAGGGTGATGCTGGGCCAGACGGTGGACGGCGAATTCACCACCGTCGAAGATGTCGCCGAGGTAGCGCTGTTGTTTGCCGGTTTTGGCAGCAATGCCTTGACCGGCCAATCGCTGGTCGTGAGCCACGGTTGGTTTATGGAATAGGTATCATATCGAAGTCAGGTAATTCACAAGCGCCTTGACCTTCTTTTGCCGCCATTGCGGCAAGGGCGCAACCAGCCAGTAGCCACGCCGGCAATCAACCTCGTCATGCCAATCGGCGATGCGACCGAGATCCCGCCAACCCTGCGCCAGCAGCAGCGGTACCCGCGCCCGGCCCAGCCCCGCCGCAGCCGCAGCCAGTGCCTGCCCGGCATCGCCGATATGGAACGGCGCATCTGCGTCGCCGCCGGGCAGCGCGTCGCCGGGCCAGGCGATCCAGTCACCCTGACCCACGGTAACCCAGCGGGAAGCGCCTAGCTGAACACCTTCGAGGTCGCCCGGTCCCTCAATCCAGCGCAGCGCCAGATCGAGATTGGCCTCGGTAAAATCAGTGGTCTCCCCATCGACAAGCACGAACCGGACATCGGCGTTCTCGCCTCGAAAACCCGCAAGCCGAGGCGCCAGCCATGCCGCAAAGACATCGCGCGGGGCCGCAATTGTATAGACGTGGCTCGATTGGCCGACCTGCATTGCCTGGACGGCATCCTCGAGTTGCAGAAAGGCTGTGCGCAGCGGCTCCAGCCCGGCGCTGGCTTCCGCCGTCAGTTCCAGTCCCTTGCTGGTGCGGCGGAACAGAACCACGCCCAGCAAATCTTCCAGCGCGCGGATTTGCTGGCCGACCGCCGCCGGGGTGACGGCCAGTTCATCCGCCGCGCGGGTGAATGACAAATGCCGGGCTGCGGCATCGAATACGCGCAAGGCGTTGAGCGGCAGATGCGTGCGCTTCATGGCGCAGTTCTAACCGGCGGTGGCCGGCGCCGAAAGCGGAAAAAAGGGGATCGCGGCCTGAAACAAGGTGCCGTTATCGGGGCAAAAAAACGTGTATTGACCGGCCATGCTGCCGTTGGGGGTATTGAGCGGGCAACCCGAAACGTAGTCATGGCTTTGCCCCGGACCCAGAACCGGCTGTTCACCGACCACGCCATCGCCCTCGATCGTGTCGATGTCGCCACGGCCATCAGTGATCCGCCAATGCCGCCTGAGCAGCTGCACGGTCTGGCCAGTGCCGTTCTCGATGCGGATATGATAAACCCAGAACCACTTGCCCGCATCGATCCGCGACTGTTCGGGCAGAAAATTTACGGCCACCCTCACGGTGATCCCGTGAGTGATGGCGGCGTGCTGGAAAAGCTCCTTCATCTCGCGACGCTAGCGCGGAAAATGCCCAATCACAATCCTGTCTTGATGAGAGCCTGCCCAAGATCGTCGATGAGGTCCTGGGGGTCTTCCAGTCCGACGCTGATCCGCAGCATGCCTTCGGTCACACCCATTTGGCCACGCGTTTCTGGCGTCAGGCTGGAATGCGTCGTCGATGCGGGGTGCGTCATCAGGCTCTTGGTGTCGCCGATATTATTCGAAATATCGATAAGTTGCAGCGCGTTGAGCAGCGCCATTGCTGACGCACGTCCACCATCCACGGTAAACGTGAATACCGAACCGGCCGCCTTCATCTGCGCCTGCACCAGGGCATGTTGCGGGTGGCTGGGCAGCCCAGGATGCAAGAGGTGCGGCACGCGCCCTTCCAAAAATCGCGCCACAACCAGCGCGTTCGCGGCCTGGGCATGGGCGCGCAATTCAAGCGTTTCCAGCCCCTTCAACACCACCCAGGCATTGAACGGCGACAGCGTATTGCCAGTGTTGCGTTGAAACGGCAGCAGTTTGGTATTGATGAAATCCGCAGTACCGCAAACCGCGCCGGCCAGCACCCGGCCCTGCCCATCCATCATTTTGGTTGCCGCATAAGCGACAACATCGGCACCATGCTCCAGCGGACGTTGCAGCGCGCTGGTGGCAAAAGCATTGTCCACCACAACAGTGATGCCATGACGGTGCGCCAGATCGGACACGGCGCGGATATCGACGATATCCATCGTCGGGTTGGCAGGCGTTTCAAAGAAAAACACTTTGGTATGGGGCTGGATCGCTGCAGCCCAGGCGTCGAGGTCGCGCCCGTCCACGGGGGTGCAGGCAATGCCGAAGCGCGGCAGCAGATTATCCGTCACCCACCGCGTCGGGCCAAAGGCGGCGCGTGCAATCACCATGTGATCGCCCATGCTGAGCTGGCACAGCAGCACACTGGACATCGCCGCCATGCCGCTGGCCTGCGCGCGGCAGGCTTCGGCGCCTTCCATCAGCGCAATACGTTCTTCCAGCATCTGCACGCTGGGGTTCTGCGTGCGCGAATAGGTCATGCCCGGGATTGTTCCGGCAAAGCGCGCCGCCGGGGTCTCGGCATCGTCGTAGCAATAGCCCGAGGTAAGGTAGATCGCCTCGCTGGTTTCGCCCTGCTCCGAACGCCAGGTGCCGCCGCGAACGGCACGCGTGGCGGGACGCCAATTCTGGGTGATGCTGCGGTCTTGTCCGGTGGAGCGTTTCATGATTTTACCTTTAAGAGCGGCGAGACGGCAGGGCAAGCGGTTGCGCCGGCGCTCGCGGGGCATTATCCGCGCCGGATGCAGGCGAACAGGCGAATTTCCGTGCTTCGCGAGCACGATCCTCTGGCATATTGTGTTGCGCTCAGCCTGGTTTTCGGAGCTGTGGTGTGGCACCGCCTCGGCATTCCGGCCAAGATGTACTTTGATGAAGTGCATTATGTACCCGCGGCAAGAGCACTGCTGGCACTGCAACTGGCCAATGCCGAACATCCGCTGGTGGCCAAGGAAGCCATCGCCGCCGCGATCCAGCTGTTTGGTGATAAGCCGGCAAGCTGGCGCCTGCCCAGCGCGCTGATGGGCGTAATCGGCCTGTTCGCCTTTGGCCGGGCGCTGTGGTGGGCGAGCCGGCGGCGGTTCGCCACGCTGGCCGGGATGGTGCTGCTGGCAACCGACTTCGCGTGGTTTATCCAGAGCCGCATTGCCATGCTCGATATGGCAATGGCCGGCTTTGCCATGCTGGCGTTGTGGCAAGTTGCCGCCGCGATCCGGTCTCGTGGACAAGAGCGGTGGCGTCTGGCGCTGGCCGGGGTGGCGTTCGGGCTGGCGATGGGCGCGAAATGGAGCGTGGCACCCGCCATTGTGTTCGTCGTGCTGGCGCTGGTCACGGTGCGCAGCCGGGCTGCGCTGACCGGCAGTGTCGCCGCTCCGATCGCGGGCATATTCCTGCCGGAGCTGATGTTCTGGCTGCTCGTGACACCGATCGCGGTCTATTGGCTGACGTTCCTGCCAGCCTTTTTCTATCGCCAGAACCCGGTTGGTCCCACCGCCTTCCTGTTCTGGCAACATTATATGCTGCAATTGCAGGAAAGCGTGCTGGCCAGGCATCCGTATCAAAGCGTCTGGTATCAATGGATGCTGGACTGGCGATCGATCTGGTATCTGTACGAAAAGGTCGATGGGACACAACGCGGGATCGTCCTGATCGGCAATCCGTTCACCATGCTGGCCGGGCTGCCCGCGTTACTGTGGTGCCTGTGGGCGGGGTGGCGGAGGCCTCTTTCGGGCCGGTGGGATACGCTGGCAGTCGCCGGGCTTTATCTGGCGTGCCTGGGGATGTGGGTGGTATCCGCCAAACCCGTGCAATTTTATTATCACTATCTGTTGCCGGGCACCTTCCTCATGGCCGCACTGGCTCTGGCGCTTGACGCGCTATGGCACCGGCGCGACGCCTGGCGCTGGACCGCTCCGGTGGCGTTGGCACTGTCGCTGGCACTGTTCGGCTATTTCTACCCGATCATTTCGGGCGCACCGCTGCATCACGGTACCGCGAGTTTCGAACGGTGGATGTGGCTGACGAGCTGGCGTTGACGCAGAGCGGGCGGCAACAGTATTTGCCGTTCGCCACAATAGCTACAGCATGATGCCAGAAGAAAGAAACGCAATGTTCTGTAGAAGTCTTTGTTTTCGAGAAATTTAAAGCAAAAAAATCGGTATGCACCTCTTCGCATCACACTCCGAGGCACGGCATTTATTAGTACTTGCCCCAGACAAATTTGGAACTGAGCGCAAAATTCCATACCGAACCCAGTATGATTCCGGTCAGGACCGCGACCAGTTCATGAAAGCCCATCGCCTTTAGTGCTGCCGCCGAGCCAATGTTGGTCAGCAGGCCCAACGAGCAGGTGAGCCCGAATTTTGCCCAGCCGCGCATCACCGGTACAAACCCGCGCAGGCGTTTGTCGGCATAGGTCAGTTCATTGTTCAGCACGAAGTTGAAGGTCATGGCGATCACCGCCGCCACGGTGTTGGCAATATTGAAACGCGTGTTCGCTGACCAATGGCCATAAATGAAGCGCTCGCCCATTGCCGCGTGGAGCACAAGCCAAAGCGCGCTAAATTGCACCACCACGCCAGCCGCACCAACCGTGCCGAACAACGCAAATCGGGTGGGAATGAAACGGCCCAGCCATTTGTCGTAAAGACCTACCAGGAATTCGAATATTACGGTGCGGTCAAGCTTGCTTTCGCCTTCGGCACGCGCGGCAAAATCCAGCGGAAATTCCTTGATCCGCAGCGGCTCTTTTATTGTCGCCAATATGTCGAGCAGGATCTTGAAACCGACGCCGGACAAGCGATCCGCGTCGGCGCGCAGGATCTCCGTGCGAAGCATGAAGTACCCGCTCATCGGGTCGGATAATTCCACCCCGGTTACCTTGCGGGCGAGAGAGTTGGCAAAGCCGCTGGCCTTGACCCGATCGGGTCGGCCCCAGGCCTCGGTGCTGGCGCCTTC
>JAYUBN010000024.1:0-8553 GCA_043740855.1 Sphingomonadales bacterium | reverse complement strand
GGCGCAGGGTATTGCCGCTTTCGGGCCGGTGTTCTTCCAGTTTTACGGCCAGTCCGAGGCGCCGATGACGGTCACGGTTATGCGCCGGCACGAGCATGACCCGGCCAATGCGCGACGCATGGCCTCGTGCGGTCGGCCGGTCCCGTGGGTCCGCCTCGCGCTGCTCGACGATGCCAACCAACCGGTCGCGCCCGGCACAGCTGGCGAGATTTGCGTGCAGGGCCCGCTGCTGATGCGCGAATATCTCGACAAGCCGGAGGCAACCGCCGAAGCCTTTGCCGGCGGCTGGCTGCACACGGGCGATGTCGCGGTGGCGGATGACGATGGCTTTTTGCGCATTATCGACCGCAAGAAGGATATGATCATAACTGGTGGCTTCAATGTCTATCCGCGCGAGATCGAGGACGTGATCATGGGCGATGCGGCGGTGGCGCAGGTCTCTGTGGTGGGCCAGTTCGATCCCAAATGGGGCGAGAAGGTGGTCGCATTCGTGGTGCCGCGTGTCGGCGCCGATATCGATGTTGACGCAATTATTGCGCGCGTGCGCGCCGCCAAGGGGCCGGTGCAGGCGCCCAAGCATGTCGTGCTGGGCGCCGCAATGCCGCTGTCCGGCCTCGGCAAGCCGGACAAGAAAGCGGTGCGGGCGTTGGTGGCGGAGCGCCTGGCCTCGATTTAGCAAGGTGGTCCGGGTTTTTTCGACAGGTCGGCGGCTACCATGAGCCTTTTCTGTTTAGTGTTCAGATCAGCCCCTGATCGGTGTTGAATATTGCAGGTTTGCTGCAGCGGGCTGCGGCCTTCGCCGAAAAACCCCGTGCAACCAGCAATTGCCCGATCTTCGTGTGAAGTTTTTCAACGTCGGCTGCGCTCGCTGCCCCTGCAGTTGGCTCTGCTGCGTCAAACACGCCAGCCATTCCGCCGTCGCAAAATTATGAATCATACATTTTTATGTAGGCAGTAAAAAGCACCGTAGACAGCGGATAAATTGCCAAAAAGGGGTGGCGAAATTTAGTTAAAAATTGTGACAATTCAGTAATTGATTGAGATTCACTTCCCCCATTTTTTCTGAGACTTTCCATACCGCGTCTTGCGCGTCCCTGGCTTGCCCTCGTTACTCCGCCCGACAATCGCCGCCCGCTGGTGTTGTACCGGCAGCCCCAGTTCATTAGCCTCCAGTCGCCGGATTTCGTCACGCAACCGCCCGGCTTCTTCGAACTCCAGGTCACCGGCAGCGGCCCGCATGCGCTTTTCCAGGTCCTCGATATAGCCGCGCAGATTGTGGCCGACCAAATTATTGACGCCGTCATCCTCCAGCTCGACGGTAACGCCGTCGCGGCTGGCGGTGTCGGCGATGATGTCGGCGATACCGCGCTTGATCGTGGTCGGGGTGATGCCGTGAAGCTGATTGAAGGCGTGCTGGCGGTCGCGGCGGCGGTCGGTTTCGGCGATGGCGCGTTCCATGCTGCCGGTCATGCGGTCGGCATACAGGATCACCCGGCCATCGACATTGCGCGCGGCGCGGCCGATCGTCTGGATCAGCGAGGTCTCGCTGCGTAAAAAGCCTTCCTTGTCGGCGTCCAGAATCGCCACCAGCCCGCATTCGGGAATGTCCAGCCCCTCGCGTAGCAGGTTGATGCCAACCAGCACGTCATAGACGCCGCGTCGTAGATCGCGGATCAGCTCGATCCGTTCCAGCGTCTCGACATCGCTGTGCATGTAGCGCACGCGCAGGCCTGCTTCGTGCATGAACTCGGTCAAGTCCTCGGCCATGCGCTTGGTCAGCGTGGTCACCAATGTCCGATAACCCTGCGTTGCGGTCAGGCGACATTCGTGGATGCAATCCTGCACCTGATCCTCGATCGGGCGAATTTCCACCGGCGGATCGATCAGCCCGGTCGGGCGGATCACCTGCTCGGCAAAAACACCGCCCGATTGTTCCATTTCCCACGGGCCGGGGGTGGCGGACACGGCCACGGTCTGCGGGCGCATCGCGTCCCATTCGTTGTAGCGCAGCGGGCGGTTGTCGATGCAGCTGGGCAGGCGAAATCCGTATTCGGCCAGCGTGATCTTGCGGCGGTGATCGCCCTTGGCCATGGCGCCGATCTGCGGCACCGTCTGATGGCTTTCATCGACGAACAGCAGCGCATTTTCGGGCAGATATTCGAAAAGCGTCGGCGGCGGCTCACCCGGCTGGCGGCCGGTCAGAAAACGGCTGTAGTTCTCTATTCCGGCGCAACTGCCGGTGGCGTGGATCATTTCCAGATCGAAATTGGTGCGCTGTTCAAGCCGTTGTGCCTCCAGCAATTTGCCCTCGGTCACCAGCTCTTCCAGCCGCACGGTCAGCTCAAGACGGATCGCGTCGGCCGCCTGCTTCATCGTCGGGCCGGGGGTGACATAGTGCGAATTGGCGTAAATCCGCACCTTGTCGAGCACCGCGCCGCTCTTGCCAGTCAGCGGATCGAATTCGGCGATAGTTTCGATGTCGTCGCCGAAAAAGCTGATGCGCCACGCCATATCTTCGTAATGGCTGGGAAATATCTCCAGATTGTCGCCGCGAACCCGAAAATGGCCGCGCTGGAATGCGGTATCATTGCGCTTGTATTGCAGCGCGACCAGCTTGCGGATGATCTCGCGCTGGTCCTCGCTGGATCCGGTTTTGAGGTCGAAGATCATCGCCGAATAGGTTTCGACCGAGCCGATGCCATAAAGGCAGGAAACCGAGGCGATGATGATTACGTCGTCGCGTTCGAGCAGCGAGCGCGTTGCCGAGTGGCGCATGCGGTCGATTGCCTCGTTTACGCTGCTTTCCTTTTCGATGTAGGTATCGCTGCGCGGGACATAGGCTTCGGGCTGGTAATAATCGTAATAGCTGACAAAAAATTCGACCGCGTTGTCCGGAAAAAAGCTGCGAAATTCGCCGTAAAGCTGTGCGGCCAAAATCTTGTTGGGCGCCAGGATCAGCGCGGGGCGCTGCAATGCCTCGATCACCTTGGCCATAGTAAAAGTCTTGCCGCTGCCGGTCACGCCCAGCAAGACCTGCGTGCGTTCGCCGTCAAGGGCGCTGGCGACCAGGTCGGCGATGGCGGTCGGCTGATCGCCGGCGGGCTGGTATTCCGAGACGATAGTAAAGGGTTTGCCGCCATCGGGCTTGTGCGGGCGCACCGGTTTGTGTGGCACGAACTGCCCCGAGGTGTCGGGTTCGGCAAGTCCGCGGCGGATGATCAGTTCGGCCATCCGGCGCATATGGCGAACACAGCGCCGATTGCAATGCAGACGGATGGGGGCGGATGGACCAGACGCACTTGAAGATCGCGGTCATCGGCTCATATGCAGAGTTCCGCCCCATTCCCGAAAATGCCGGCCTATCCGAGGATGAATTACGATAAGATCATGATGACCTATTCGACCGGGATCGGCACTGGCTTGGAAAACAACGACTGCGCGAAGCGTTGCCGATGGCTGCCGGTAAAGCGCATATGACACCGCTCGGGTTTGGTGTGTCGGCGCTGGCCCGTCGCGCGGATCTGGCTCGCCAGCGCCGCCCGGACGGGGTGGGCGGGCCAAAAATCCATTTGCTGCTCGCCGAATTGCGGGCGCTGGTACCCCGGCTTGATCGCGCCGCAGCTACCGCACTTGCGGCGATACATCCGCAGCCGGTGATGCTGTTGCCCGGATTTGGCGCGCACCCGATACGAATGCGCCCGATGCTGCGCGCGCTGGCGGCGGCCGGCCACCGCCCGCACGAGTGGGGACTGGGCTTTAACTTTGGCCCGACGCAGGAAAACTTTGCCTTTCTGCTCAACCGCGTCACCAATCTCGCGCGGACCGAGGCGCAGCCGGTGGCGCTGATCGGCTGGAGTCTGGGTGGGCTGTTCGCGCGCGAGATCGCCAAAAGTCGGCCCGAAGCAGTCAGCCGCGTCATTACCATGGGCACGCCTTTTTCAGGTGACCGGCGCAACAACAACGCTTGGCGCGCCTATGAATTGGTGACCGGCCACGGCGTCGATCAGCCACCGATCCCCGGCGATTTTGCGGTGAAGCCGCCTGTACCGACCATCGCGCTATGGAGCCCGCGCGACGGCATCGTCAGCCCCCGGTCTGCCTGCGGCTGGCCCGGCGAACGCGACCGTGCCGTGGCGGTGCGTTGCAACCATCTGGGTTTTGCCCACGATCCCCGCGTCATCGCCGAGGTTATGCGACAATTGGATGCGGCGTTCTAGACCTGCCTGAATTATCGCAGCCGAACCTGCGATGATGAGCCATGTGGCCTGCTCTCTTCCACCGCGGACCGGATTGCGGCCAGCCCGGAAACTGCACCCGGCACAGCGGGGAAAATAAATATCTTCGCAGGTGCAGCATGATAGCTTGGCAAAGGCTGAATTGTATTGCAGGTTCGGGTCACAAAGGGGTTTGCCGATGCCGCCAACGGCCCGTATCTGTTTTGATGAAATGGTTGATGAGGGGGGCGGGGTCCGCCCGGCTTATCAGGCCTATCGCGAATGGTTTGACAGGCAGGATCGCGGCTGGCTGCTGCGTCAGGGCAAAGCGGCAGAGACCAGCTTTCGCCGTACTGGCATCACCTTCAATGTCTATGGCGACGATGCCGGGCAGGAACGACTGATCCCTTTTGATATGATCCCGCGCATCGTCACCGGCGATGAATGGCAGAAGCTGTCAAAAGGTATCGAGCAGCGGGTGCGCGCGCTGAACGCGTTTCTGCACGACCTTTATCACAAGCGCGAGATCGTCAGCGCGGGCCTGCTACCCGAGCGGTTGCTGCGCAATAACAGCGCCTTTTTGCCGCAAATGGCAGGGTTTACGCCGCCGGGCGGCGTCTATACCCATATCGTTGGCGTCGATCTGGTGCGCACCGGGCCTGACGACTTCATGGTTCTGGAAGATAACGCCCGCACCCCCAGCGGTGTCTCCTACATGCTGGAGAACCGCGAAACGATGATGGCGATGTTCCCCGAATTGTTCAACAGCGTGCGGGTGCGGCCGGTATCGGATTACCCCCGCGAACTGGCGCGCAGCCTGGCTGCTTGCGCGCCAGCGGCGACCGGCACAGGGACGGAAGCCAAAACTGGCGATCGCCCGGTGATCGCGGTGCTGACCCCCGGGATTTATAATTCGGCCTATTTCGAGCATGCCTTCCTGGCCGACCAGATGGGCGCCGAACTGGTCGAGGGCAGCGATCTGCGCGTCGTCGATGGCCGGATCGCGATGCGCACGACGCGTGGCTGGCGAGCGATAGACGTGCTCTATCGCCGGGTCGATGATGACTTTCTCGATCCGCTATCGTTCAATCCGGACAGCATGCTGGGCGTTGCCGGGATCATGGACGTCTATCGCGCTGGCGGCATCACCATTGCCAATGCGCCGGGCACCGGCATTGCCGACGACAAGGCTATCTACAGCTTCATGCCCGAGATCGTCGAGTTTTACACCGGCGAGAAGCCGATCCTGCAAAACGTTCCGACCTGGCGCTGCGCCGAGGCGGATTCACTGGGCCATGTGCTGGAGAATCTGGCCGATCTGGTGGTCAAGGAAGTGCATGGCTCTGGCGGTTACGGCATGTTGATCGGCCCCACGGCGTCGAAAAACGAGCTTGCCGAGTTCGAGAAAAAGCTGCGCGCCAAACCGGAAAATTATATCGCCCAGCCAACGCTCGCGCTGTCGACGGTCCCGATTTTTACCAAGGCGGGGCTGGCGCCACGCCACGTTGATTTACGGCCATTCGTGCTGGTTTCGCCGGAAGGCATCAAGATCACGCCGGGCGGACTGACGCGGGTAGCGCTGAAAAAGGGTTCGCTGGTGGTCAATTCCTCGCAAGGTGGCGGAACAAAGGACAGCTGGGTGCTGGCAGAATGACGCGCGCTTCGCACAGTTTGCGAGAAAATTCGCCCAGCGGTGAATTCGGGCTCGTGCCGACCAAGCCGGCAGCTCGCGGATGTTAGGGCGCAGCGCCAGCGGTGTGCTCTGGATGTTCCGTTATCTGGAGCGGGCGGAAAATACCGCTCGGCTGCTCGAAGCGGGCTTTCGCATGGCGTTGACGCGGACCAGCGGCAACGCCAGCGACGAATGGCGATCGGTGTTGGTCACGCTTGGCCAGGAAGCGGAATTCAGCCGGCGCAACAAGGAGTTTACTTGTGCGCTGGTCACCGATTTCGTCCTGCGCGACCCGGATAATTCGGGCTCGGTGCTGTGGATGCTTGAAAATGCCCGCACCAACGCCCGCATGGTGCGCACGGCGATTACCCGCGAGGTATGGGAAGCGACGAACGAGGCGTGGATGGTGCTGCGCGAGGCGCTGGCCAAGCCGGTGCGCGAAGGCAATCTGGGCGAAGTGCTCCGCTTGATCCGCCGTCAGGCGATGCTGGTGCGCGGCGCGATGGAAGGCACCATGCTGCGCAACGAAATTTTCAATTTCGCGCGGATCGGCAGCTACCTGGAAGCCGCCGACAACACTGCCCGCATCCTCGACGTCAAATATCACGTGCTGCTGCCGTCGGGGGCCGGGGTAGGATCGCATCTCGACCATGCCCAGTGGGAAATGCTGCTGCGTTCGGTAGCGGGCGAGCGGGCCTTTCGCTGGCTGAATTCCGGCACGCTCAATCGCCGGGGGATCGTTGAATTCTTGATCCTCGATGGGCGCTTTCCGCGCAGCATGGCATATTCCTATGCCAAGATCGGCAGCAACATGCGGGGGCTAGCGCGTGAATATGGCGAAGAGGCCTCGGCTCATGGCTTGCTGGCTGACGCGATTTCACGGCTGAGCGGCACCGGCATCGGCGCCATTTTCGACTATGGTCTGCATGAATTCTTGATCCAGTTCATCGCCCGTAACGACAATCTGGCCCGCGCGATTGCCACTGATTACCGGTTTATTGCTTAATGTTGTCGCATCGTTTCATGCAAAAAGCCGGTACGCATTTTTGCGCACGAGGCTTTGGAATTAAAGCATAGGGTATTTCATCGAGAGGATCTTGGGCGCGTGCAGATATCCGTCAGCCATACCACCCGTTATCGCTTTGACATTGCCCCCGCGCATGGCCTGCAACGGCTGCGGCTGAAGCCGAAATCCAGCCATGGTCAGGTCGTGCTCGACTGGAACATGACTGTCGCGGGCGCCGAAGTTCAGGCATCGTATGACGATCACAATAATAATGAGACGGCGCTGGTGTCCTTTGCCCCGGATACACAGGACATCGTCGTGACATGCGCTGGCCTGGTAAAGACTGCCGATAACGCCGGCATCATTGGGCCGCACACCGGGTCCATGCCGCTGTGGGCGTTTATCACCCAGACCGATCTGACGCGGCCGGGCGCGCATTTGCGTGCGCTAGCGATGCGGTTTCGCGGCAGTACTGACAGCCCGCTCGACCGGTTGCACGGGCTTTCGGCGGCGGTGCATGATGCGGTGGCTTTTGAAATTGGCCACACCGATGCCAGGACCACCGCCGAAATGGCGCTCGCGGCAAAGCACGGCGTTTGCCAGGACCATAGCCACATCTTCATCGCTGCCGCTCGCCTGCTCGATATTCCGGCGCGCTATGTCAGCGGTTATCTGCTGATTGACGAATCCTGCCATAAAATGGCGGGCGAGCAACAGGCTGGCCATGGCTGGGTCGAGGCGCATGTCGATGAACTGGGCTGGGTGGGTTTCGACGTGGCCAATGGCGTGTGCCCGGATGAACGCTATGTCCGGGTAGCAACCGGGTTCGATTACCGCGATGCCGCGCCGGTCACCGGCATCTCGTTGGGGGCAGGGGGCAGCGAGTTGTCTGTGCTGCTGTCGGTGGATCAGCGGAGCGGTGCGCAGCAACGAGCCGGCGCGGATCAGCAGTTGCAGGCGCAATAAGGCGTGATTAGCAGTCGGCGACGACTTGACCTTGCCCGCCGACTTCCCCAGTTCATCAGCGACCATCAGCCAGATTCGGCTGCGATGTCGCGCGTGTGACAAAGGACAATGTTGTGACCTATTGCGTGGGTATGCTGCTGGATAAAGGCTTGGTGCTGATGAGCGACACCCGGACCAATTCGGGCGTCGATAACATCTCCACCTTTCGCAAAATGTTTTGCTGGAGCAAGCCGGGCGACCGCATCATCGCGGCGATGACGTCGGGCAATCTTGCCACCACGCAGGCAGTGATCAGCCAGCTGGAAGAGCGTAACAAGGCCCCGGAAGAGCGGCATAATTCGCTGCTCGAAGCGCCGACGATGTTCCAGGTCGTTACCATTGTGGGCAAATTGCTGCGCGAAACCATCCAGGCGCGCGACGCGGATAATGGCCAGACCGGTTCAGGGCAATTTTCGGCCTCGATCATTCTGGCCGGGCAGATCAGGGGCATGCAGCCCCGGTTGTTCCTGATCTATCCCGAAGGCAATTTCATCGAGGCCAGTTTCGACACGCCGTTTTTCCAGATCGGCGAGACCAAATATGGGCGGCCGATCATCCTGCGCGGCTATGATCGCAAGCTCAGCTTTGAAGATGCGGTGAAGCTGTTGATGGTCAGCTTTGATTCGACGCTCAAGGCCAACCTGTCGGTGGGCATG
>JAYUBN010000023.1:0-2583 GCA_043740855.1 Sphingomonadales bacterium | reverse complement strand
ACCGCAGAGGCGGCGGATTGCATCCACCCTACGCGATACAGGCGTGAAACCTCAATGATCCATCGCCTGATCGATGCGCTCCTAGTCTGTCTCTGCGTCTCCTTCGCCGCCTTCGCCTTGGTCCATCTCGGCGGCGACGTAGCGGTGGCCCTGGGCGGCATGGAGGCCAGCCCCGCCGATCTTGCCCGCATCCGCGCCTATTACGGCCTCGATCAGTCTCTGCCGGCGCAGTATCTCAACTGGGCCGGGCATATTCTGCGTGGCGATCTCGGCCAGTCGCTTTTCACCAAGGAAAGCGTGGCGGTGATGATCCTCGATCGGTTGCCGGTGACCTTGGTGCTGGCGGCATGCAGTCTGGCGCTGGCGTTGCTGCTGGGCGTGCCGCTTGGGGTCGCCGCCGCCGTGCAACGCGGACGCTGGCCGGACCGGCTGTGTCTGGCGCTGACCACGTTGGCCCAGGCGATGCCGGCCTATTGGACCGGACTGTTGCTGATTCTGTTGTTCGGCGTACGGCTGCAAGTGCTGCCGATTTCCGGCACGGAAAGCTGGGGCAGTTTTGTACTGCCGACCTTGGCACTTGGCTGGTTCGTCATGCCGGTGCTGGCGCGGCTGATCCGGGCTGGGATGCTGGAGGTGCTTGGTGCGGACTTCATCCGGGCGGCGCGGGCCAAGGGTTTGCCGCCCTATCTGGTGCTCGGAAAGCACGCGTTGCGCAACGCGATTTTGCCGGTGGTTTCGGTTGCCATGGTGCAGCTTGGCTTCCTGCTCGGCGGCTCGATCGTGGTGGAAAGCGTGTTCGCGCTGAACGGGGTTGGGCTGCTGGCATGGAGCGCGATCCAGCGCTCGGATTTCCCGGTGGTGCAGGGCATTGTGGTGATCGTGGCTGCGGTTTTCGTTCTGCTCACGCTGTGCGCTGATCTCGTCAACGGGCTGTTGGACCCGCGGTTGCGCCGATGATCCGCCGGCCGGCCTTGCTGTTTGGCCTGGTGTTGCTCGGCGCGATCGTGCTCGCCGCCCTGGGGGCTGATTTCTTTGCACCGCACGATCCCTATGCGCAAAGCCTGATGCGCCGCCTGCGCCCGCCGAGTTTGGCCTATCCGCTCGGCACCGATGGTTTCGGGCGCGACACATTGGCACGCCTTTTGTATGGGGCGCGGATTTCGCTGATTGTCGGTGCCGGCGGCGCCCTGCTCGCCGGCCTGATCGGCGCAAGCCTTGGCATGTTGGCCGGCTATGCTGGCGGCCTCACCGACCGGGTCATTTCGATCTTCATTGCGACACGGCTTGCCTTGCCGGCCTTGCTGGTGGCACTCGCCGTGCTGCAACTGGTCGGCAGTGGTTTGCTGGTGGTGGTGCTGGTGCTGGGCATCACTGCCTGGGATCGTTTTGCGGTCGTGTTGCGCACCGCGACCGCGCAAATCCGGGTGCGTGACTATGTGACCCGCGCGCGGGTGTTGGGCTGTTCGCACTGGCATATCCTGGCGCGGGAGATTTTCCCCAATGTTGCAAGCCAGTTCGCGGTGATTTTCACCTTCGAATGCGCGCAATGCATCCTCGCCGTCGCGGTGCTGAGCTTTCTCGGCCTTGGCATTCAGGCCCCGGAGCCAAGCTGGGGGCTGATGATGGCCGAAGGCCGCCGCCATCTCGGCACCGATCCATGGCAGATCGGCTTTCCCGGCGGCGCACTGATGCTGCTGGTGCTGGCGATCAATCTGGTCGGCGATGGCATTCGCGATCTGCTGGCACCGGATATGCCGCGATGACCGCGCTCGACCTGCAAGATTTGCGCATCACCCTTGGGAAGTTGCAGGCGGTGCGCGGCGTCGATCTGCGCATCGCGGCGGGTGAAATGCTGTGCCTGGTGGGCGAAAGCGGCAGTGGCAAGTCGCTCACCGCCTTGGCAACGATGGGGTTGCTGCCGGACTCGGCAGTCCGGCAAGCAGGCACCTTGCAGGTCATGGGCACCGATATGCGCAACGCCCGCGAACCCGCCTGGCGCAAGCTGCGCGGCGACAAGGTCGCGATGATTTTCCAGGACCCGACCACCTCGCTCGATCCGGTATGGAGCATCGGCGAGCAGATGATCGAAGGCTTCCGTGCCCATCGCCCGCATGTGTCGCGGGTCGATGCGCTCGCCCGCGCGGTGATGATGCTGGCGCGCACCGGGATCGACCGGCCGGCCCTGCGACTGCGGCAATATCCGCACCAACTCTCCGGCGGCATGCGCCAGCGGGTGATGATTGCATCGGCTTTGATGACCGAACCCGGCCTGCTGATCGCCGATGAGCCGACCACCGCGCTGGATGCCAATGTCCAGGCGCAAATTCTGGAATTGCTCGCCGGCCTCAAGCGCGATTTCAATCTGGCGATCTTGCTGATCACCCATGATCTGGCGATTGCCGCCCGCCATGCCGATCAGGTTGCGGTGATGTATGCCGGGGAAATTGTCGAAGCCGGGCCGCGCGAGGCGATTTTCGCCAATCCGTTTCATCCCTACACGCGCGCCTTGCTGGCGTGCCGACCCGGCGGCGGCCAGCTTGGGGCAATCCGCGGCGCGGTGCCGATCCTGGCGCCACCGCCGGC
>JAYUBN010000022.1:0-8573 GCA_043740855.1 Sphingomonadales bacterium | reverse complement strand
CCAGTGTGATGCGCTACCAGGCTGCGCCACGTCCCGACCGAGATTAGGGCCATAGGCAGGCCGAAGGGCGATGGCAAGCATGACCGTGTTGAACGTGAACCAACTACGTCTTTTTCCGCGACCCGGCCACTTCGTTGCCATCGCTCGGGATTGCTGCTAGGCGCGCGGCATTCGGGGCAAGGCGCCTTGCGTATGAGTTGCGCAAGGGGTTCCGCGCCGCCCAAAACGTCAATCCATAACCCGTGAGAGTTGCCCCGGCCATGAGCACACCCCTCCTGACAATCCTTGCTGCGGGCGCTGCTGCCGCCGACGGCCCACCGGCGTGGTTGCAATATCTACCGTTGGTGGCGATCGGCGGGATGATGTGGTTTTTGTTCCTGCGTCCGCAGATGCGTCAGCAGCGCGAGCATAAGGCCAAGATCGAGGGTCTGAAAAAGGGCGATCAGGTGTTGACTGGCGGCGGCTTTATTGGCCGGGTGGTACGGATTGACGACACCTATATCGATATCGAACTAGCGCCGGGCGTGAAGGTCAAGGCGCTCAAATCCACGATCACCGATGTCATCCCGCCGGGCGGCACGCCTGCAGCCAACGATTAATCAGGACGGCTCTGGCAAATGCTTGATTTTCCTCGCTGGAAACGGCTCTGGTTCTGGTTCATCGCGCTGGGCTGCTGTATCGCGGCGCTGCCGTCGATCTTTGCCGTGGCCAATCTGCCGTGGCCGGCAAATCTGCCTCAGCCGCGCATCAACCTGGGGCTTGACTTGGCCGGCGGCAGCCATCTGCTGCTGGAGGCCAATCCCGATCAGGTCGTTTCGCAGCGGCTGGAAGCGATGGAGGAAAGCGTCCGGATCAAGCTGAGCCAGGCTAATGGCACGGTCAAGGTCGGCGACATTTCCAACCGGGATGGCGCGCTCAGCTTCATGGTCGACAACCCCGGCGAGGTCGACGCCGCGCGCGAGTTGATCTTGCCGCTGACCAGTGGCGCAGGGCTGACCGGCAAGCGCGACTGGGACATCAAGGTCGTCGACGGTACCCGCATCGTGCTGACCCCCACCAAAGAGGGCATCGACCAGGCGGTCACCAATGCCATGGACACCGCCACCGAAGTGGTGCGCAAGCGCATCGACGCGCTGGGCACCCGCGAGCCGACGATCATTCGCGAGGGCAACGATCGCATCGTCGTCCAAGTGCCGGGCCTCAAGGACCCCACCGCGCTGAAAAACCTGCTGGGCCAGACCGCCAAGCTGGAATTCAAGCTGGTCGATCTGACCGCGCTGCCAAGTGACGTTGCCCAGGGCATTCGCCCGCCGGGCGACGATCTGGTGCCGTTTGCGCCCGGTGCGCATGGCGCGGAGGCCGGCTTGCTTGCGGTCAAGCGGCTGGGCGGGATCAAGGGCGACCAATTGACCGACGCCAGCCAGAGCTTCGATAGCCGCAATAACAGCGCGGTCGTGTCGATCACCTTTGATTCGGCTGGTGGCGCCAAATTTGCCAAGCTGACCACCGAGAACGTCGGCCATCCCTTTGCCATCATCCTGGACGGCAAGGTGCTGTCCGCGCCCAATATCAACGAGCCGATCATGGGTGGCAGCGCTCAGATTTCAGGCGGTTTCACTGTCGCTTCGGCCAACCAGCTGGCGATTTCGCTGCGGTCGGGCGCGCTGCCGGTCGATCTCAAGGTGATCGAAGAGCGGACCGTCGGACCCGATCTGGGCGCCGATTCAATCCACAAGGGCGTGATTGCGATGATTGTCGGCACGGTCCTGGTGATGGGCGTGATCGTGCTCGTCTATGGCCGGTTCGGGATCTATGCCGATATCGCGCTGATGGTGAACGTGCTGATGATCCTGGGCGTGATGGCCATGATCAACACCACGCTGACGCTGCCCGGCATTGCCGGTTTCGTGCTGACGATCGGCGCAGCGGTTGATGCCAACGTGTTGATCAACGAGCGTATTCGCGAAGAACGCAAGCGCGGTCGCCGCGTCTTCCAAGCGGTCGAGATGGGCTATAAAGAGGCGAGCCGCGCCATCTTCGATGCCAATATCACCAACATCATCGCCGCGCTGTTGATGGCCAAGTTTGGTTCGGGGCCAGTGCGCGGTTTTGCCATCGTGCTGATAATCGGCATCGGCACCTCGGTATTTACGGCGGTGATGCTGACGCGGATGTGGGTGGCCGGTTGGCTGCACCGCACGCGGCCCGCAGACATCAATATTTAGGATTCGGCAGATGCGTTTGCTCAAATTCGTCCCCGAAAACACCAACATCCATTTTCTGAAATGGCGGCTGCCGTTCTTTGCGCTGAGCGGGTTGCTGGTGATCGCGTCGTGGGCGCTGATCGCGGTCAACGGCCTCAACCTCGGCGTTGATTTCGTTGGTGGCCAGATGATCCGCGTCACCTTTACCCATAGCGCCGCAGCGCCGGTGGGGGCTCTGCGCAGCGAGGTCGCTTCGCTGGGCTATGGTGATCCGATTATCCAGACCTTCGGCGCGCCCAATGCCGTATCAATCCGCATGCAATTGCCGGCGGGCGCTTCGAAAAATCCAGCGATTGCCACGGCGATGTCGAAGGCGATCATCACTAAAATTTCCGCAGCCCATCCCGGCACCCGGCTCGACGGCATCGATCTGGTGTCGGGCAAGGTCTCCAAGGAATTAGGATGGAGCGCGTTCCAGGCGTTGGGCTTTGCCGCGATCGCGATCTCGATTTACATCTGGTACCGGTTCGAATGGCAATTCGGCGTGGGCGCGTTGCTGAGCCTGGTGCACGATGTTTCGCTGACGCTGGGCATGTTTGCGCTCACGCAGTTGGAGTTCGACCTCAACATCGTCGCGGCGGTGCTGACCATCATCGGCTATTCGCTGAATGATACCATTGTCGTTTACGACCGTATTCGCGAAAATTTGAAGAAGTTCCGCCGGATGCCGATGCCGGAGTTGCTCGATCTTTCGGTCAACGAAATGTTGGCGCGCACAGTGATGACCTCGGCAATGATGCTGATCGCGCTGCTCGCACTGCTGCTGCTGGGGCCGCGTGTGATTTTCGGATTTACCGCTGCGATTACGATGGGCATTTTTGTCGGCAGCTACAGCTCGATCTATATGGCGGCGCCGCTGCTGATTTGGCTGAAGGTGACGTCTAAGAGCTTTGTGCCGGGCGAAACTGCGCTGGATCGTCAGGACAGGCTGGCGCGCGAGCGGAAGTAGAAGTTGGCCTCGGCCCTCCCGCTAGCGGGGGGGGGGGGGGCGAGGGTGCGCAGTCGCGTGACGCGCTGGGCAGGGAATTGCGCCAGAACCAGCCCAACTCGAACCCCTCTCGCAAGCGGGAAGGGCTTGATAACCTCACCCTTCGACGAGTTCGGCCAGTTCCAGCCAACGCATCTCGGACGCCTCCTTGTCCGCGCGAGCCTTGTCGATGGCGACAGTCAGCGCGGAAAACTTCGCAGGATTGCCGCTATATAGCCCCGGATCGGCAAGCGCCGCCTCATCTCGGGCAATGACCGAGTCGAGCACCTCTATCTGCCGTGGTAGCAGTTCATAATCGCGCTGGTCCTTGAAGCTCAACTTGGGTTTGCGCGGTGGCGGCGGGGGGGGCGCAGCCGTGGCGGGGCCCGATTTCGTCGCCGCCGGCGCAACACTGCGCGTCTGGCGCTGTTTCACCCAGTCGGCATAGCCGCCCGCGACGATATCCACCTTGCCCGACCCGTCCAGCCCCAGCGTTACCGTGACCGTGCGATCAAGGAAATCGCGGTCGTGGCTGACGATCAACACTGTGCCATCGTAGTCCGAAATCACTTCCTGCAACAGATCGAGCGTTTCCAGGTCAAGATCGTTGGTCGGCTCGTCCAGCACCAGCAGGTTCGAAAACCGTGCAAATTCGCGGGCCAGCAACAGCCGCGAGCGTTCACCGCCGGAGAGGGTGCCAACGCGCGCCTCGACCAGTCCCGGATCGAACATGAAATCTTTGAGATAACCCTGAATATGCTTGCGCACCCCGCGCACATCAACCCAATCACCTCCCTCGGCCAGAACGTCGCGGATACGCTTGTCCGGGCTCATCAGGCTGCGTTGCTGGTCGATCAGGACGGTCTGCAGTGACTTGGCCAGTGTCACGGTCCCGGTATCCGGCGCTATTTCACCGGTCAGCAGCTTGAGCAGCGTGGTCTTGCCCGCACCATTGGCGCCGATCAGGCCGATTCGGTCGCCGCGCGTGATGCGCAGCGTGAAATCCTTGATGATCGTGCGTTTTTCGGTGTCCCCCCCGTCGCTGTTGGCGCCAAAGCTCTTGGTCACCTTGTTGGCGACGATCACGGCCTTGGTCTTGACGTCGTCGCTGGCCAGCGCCAGCTTGGCTGTACCCTGCGGGCTGAGCATCGCGGCACGTTGCGCGCGCATTTCCCACAGCTTTTCGAGCCGGCCCTGGTTACGCTTGCGCCGCGCGGTAACGCCGCGTTCCAGCCAATGGGCCTCGATCTTGAGTTTGGCGTCGAGCTTGTCGGCGGCGCGCGCTTCCTCGGCAAAGACCTGCTCGGTCCACGCGTCATAGCCGCCGAATCCGATATCCTTGCGCCGGATCGAGCCGCGTTCAATCCACAGCGTCGCCCGCGTCAGCCGGGTCAAAAACGTGCGGTCGTGGCTGATCGCCACAAAGGCGCCGGTGTAGCGTTGCAGCCAGTTTTCCAGCCATTCGATCGCGCCGAGGTCAAGGTGGTTCGTTGGCTCGTCGAGCAGCAGAAGATCGGGCTCTGAGGCGAGGGCGCGGGCCAGCGCGGCGCGACGCCGTTCACCGCCGCTGGCACTTTCCGCCACGCGGCTCATGTCGATGCCGAGCTGGCCGGCGATTGCTTCCACGGCGTGGGGCCGGGGGGCATCCGCGCCGTGTAGCGCAAAGTCCATCAGCGTGGCGTGGCCGGTGAAGAACGGGTCCTGCTCCAGCGTGACGATGCGCGTGCCCGGCTGCACCGCGCGGGTGCCCTTGTCGGGATCGGTCTGGCCGGATATCAATCGCAGCAGTGTGGATTTACCTGCGCCATTGCGGCCGATTAACGCCAGCCGGTCGCGCGGGCCAATTGCCAAATCGAGATCGCGGAATAGCCAGCCTGATCCTTGGATCAGGCCGAGTCCTTCCCAGGACAGGATCGGTGCGGCAGCCATTGCGGGCCTCTAGCCGTCATCGCTAGAAAATGACAACCTTTGTCGCATGGACGCCATCGATGAACGTTTCAGCGTCGTATTCACACCCGGTTCAATCCGGAAAACCTATCAGACCACTTATGATACGGAAACGCCTTTCCATTTTGTTTCTCGCCATGCTCCTGCCCTTGGTGCCGGTGCAGGCCGCTCCCGGCGACGCTCAGGGCGAGGTGCGTCGTGAATTGCATGCCGGGGCCGTCCAGCCGTTGCGGGAAATCGAGCAGCACATCTTGCCGATGATGCCGGGGATGCAGTACCTCGGGCCCGAATATGATACTCAGGCGATGGCTTATCGTTTAAAGTTTATTCGCGATGGCAGAGTAGTTTTTGTCGATGTCGATGCGCGTACAGGCCAGATCATCCGGCAATCCCGGTAAGGCCGGCTTATTAACGCAAGGCACCGTAGCGTCATTTGCTTGACCCGACCGGGCCGGGCTTTCATCACAGCACGATAACGCAGGGGAAAGTTATGCGCATATTGATCGTCGAGGACGAACCGACGCTGGGTCGCCAGCTCAAATCTACACTCGAACAGAATGGCTATGCCGTCGATTTGTCTGTGGATGGCGAAGATGGCCACTTCATGGGTTCGAGCGAGGACTATGACGCGGTGGTGCTCGATCTGGGGCTGCCCGAGATCGACGGGCTGACCGTGCTGGGGATGTGGCGCAAGGAAGGACGCAAGTTTCCGGTGCTGGTGCTGACCGCGCGCGATAGCTGGTCGGACAAGGTGGCCGGTCTCGATTCGGGCGCCGACGATTATCTCGCCAAGCCCTTCCAGACTGAAGAGCTGATTGCCCGGTTGCGGGCGCTGATCCGGCGCGCTTCAGGCAATTCCTCGTCCGAATTGATCGCCGGCGGGGTACGGCTCGACACGCGTTCGGGTCGGGTCACGCTAAACGGCGAGCCGGTGAAATTGACCGCGCAGGAATACAAGCTGCTGTCCTATCTGCTCCATCACAAGGGCAAGGTGGTCAGCCGAACCGAGTTGATTGAGCATATCTATGATCAGGATTTCGACCGGGATTCAAACACTATAGAGGTGTTTGTTACGCGAATTCGCAAGAAGCTGGGCGCGGACGTCATCACCACGATCCGTGGGTTGGGCTATAGTCTCGATGATCCGGTCGACGCGTCGCGCGGCTGACCGGGGCCTGTGGCGGCGCGGTCTTCAGCCCGGCAAAGGAAACGCCAGCCGGCGCGAGCCCGGTACGTGCCCTGATGCCTGAACGGAGCATCCCCGACGCTGTGCCAGCGTCGGCGGCGCATACCGGATCGCTGGCACAGCGGATGATGTTGATCGCTGCGGGGTGGATCATCATCCTGTTGCTGGGCGGCGGGCTGGCCCTCGATCGTACACTGACCAGCCTCGTCACGCGGAATTTCGACGATCAGCTTGGCTATATGCTGACCGCGATGGTTGGCGCGGTGGAAATTGGGCCGGATGGCGAGGTATTTTTCAACCGGCCGCTGGGCGATCAGCGTTTTCTCGAACCCAACAGCGGGCTCTACTGGCAGATCACCGGCAAGGGGCATGAGGACTTTCCGTCGCGCTCGCTGTGGGACCGTAGTCTCAAGTTGACGCAGGATCATTTTGATTCGCAACCGCATTCCTACGACAGTGCCCAGTTTCCCGGCGAGCCGCTGCGCGTGCTGGAGCGCACAATCATCCTGCCTGGCAGCAAGACGGTGTGGTGGTTCGTGGTCGCGGAAAGCCGCATCGCAATGGATGCCCAGATCGCCCGTATCCGTTCGATCCTGATCTACAGCTTTCTGGTCCTGGGGGCCGGGCTGCTGCTGATGGCGGCCTTGCAGAGCTGGTATGGGCTGGGTCCGCTGCGACGAGTGCGACTGGCGATCAAGCGTTTGCGCGATACCGGTGCCAACCGCGTGACCGAACCGCTGCCGCTGGAGGTACAGCCGCTGGTCGAGGAATTGAACGGCTTGCTTGCGCATACCGAGCGCCAGGCGGAGGAAGCGCGGACCCATGCCGGGAATCTGGCCCATGCGCTCAAGACGCCGCTGACCGTGGTGATGAACGCCGCCACCGCGCAAGCGCCGGACTTGTCCGAGACGGTGATGCGCGAGGCGGCGGTGATGCGGCGGCAAGTCGATCACCATCTTGCCCGTGCCCGTGCCGTGGGGCGACGCGCGGTGGGCCATTCGCACGCGGTGATCTGGGATAGCGCCGAGGCGGTGCTGCGCGTGGTGACCCGGCTGTACGAAGCGACGCGTTTCGATCTGGACGGCCGGCGCCAAGCGGCCGTGCGCATCGAACGGCAGGATCTCGACGAAATTCTCGGCAATCTTATCGAGAATGCGGCGAAATATGGCGGCGGCAGCGTGTTCGTGACGGTTGACCCGCACCCGGAACAGCTCGCCTTTTGTGAGATATGGGTGGAGGATGACGGCATGGGCATTCCCTCCGGCGAGCGCGAGCGGATATTCGCGCGCGGGGCACGCCTGGATACGGGCAAACCTGGCACTGGGTTGGGCTTGGCGATCGTGCGCGACGTGGTCGAAATCTATGGCGGCACGGTGGCGCTGGAGGAAAGCGAAGATCTTGGCGGTTTGCTGGTCAAAGTACGCCTGCCGCGCGCCGAGGGGTGAGTTCGACACGCTGCAATGGTAAAACAATGCTGTCGATGCCAGATTGCCACGCAAGTGTACCGCGCCGATTGGCGCGAAGTCGAAACCGTACAGTGTGATAGAATCCGGGCCTTCGTGCTTTACTGAGTCCTGTTCAACAGGACGGCACCGATAACTATCGCCAACATTCACACGCCGAGCCGCAGCAACGCAAGGCTCAAAATTCAGTAAAATACTTTTGAAGTTGGTTCTTTACCAAATAAAAATTCGATACTGCGTTTGTGTTATGTCTAATAGTTATCATCCTTTGCCATTCGCCTGCTCATGATGCCGGATCACTTCCTGTATGATGAACCGTAAAAACTTTTCGCCGAAATCAGGGTCGAGTTGTGCCTCCACTGCCAGGTTACGCAGGCGGGTGATCTGACTGGTTTCGCGGGCGGGGTCGGAAGGGGGCAGGGCGTGCTCGGCTTTGTAGGCGCCCACAGCCTTGGTGATACGGAACCGTTCGGCGAGCATGTGGATCAGCGCGGCATCGATATTATCGATGCTGGCACGATATCCGGCAAGCGTGGTGTCGGGCGCTGCAAATGGCGCGTGTGAGGACAAATTTTCAGCCATAAACTGGTCGTTAGCACGACACGGCACCCGATTCCAAGCTTGCCTTCACGCCGACGGGCAGGCATTGCGAGTGCTATGACTGCCCGGATAATCTCGCTCAGCCCAAAAGTGCAACAACCGTCTCCTGGGCCGACATTGGCGCCGCTGCTGGCCTTGACCGCCCC
>JAYUBN010000021.1:0-2607 GCA_043740855.1 Sphingomonadales bacterium | reverse complement strand
TTGGCTACTGCTTCTATGCCGGCGCCTATGCCGATGATATTTTGCTGGCGCTCGACCCGGCGGAGAAGACGATCATCCATATCCCGAGCGTCAATTCGCGGGAAAGCACCGGGCAAAAGATCAAAGAGGTTGAGCACATCATTGAGGCGCTGGGGGAATGGCAGGGCTTGGACCCGGCGACCGGGTTTCAACTGGTCAAAACCGCCGGCGGGCGGGTGCTGCGGATTGCCGATCTGGTAGATGACGATGCCAGCAAGCGGGACAAGGTTTCGGCAGCGCTGCGCGACCCGGCGCAAAAGTACAACCGCGACCATGTCGATATCATCATCGCGCTGGGGATGGCGAAAGAAGGGTTTGACTGGATTTGGTGCGAGCACGCGCTGACGGTGGGGTATCGGTCGAGCCTGACGGAAATTGTGCAGATTATTGGGCGGGCCACGCGCGACGCGCCGGGCAAGTTGCGGGCACGCTTCACCAATCTGATCGCCGAGCCGGCGGCGGCCCAGGGGATCGTGACCGAAGCGGTGAACGACACGCTGAAAGCGATTGCGGCGAGCCTGCTGATGGAAGAGGTGCTGGCGCCAAGCTATGATTTCAAGGCGAAGAACCAAGCGACCAGCAAGCCGACGCCGGGCTATGATTATGGCGAAGCTGGCTACGATCCTGCCAAGACCAATGTCGGGTTCAGCGAGGAACAGGGGAAGTTCCAGATAGAGATTAACGGGCTGGCAGAGCCGAAAAGCGCGGAGGCGGCTCGGATTTGCCAAAATGATTTGAACGAGGTGATTGCGAGCTTCGTGCAGGACAAGCCGAGCATTGAACGCGGCTTGTTCGATCCGGAACTGGTGCCGGAAGAACTGACCCAGGTTCGGTTGGGGAAAATCATCAAGGATCGCTACCCCGAGCTTGACGCGGAGGATCAAGAAGCGGTGCGCCAGCACGCGATTGCCGCCCTGACCCTGACCCAGTACGGCAAGCAGACCGCCAACAAGCTAGGCGGCGGTGAAGACCGGCCCAATACCGCGTTCGTCGATGGGGTGCGCAAATACGCGATGGATATGCGCGAGTTGGATATCGACCTGATCGACCGGATCAACCCGTTCGGGGAGGCCTATGCGATCATCGCCAAGACGATGAACGAAGAAAGTTTGAAGCAGGTGGCAGCGGCGATGGCGGCCAAGCGGACCACGCTGACCCCGGAGGACGCGAAGGAGCTTGCTGTGCGCGCGGTCAGGTTCAAAAAGGAACGTGGGCGGCTGCCATCGCTGCACGCGCCGGATGCGTGGGAGCAGAAAATGGCAGAAGGGGCGGCAGCGTTCGTGCGCTTCAAGGATGAAGGCCGCTATGTCTGATCCCGATCTTGACGATCTGCGCGATGAATTGTCCGAGTTTGCGGCGCCGGAAAAGAAAGGCGGCCGGTCAGCGCAAGAAGAGCGGGTGATTGCCGGGTTTGAGGATATTCAGCGCTTCGTCGAGACGCACGCCCGCGCCCCACTGCATGGCGAAGGCCGCGATATTTTCGAGCGGCTTTACGCGGTGCGGCTCGACCGGCTGCGGGCGTTGCCGGATTGCCGGGCAATTCTGGCGCCGCTCGATCATCAGGGATTGCTGACCGGGACGGCAAGCCTGTCCGCCGCGCCGGCTGATACGATGGACGATGATGAATTGTTGGCGGAACTGACCGGGGCGGCGGGGATCACGACGCTGCGGCATGTGCGCACCAGCGCGGAAAAGCGAGCGACCGAGGATATCGCGGATCGGCAGGTTTGCGCGGATTTCGCGCGCTTCAAACCGCTTTTCGAGCAGGTGCAGCGCGAGTTAGCCAGCGGCGTTCGGGCCACCAAGCGGTTCGGGACGGATACCGGCTATCAAAAAGCGGAGGTCAAGGCTGGGCAGTTCTTCATCCTCGGGGGGCAGACGGCTTACGTCGCCGAGGTTGGGACATTGCGGAAAACCCCGAACGGGGAACAAAACGGCCGCCTGCGAGTGATTTTTTCCAACGGCACCGAAAGCGATCTGCTGTTACGGTCGCTACAACGGGCGCTGTACAAGGACGATGCCGGACGGCGGATCAGCGAGCCAGTGGCGGGGCCGCTGTTTGGCGACCGGCTGGATGACGGGGATACCGAAAGCGGGACGATTTATGTGCTGCGCAGCCTGTCGGATCATCCTTACGTCGACGAACACCGGGCGTTGATCCACAAGATCGGGGTCACCGGCGGGAAAGTGGAAACCAGGATCGCCAATGCCGCGCATGAGGCGACGTATTTGCTGGCCGAGGTTGAGGTGATTGCGACCTATAAGCTCACTAATATTAATCGCGCCAAGCTGGAGGCGATTTTCCATCGCATTTTTGCGCCGGCGCAGCTCGATCTGACCATTGCGGATCGGTTTGGGCATAAGGTGCGGCCACGGGAATGGTTTCTGGTGCCGTTGCATGTGATTGATGAAGCGGTTGGGTTTGTTCGCGACGGGTCGATCGCGGGGATGGTTTATGATCCGAAGATGGCACAGCTGGTGCGGGAGGGGTGAGGTTTGTCGCAATCCGGCCGCGGCACAGTGGATTGCCACGGTGTCGCCTCCCAATATCAAGTCGGCAGTTCTTTT
>JAYUBN010000020.1:0-25075 GCA_043740855.1 Sphingomonadales bacterium | reverse complement strand
GCGCTGCGGCCTGTTGCCGCGCCCTGCCAGCCTCTTGTTCCGCTCGCTGGCTGGCTAAGGCTTGCTGCTGGCTAGCCACTGCTTGACGTTGAGCTTCTCTTTGCGCTGCCAATTGTTGTTCACGCACTGCTGCTGCCTGAACCCCGTTGTTTGGTATCGGTCCAGCCATGGGTGCGACACCCTGCGGCGACGCCATATCACGGCGATGCGACTGCTCCGGTCCGGCGAAACCTTGCTGGCCGGGGATGGCCGGTTGGCGCAACACGGCAGATGGAGGTTCGTTGGGCAGGATCACGCCCGGCTGCCGGGCGGCACGCGGCATGGCGGCGAGCGCGCCGACGGCGGCCAGGACCGCAGGCGGAGCGCCGGCAAGCCCGCGCGATTGCCAGCCGGCAAACTGCTGCGCGACCTGCTGGCGCTGCTGGTGTTCCTGCTGCCAGCCAGGCTGCTGCGACGGATCGTTCCGTGCATGGTAGGCCTGCCATGCGGCCTGCTGCGATCGGGCTGCTGCCCAACTGGCCTGCGCGGCGCTGAACTGCGGCCGCTGTGCCGCCCAGTTGGCCGCGATTACGCCCTGGTGCGGACGCTGGTCCGCAGCTTGCCGCAGCTGTTGCCCGCGCCAGAAATAACGCGAGGCCTCATCGCGATAGCCGCCATATTGCTCGGGCGGCAGCAAGGCGCCATTGATCAGATAGATCGCGACCAGCGCGCCGCCGGCATAGGCATAGCTGTGGTCCCGGGTCCGGACCAGATAGGGGTCGTCTGCGCCCGGCTGATAATAATAATCGCGGTAACCATCGTCGGCGGGTTCGGCATAGCGATAGTCGCCGCCGTTGGTTTGCCACACCCAGGGTGAAACGCCGTCATTATTGTCATAACCATAGTCGGGCGGCGCATCGCCGATTTCATCCTGCACATCGCTGGCGCGGTCGAGATAGGCATAGGATTCGCGTTCGCGCGAGGGTCGGCTCAGGCCGACATAATGCCTGACGGGAAGCGCAGAGACGGGCGGCGCGGGGATAATCTGACTGGCCGGACCGGCCAGCATAGGCAAGGCAGCCGGTAGTGGCGGCAATCCGGTGTTGGCACTGGTTGCGTTCATGTCTTGCGGAGATTTGTTGCAACCGGCCAACGCCATTGCCAACAATGACGCCGACATTACGGCGCTACGATAGCGAGGCATACTCGTCTCCTTTTCGGTTCGACGAATAGATGGCAAAATCACCCTGAACCGTTAGTGTCCAAAGCGTTCAGCGGAGCGTTAGTTCCTTTTTGCAGAACAACGCCGGCGCGTTGCAAAGGTCAGCTTAATCCATCAGCAGGATCGAGATGCGCCGGTTTTACCAGCAACTGGCCGATCTGATCCAGTGCGACATCTTTCAACGTTGGGCTGGCAGGGCATAAAAAAGCATTCGCTACTTCACTCGGAAATTACGTCAATTGGACGGTAATGAGCGCGCCGGCGCTGGGCTATCGCAGCGCCTGCACTGGCGATGGCAGCTGCCGCGAGGCTGAAGCGGCTGCTGGTGGCAGGAAGGTTGCGAAGCAGCAGGCCCGCCGTCATCACCCCCGTTATCTGGCCGCACAGGCGCGACAGTGCCAACATGCCTGCGGCCGCGCCGCTGCGATGCGTTGGCGCGCTGGCGATCATCGTCCGGTTGTTGGGGGCTTGAAACAGACCAAAACCCACCCCGCACACGAGCCCGGCCAACGCCAGCGCTATTGGTTTGCCGCCGGGCGCCAGCGACAGAGCCAGCAAGCCGCTGGTGGCCAGGAGCAACCCAATTCCGCCCGGATTATGTTTGGTGGCGCTATCCGCCCAGCGCCCGGCCAGCGGTGCGGCCAGGCATAACCCCAGTGGAATTGCGGCCACCGTCAATCCCGTGGCCAGCAAGCCGTAGCCGAACCCGTTGTGAAGATAGAACGGCAAGGCGACGAGCAGCAGCGTCTGGGCGGCGAAATTGCAGATCGAGGCCATATACGCCCGGCGCAGTGTGGGCTGGCCAATCAGGTCAACCGGCAGGAGCGGTTGTGCCTGTTTGCGCGCGCGCCGGTACAGCAGGATCGCCAGCACCAGAAACACCGCAAGGCCAAGGCTGACCAACAGGGCATCTCCCCGTTCCAGACCGATGGCGCACAAGCCAAACAAACCGGCCATTGCCCCGGCTGTCAACAACGCGGATGCTTTGTCGAGCCGGGACTGCCGCCCACGAGCATCAGGCAGGGCGTGCCAGCCCAGGATCAGTGCCAGCACCCCAAAAACCAGATTGATTCCGAACAGCCAACGCCATGTCACCACCGCCAGAACGACGCCCGCGATAGCCGGCGCCGCCATCGCCGAGATGGCGATGACCAGCGCGTTGATCCCGAAGGCCTGACCCAGGTGTCGCGCGGGAAACGTAAAGCGCACCATCGCCGCGTTGATGCTCATGATCGCCGCCGCGCCCAGCCCCTGGAGCAATCGCCAGACAATCAATTCGGTGATGCTACGACTGGCCGCACACCCGCAGGAGGCCAGAACGAATACCACCAATCCGACAAGATAGACCCGCCGATACCCCCCTATCTCGCCGATGGCGGCCAGCGTCAGGATGCTGCAGACGATGGCCAATTGATAGATCAGGATGACCCACAGGCTGATCGTCGGGGTGGTGGCAAATTCGCGAGCGATGACCGGTAGCGCAATATTGGCGATTTGACCGTCCATCACCGTGATTGCCATCGCGAGCCAGATTACCCCGGCGGCCAGCCATCTGCGGGGCGCTGGCAATCCATCCGCCACCGGTGGCTCGTCCAGCATCTTCATCGCACGACCGTCATGACTGGTCTGGTTTCGGAGCCGGCCCGCCGGCATAGCCGTCGAGCGCGCAGATCAGCCGATCGAGTGTGCCTGGCTCGAGCCAGGAATGGCCAGCATCCGGGATCAGATGGTATGCGGCGCCGGGCCACGCGCGATGCAAGGCGTATGCCGTTCGTGGCGGGCATACCATGTCGTAGCGGCCCTGGATGATAGTACCGGGAATATGGGCGATCTTGCCACAATCGCGCAACAACTGATCTTTTTCCAGCCAGGCATGGTGGGCGAAATAATGGCTTTCGATCCGCGCAAAGGCCAAGGCAAAACGGGCATCTTCAAAACTTGTGTCGTCAAGGCATGGCGGCAACAGGGTCGAGGTGCGCCCCTCCCACAACGACCACGCCAATGCCGCCGTCAGCCGGACGGTGCTGTCGCTGCCAGTCAGCCGCTGGCGATAGGCCGCGCGCAGGTCATGACGCTCAGCTGGCGGGATCGGGGCAAGGAAGTCATCCCAATAGTCCGGAAAGACCTCGCTGGCGCCATGCTGGTAATACCAGTGCAGCTCCGGCTCGCTGGCGAAGAATATGCCGCGCAACACCAGTTCACTGACCCGGGCGGGGTGCGCCTGGGCATAGGCCAGCGCCAGGGTAGAGCCCCAGGAACCGCCGCAGACGAGCCATTGCGCCACGCCTGCCATCTGGCGCAGTCGCTCAAGATCGGCGACCAGATGCCAGGTGGTGTTGGCCTGCAGTGAGGCATGCGGCACAGAACGGCCACAGCCGCGCTGGTCGAACAACAGCACGTCATAGCGGAGCGGATCGAACAGGCGCCGATGGCGGGGCGAAATGCCGCCGCCCGGCCCGCCATGCAGGAACACCGCCGGTTTGGCGCCGGGGGTACCGCAGCGTTCGTAATGGACGACGTGCCCGTCACCGACATCGATCGTGCCAGTCGCATAAGGTTCGATCGGCGGATAAAGACCGCGCAGGCTCATGACTTGCGTCAGGATGGATTCATTCGGCGAGGCACGAGCGGGGCCGAACCACAGGCGGAATCGGCGATAAGTTGCGCCATGACGGCGTGATTTGGCGACTTGTGACAGACCGGGTCGGTAAGCGCTGCATCCCCGGCCAGCGCCAATGCCTGGCAGCGGCAGCCACCCCAGTCAATCTCGCGAAGGTCGCAGCTCTGGCACGGTTCCGGCATCCAGTCGGTGCCGCGAAAGCGGGCGAAAACCGGGTCATGCTGCCAGATGTCGGCAAGGTCGGTATGCAGCACCGAGGCGAAGGCAAGCCCCGGAATGGTCTCGGCGGCATGGCATGGTAGCGCCTTGCCCGAGGGTAGCAGGTGGATGAAGCGGTTGCCCCAGCCACCCATGCAGGCCTTGGGCCGTTCGGCGTAATAGTCGGGCACGACATAATCGATGACGATGCGTCCCTGCGCCTGCAGCCGTTTGCGCGCGGCGGCAACGATGGCATTGGCGCTGTCCAGTTGTTCCCGCGATGGCAGCAGCGCCGCACGGTTCTTCAATGCCCAGCCGTAATATTGCGTGTGCGCGATCTCGATCCGGTCCGAGCCAAGCGCCTCTCCCAGCGCGATCATCGCGGGCAGATCGGCGATGTTCTGGCGGTGAATAACAAAATTGGTGGTCAGGGTCAGTCCTGCCTCGCGGATGCGCCGGGCGGCTTCCAGCTTGCGCGCATGGCCGCCCCTGTAGCCGCCGAGACGATCGCCCTCGCTGGCGGTGGCGCCCTGAAAACTGAGCTGGATATGGTCGATGCCGGCGGCAAGCAGGTCGGCCATGGCTGCGTCCGTCAACAGCACTCCCGAGGTAATGAGGTTAGTATACAGCCCGCGTCCGGCGGCATGGGCCACGATCTGTGCCAGGTCGGGTCGCGCCATCGGTTCGCCGCCGGTCAGATGCAATTGCAGGATCCCGATCGCCGCAGCCTGATCGATGACGCGCAGCCATTGTGCGGTCGACAACTCCTCACGCGGGGCGACCATCTCCAGCGGATTGGCGCAATACGCGCATTGCAGCGGGCACCGATGGGTGAGCTCGGCGATCAGGGCCATTGGCGGGGGAATCGGGTTCAAAACTCTATCGCCCCCCTGGCGGCCAGATCGGTGAGGATTATCAGGATATCTTTGGTCACGACGTCGATCGGGGCACCGAATTTTTCGGCAAGTTGCGCCGCGATCGTCGTCAGTTTGCGTTCCCCATCGATCAGTTGCAAGATTTCGGCGGCGATCTCATCGGGCACAAACACCTTTTCCGGCGCCAGCAGCACGAACGTACCACGGACCTCGTCAAAGCGCAGCTTTACCCCGCGGCGATAACGCGGCACCAAAATTTCGGGATCGATGTCGGTGGCGGTCATGCCGCGACCGGTTTCATGGCCAATTCGGCTGCGGGATCAAAGCAGCCGGGGGGAATCATGCCCGGCGTGACATATGCCAGGTAAAGACCATTGAGCTGGCACCACAGCACGTCGCATTTGAAACACAGCGCGCCAAGGACCGCCTGTTGCTTTTCAACGGTGTCGGCATGCTGCTTGACATAGGCCAGGGCAAAGTCGGAATCCTGGTTTGCCTGCGCCAGTCGCGGCGTAAAGTAGGCAAGGGTATCCCGGGTAATCCAGTCGTAATTGGCCAACATGCCGGAAACACGTTCCGAAATGATCATGGGCGAAAAGAGTTCGGTAAGCGACGAGGCAACCGCTTCGAGCACCGATCTATCACGCACGAAATGGACATATGCATCGACCGCAAAGCGCGTCTCGGGCAGAATCCGGTCAGCCTGCATCACCATTTCGCGGTCGAGGCCAACCCCTTCGGCCAGCTTCAGCCAGCGTTCGATCCCGCCGGCCACTGGTTCAGTTGCCAAGCCGGCGTGGCCATCATGATCCTCGATCCGGCGGCGCCATTCGCGCCGCAATTCGCTGGTGTCCAGACGCGCCATCAGAAAGGCGTCCTTGATGGGGATCGATGCCTGGTAATAGTAACGGTTCAATGCCCAGGCCTGCACTTGCCCCCGGTTCAGCCCGCCATCATGCAGCAGCCGGTGAAAGGGGTGATGGCTATGGTAGCGCTTGGCGCCGATCTCGCGCAGCGCTGCCTCCAGTTCAGCCGGGGTCAGCAGGGCGGTGTTCACAGCGTGATCCTGAGGCCGTCATGGCAGACAATCCAGCCTGCCGCCTCGACTTCCGCACGTTCAGGCGTGTCGGCCAACAGCACCGGATTGGAATTGTTGATGTGCAGCAGGTACCGCTGCCCGACCGGATAGGGGGCCAGCGCCGCGATCGTCCCCGTCGGGCCCGACAGGCTCATGTGACCCATCCGCTGGCCGGTTTTGGAGCCAACGCCAGCCTGAATCATCTCGTCGTCGCACCACAGCGTGCCATCGAAGAACAGCGCATCACCACCTGTAAGACGCGTTGCCAGATCGGCGGTGAACGCAGCACAGCCCGGTATGTAAAATGCGCGAGCATGGCCGTCGCTGAACACGGCCCCGACCGTGGTTTCATCGGCCACCAGCGGCTGCATGTCGCTGCCTTCTTCGAGATACAGCGGCACCTTGCCCGGCACGGCAAAGAGTTCCACGCTGAGCCCGCCAGCCAGTTCGACCGTTTCGCCCAGTGCCACCTGCCGCCGCTCGACGACATCGCGAGCGAGCACTTCGAAGATCGGGTTGGCGGCCAGAATGTCCAGTATCCGGCGTGAGGCATAGACACAGAACGGCTCGCGCTCGCGCAACGTCAACAGCCCCGCGATTGCGTCGACATCGCCGCCAGTCAGTACCACGCCGGCAATGGGCGTGGAGCGCAATGCGGAATGTGGGTGCAGTTCCGGGGTTTCATTGATTTGCTGGCGCAGGTCGGGCGAGGCATTGACCAGGTACCAATCCTGCCCGTTGCCGCTCACCGCGATGCTGGCCTGTGTTCTGGGAGGAGCCGCCGAATCGCCAGATCTTGCCCGAACGCAGGCCGGTGCATTTGAATTCCACTGGGGGAAGCCGCCACCGGCGGCAGCCCCCAGAACAATGATTTGCATCGGATTTTAGGCTGTAAGTTCCGCACATGCGTAGCAATTGATTTCTGCGCCAAGCGCGATTTCAACGATCTTTGGGGTTTTCCAGGTCATGCAACTCTCCATTTACAGCCGCTAGTTACAGCCATTCCAAAGAGTATAAAGGTAAGTCATCAGGAGCAAGCGCAAATTAACTTTATGGTGGCGTATCACCCCAAGGGATGCGGCGTCTGCATTACGGTCATCCGGCCTTCACCCGGCGTGGCAAACAATTTACCGGGTCCTGATCCGCGATCGGGCACCGTCAATCCTTGAGGCTGGTGATATAGGCCCGCCAGCCCCCCAGTTGGGTGATATCTGTGGCGTCAATCAACGCGCGCGGCTCGGCGACGAAACCTTTGACCTGCGATCCATCGGTCAGCGTGACCGTGCCAATCGCCAAAGGGGGCGGCACCTCTGCAACAAAGCTGCCGAACGCGGCGACGTCGAGTTCGTAAACCTCGACGTCGATCTGCTGGCCATCTTTGGCAAAAACAAGCGCCGGCTTGGCCGGCACGCTGTTCGCCATTGCATACAGCCGATAGCTAGGCGCGGTCTGGGTGGCGGCAATCAAGCGGGCGTTCCTGGACTGGAGCTGCCAGTGAAGCGGCATTCCTTCGAGATGAGCGCCGACAACTGCGAGTTTAACTGTTTCCATATGATCCTCCAGATCGAGCGGTGGCGCGGGCGGCACATCGATAGCCTGTAAATACGCAGCTCCGGCATCCAGCAGTGCCAGATCGGTCGAGGCCGGGCCGACCAGGGTAATGCCGAAACCGGTTTTATTGTCGCGAAAGCCCGCCGGCAGCGCCAGCGCGGCCATGTCGAGCAAATTGACGAAATTGGTATAGACGCCAAGGTTGCTGTTGAGCACCAATGGCGCCGCGCGCATTTCGGCGATGCGATAAATGGTCGGCGCCGTCGGCAACATCAGCATATCGATCTGCCGCCACATCGCCTCGGCTTTGCGCTGCAACTGAGCCAGGCGATAAATGCCGGCGAACACCTCCGTCCCGCTGATTTTTCGTCCGGCTTCAAGTATCGTACGAACGGCCGGATCGATGGAGCCCGGATATTCCGCAAGAAAGGAGCCGACCGCCGCCGTCCGCTCGGCAACCCATGGCCCACCATAAAGAAGTTGCGCAGCTTCCTGCAGCGGCAACATATCGATTTCAACCAGTTCGGCGCCCAATGCCTCGACCGCCGCCAGAGCGCGGTCGAACAAGCGTTCCGACGCGGCATCGCCGAACCACATCCGTTGATCGCGCCGTGGCACCCCGATCCGCTGGAACTTGCGCGCGAGATCTGCCAGTGGCCGCGACCAGGGATCGGCGGAATCGACGCCTGCTGCCGCTTCATCCACCAGCCTAGCGTCGCCAATGGTCCGGGCCAGCACGGAGATGCAGTCGAGCGAGCGGCAAGCAGGAACCAGGCCCTGCGTGCTCCACCGGCCCCTGGTTGGCTTCATGCCGATCAGACCGTTGATTGCCGCCGGCACCCGGCCAGATCCCGCCGTATCCGTTCCCAACGCAAAGGACACCAGTCCCGCCGCGACCGCGACCGCCGATCCCGAA
The DNA here is from genome assembly GCA_043740855.1 of Sphingomonadales bacterium. GTDB lineage: Bacteria > Pseudomonadota > Alphaproteobacteria > Sphingomonadales > Sphingomonadaceae > Novosphingobium. The sequence continues at coordinate 16,636 of JAYUBN010000020.1, read as the reverse complement.
CTTGACCCGCCGCTGATGTAAGCGCGGTTGAAAGCACAGCCAGGTGCGCCAAATGGGCTGCGCGTACCATTGAGACCAGTCGCGAACTGGTCCAGATTGGTCTTGCCCATCGGAATCGCACCCGCGTTGACCAGCCGCTCGACCACGTTTGCGGATGCATCAGGCATATAGGCAAAATCGGGACAGCCCGCCGTGGTGCCGATACCGGCCAGATCAATGTTGTCCTTGATGGCGAAGGGCACGCCGGCCAGCGACAAAGTCTCGCCCGCTGCGATCCGCGCATCGATGCGGCCAGCTGCGGCCAGCACGTCTTCTTCGCGGCAGCGCGCGATCCAGACTTGCGGTTGAATGCAGTCATAAGCGTGGATGCGGCCCAGTGCCGCCCGGGCCACCGCAACGGCGCTGGTCGTGCCGTCGGTCACGGCCGCCGCGATGGCCTGCGCGTCCAGGCGCTGGTCTGGATTTGAGCCCATCACGCGGGCTCGATCGCCAGCATTGCGGCGCCGGGGCTGATCGGCTGCCGTTCAGTGACGTAAACCCGGCGAATGATCCCGGCAATCGCACTGGTAACCTGACATTCCATCTTCATTGCTTCGATGATTGCGATGACATCGCCGACTTCCACGCGCATGCCCTCGGTGGCGTGCAGCGTCCAGATGCTGCCGCCGAATGGTGCTTCCACCAGTTCGCAACCCTCCGGCAGCTCGATCGCGGTGCAGTTTTCATCCCCGTTGGCATCTTCGGCAAGCGCGGTGAGACGGGCGAATTCGCCATTGCGTTCCCATTCGTCGCGTTCGATATTAAAGGCGTTATTGCGCCGTTCTTCGAAGGCGGCGATGCTCTGGTCGTTGCGCGCCATGAAAGCTCGGTATTCCGAGAGGCGGAAGGTTTCTTCGTCAATCCGGATCGAGCGGCGCCCCAGCGGAAAATCACGGCGCCATTCGGTCAATTCTTCGTGGCTGACCGGAAAGAACCGGATGCGATCAAAGAAGCGCAGCAGCCACGGCTTGCCTTCGGTGAAGGCGTCGGTTTGCTTCCACGTGTTCCACACCTGGATGGTGCGGCCGAACAATTGATAGCCGCCGGGGCCTTCCATGCCATAGATGCACATATATGCTCCGCCGATGCCCACGACGTTGGGCGGCGTCCAGGTGCGCGCCGGATTGTATTTGGTGGTGACCAGCCGGTGCCGGGGATCGACCGGGGTGGCAACCGGCGCGCCGAGATAGACATCACCCAAGCCCATTACCAGATATTCGGCATCAAAGACGATGCGCTTGACCTCATCGACGCTGCCCAGCCCATTCACGCGGCGAATGAATTCGATATTGTCGGGACACCACGGCGCATCGTCGCGGACCGAGGCCATGTATTTTTCGATGGTCTGGTAAATCGCCGGATCTTGCCATGACAGCGGCAGATGGACCACGCGGCTGGCGATCTCGAAATCGTCCAGCACGCCAAGCCGGTCCTCGGCAGCGGTCAGGGCATCGATCAGCGCGGATTGGGTCAGCAGCCGCGCGTCGTAATGGATTTGCAGCGAGCGGATACCGGGGGTGATGTCGATCACACCGGGCAGCGCGAGGCGCTGCACCTCCAGCATCAGGGCGTGAATGCGCAGGCGCAGTTCAAGGTCGAGCACGATCGGTCCGTATTCGACGAGCAGGTGGCGATCGCCCTGCCGCCGGTACGTCGTCGACGGCCGGGCGCCGCTGGCCGGGATGGCATGAAGAATGGGCGAGCCGATAGCGGCAGGCGTGCCCGGTGTCGCGCGGGGCAACGCGCTGGTGGACGCGTGCAGGGTCCGGACCCAATCGTCCTGCTCGCGTTCGGCGGCTTCGGCCACGGCGTCGGACACCGCGCAAAAGCGGATGGTATCGCTGGGCGCGAGTTGCCCGATCTTCCACAGATCTGCCTGGATCACGACGAAGGGACAAACGAAACCACCGAGCGACGGGCCGTCCGGGCCCAGAATGATCGGCATGTCACCGGTGAAATCGACTGCACCGATGGCATAGGCGTTGTCGTGGATATTGGATGGGTGCAGCCCGGCCTCGCCGCCGTCCTTGCGAGCCCATACCGGCTTGGGCCCGATCAGGCGGATGCCGGTGCGGTTGGAGTTGTAATGGACCTGCCACGACGTCGTTTGCAACATGTCGATGTCATCGGCAGTGAAGAAATCGGGGGCACCATGCGGGCCGTACAGCACCCGGATAGTCCACTCGTTTGTAATTTCGGGCTGGCTGGCCAGCATAAGGCCGGAAGCCGCCGGGTTGGCCTCACCCGTTTCTGGCGCAGCCGGGACCAGATGCAGGGTGTCGCCAGTCATGACGGCGCGTCCGGCGTGGCCGCCGAATTCGCCCAGCGTAAAGGCGCTCTTGCTGCCCAGGTAAATCGGCGCATCTATCCCGCCAGCAACCAGCAGATAGCCGCGCATTCCGCCACCAGAGACGCGGCCGATCTTGAGCACTTGGCCGGGCGCGATCGCGAACGGTCGATACGGCACGACCGCCACCCCATCCAGGGTCGCGCCAAAGTCTGCGCCAGTCAGGCACAGCCGAGCCGACCCGTTGAACCTGAGTGTGGGGCCGGCGGCGGTAAACTCCAGGCCAGCGGCGCTCTCGTCGTTGCCGATCAGGCGGTTGCCCAGCCGAAAGGCCAGCCCGTCCATCGGACCCGATGGCGGCACGCCCACATTCCACAAGCCGATGCGGCCCGGATAGTCCTGTACCGAAGTCGAGGCACCGGCGGCCAGAACCTCGACAGTGTCGGGCCGATAGACGATGTCGGCCAGCGAGCGCGTCGAAACATGGCCGCTGGTGAAGGCATCCGAGCGCACGACGGTTCGCAACCAGTCGAGATTGGTTTCGATCCCGGCCAGACTGGTCGCGTCGAGCGCGGATTGCATCGCCGTCACCGCTGCGGAACGGGTCGGCGCCGTGACGATCAGCTTGGCCAGCAGCGGGTCGTACCAGGGCGAAACATGGGTGCCGCTTTCCACCCAGCCATCGACGCGGATTCTGTCTGGACAGGCGGCGTCCCGGGGAAATGCGACATGGATCAATCGGCCCGAACTGGGGCGGTAATCCAGTGCCGGGTCTTCGGCATAGAGCCGTACCTGGATCGCGGCGCCTTTGGGTTTGGCCTCGAAGCCGTCAAGGAAACTGAAATCGCCGGCAGCGCCGCGGATCATCCAGCTGACCAGATCGACCCCCGTAACCTGCTCGGTAACGCCGTGCTCCACTTGCAGCCGGGTATTGACTTCGAGAAAGAAGAAATCGTCGCGCGCTGCATCGTAGAGAAATTCAACGGTGCCCGCCGAGCGATAATTGGCGCCTGAGGTCAGCCGCAACGCCGCCGCGATCAGCGCGGTGCGGGTGGCAGCGGGCAGATGCGGCGCGGGCGTTTCTTCGATAACTTTCTGGTTGCGGCGCTGCAGCGAACAATCCCGTTCACCCAAAGCCACGACACGGCCCAGGCCATCGCCAAAGACCTGCACCTCGATATGACGCGCGCGCGCGACGAAACGTTCGAGGAACACCCCGCCGTTACCGAAATTTCCGCTGCCCAGTCGCGCTACGGTGGCAAAACCGTCGCGCACGGCGGCTTCGTCTTGGCACACTTTCATGCCGATGCCGCCGCCGCCAGCGGTTGCCTTCAGCATCACCGGGTATCCGGTCAGCGCCGCGGCGGCCACGGCCGCGCTTTCGTCGGTCAGCAGGTCGCTGCCGGGCGCCAGCGGCACGCCTTGCGCAGCGGCAAGCTGGCGCGCGGTATGCTTCAGCCCGAAATCGCGCATATTGTCGGGTGTCGGTCCGATGAACACGATGCCTGCTGCGCTGCACGCCTCTGCAAATGCGGCGTTTTCGGACAGAAAACCATAGCCTGGATGGATCGCCTGAGCACCGGTATCACGCGCAGCCGCAAGAATGGCGGCGACATCGAGATAGCTTTCGCCCGGGGCAGGGGGGCCGATGCGTATGGCTTCGTCGGCTTCGGCGACGTGGCGCGAGCCATTGTCCGCGTCGCTGAACACCGCCACCGAGGCGATGCCCATCTGCCGCAGCGTGCGAAGTATCCGACATGCGATTGCGCCGCGATTGGCAACCAGAACCTTGGTGAATGTCACGCGAGCACGACCATCCTGATCGGCGTCGGATTGAAGCCGTTGCACGGGTTATTGATCTGCGGACAATTGGATACGACGACGACGACGTCTATATCCGCCTTGAGCTCGACGCTGAGGCCGGGCGCCGAGATGCCGTCAACGATGCCCAGTGTGCCATCCGCTTCGACCGGGACATTCATGAAAAAGTTGATGTTGGAAACCATGTCGCGCTTGTTGCGTCCGGCGCGAACGTTCGCGTGGAGGAAATTGTCGACGCAGGCATGCTGCGCCTTGGTATGGTGCCCGTATCGCAGGGTATTGGACTCGCAGGAACAGGCACCGCCGATGGTGTCGTGATAAGCGACCGAGGTGGCGGTAATCGTCATCATCGCCCGGCCTTCGTTCGAACGCAGCACCGAACCTTCGCGCAGGTAGATGTTGTGCTGCATCGCGATGGTATCCTGGGCACTATAGCGCTCGGCATCGTCGGCGGCGGCGTAGATCAGGAAATCGACGGCCTGGTTGCCCTCCAGATCGATGATGCGCAGCGTTTGTCCGGCGCTGATGCCATGCATCCACGGTGCGCGGGCGGCGACGATCTGATCGTATAACACATCTGTATCATCAAGCCTGGCGCCATTTGCCGGGCTGTTCGGTTGCGAGGTGGTCATGGTCGTGGTTCCCAATCTGTGCCGAACCTGTCAGCGTCGGAAATAATCTTCGGTGTTAAGGAAGGCGCGCAGGCCTTCAGGGGTAGCGTTGCGGATCGCGTCGTCGTCGGGGGCGATCTCGTCGCGCCAGGCCGTCACGCGCATCGGGGTGACGGTGAATTCGCTGCGCTCGTCGAGCACATGCGGGCAATTGACGAGGATCACGATCAGATCCATTTCCGCCCGCAAGACAATCTGGCGCCCCGGTGCGAACGGGCCGATCTGCGCGACCGTGGTGCCGTCACCGGCGATGGCCACACCCTTGAACCAGTTGATGCAGGGGTGAACATCCTTGCGGCCAAGGCCGTATTTGGCGACCGCCAGCAAGAAACGGTCGCGGGCATTGGGATGCGTCCCGTAATTGTGGCCATCGCCGTAAGCGCGCGTGTTGGCAGCTTCGTTGGAGGCGCCGCAGAAGGCGTCATGGGTCCCGGCGTCATCCTCGAGGATGCTCATCATCACCCGGCCCATGTCGGAAAGCAGCAGTTTTCCCGAACCGAGATAGGCATGCCACTGGACCTTGAGCGTATCGGCGACGTTCAGCCGTTCCACGGGACATTCGGCGTTGAACAGCAGCATCGAGGTACAACTGTCGCCGGCAAGATCGACCAGGCGCAGCCGGGTGCCCCGGGCCAGCCGGCGCGAGGCATAGCCGCCTGCGGCGATGGTTTCTTCCCAGACCACCGGGCCTGCGGCGTCTTCGGCATGGGCCGGCACCACCGGCATCGCTGCGACCGTGGTACCGGCCATGGCCCGCGCATGGTCGCGCGCGGCGTGGGGATTGGCAGTTGTGCTGGTCATGGCCTCTGCTTTTGTTCGAAGGGGAAAGCGGCGCTTTTGCGGTCCAGCGGCACGTCGTAAGTGGCGGTCGAGCCATAGCGATGCGGGGCATGCGGATCGTGCCGGCGCTTGTCGAAAGCGAGCACGCGCGTGCCCAGTTTGAACGCTTCGCCGATATCATGGGTGACCATGATGATGGTCAGTCCCTGTTCCCGCCAGAGCCTAGTCACCAGCACGTGCATGTCGCTACGGATGCCGGGATCGAGCGCGCCGAACGGTTCGTCGAGCAGCAGGATGCGCGGATGCTTGATGAGCGCCTGGGCAATCGCCAGCCGCTGCTGCATGCCGCCCGAAAGCTGCGTCGGATAAGCGTTCAGATTGTGCTCCAGCCCGACCGCCTCGAGCATCGCGGTCGCCTCGGCGATCGCAGCCCGGCGACGCGCCCCGAACAAGCGCCCGGAAACCGGTGCGCCGGCGCACTCGAGGCCGAACAAGACGTTTTGCAAAGCGGTCAAATGCGGAAACACGGAATAGCGCTGGAAGACAACGCCGCGATCAGGTCCACATTCCGGCTTCATTCGCACGCCGTCGAGCAGCACCTGGCCGCGTGTCGGCGCTTCCTGGCCCAGTATCAGGCGCAGGAACGTGCTTTTTCCCGATCCCGACGGTCCGACCACCGACACGAAGGATCGCTCGGCAATGTCGAGTTCGACACGCTCGAGCACGACTTTGTCGCCATATTCCACCCAGACATCGCGCAATGACAGCAGCGCGCTCATCGGGCATCTCCGTGCGCCCAGGGAAAGCTTTTGAGGCTGACCACCATGAGGATCGCGTCCGCAGCGATCGCGAGCACCGAGATCCACGCCACGTAAGGCAGGATGATATCCATCGCGAGATAACGGCGAATCAGAAAGATGCGGTAGCCAAGCCCGGTATCCGACGCGACGGCTTCGGCCGCGATCAGGAATACCCAGGCCGGCCCCATCGAAAAGCGCAAGCTCTCGATCAGGCGCGGCATCAGTTGCGGCAGGGCGACGCGGATCGCCAACTGCCAGCTGTTGGCACCCAGCGTCTGCGCCTTGGTGAATTGTTCGGACGGCAGCCCGGCGATGTAGGCGGCAAGGTCACGGGTCATGTATGGCGCGACGCCGATAGTGATCAGCGCGATCTTGGATGCCTCGCCCAGTCCCAATGCTATGAACAGGATCGGCAACACGGCAAGCGGCGGGATTACCGCGATCACCGTCACCACTGGCCCGAACGTCGCCCGCGCCAGCGGCACGACGCCGATGATTAGACCCAGAACCAGCGAGGAAATTGTCGCCAGTGCGAGCCCCGCGCCGAGACGATAAAGGCTGGCTAGCGTGTCCGACAGCAGCGTAATTTTGCCCGTGGTCGGGTCGATTGTGGTCGCCAGCCGGATCATGGCCTCGGCCATTGCCCCGAATGTCGGCAACACCTTGTCAGCCGGATTGTCGGCATGGCGGGAGAGCGAGGCCAGCATGTAGATAATCACGATCAACGCGATCGGTACAAGCCCGGCCAGAAGCCGCCCCGAACGGTTTGGCCTGATGTCGACGATGCGATTCATGGGATTATCTGGCCTTGTGACAACGGGCAGCCTGTGCTTGGCCGGCTTGACGGGGCATCGGGCAGCGGGGCCTAAAGCTTGCGCGCCGCAGCCATATCCATGAAGCTTGCGTCGAAACGCAGCTTTATATTGGCCCGGTTGCCCAGCGTCTTGTCGCCGGGAAAGCTGATTCCGATTGCATCGACGGTGGTTGCCGCAGGACCGAAAAGCCCCTTGGAAAAGCTGAACTGCCGGACCCGGTCGGTCACCGTCATCAGGTCGGGAGACCGCGCCAGCGCCGCAGCATCGCTGGCATTGCCATAAAGATGCGTGGTCTTGAGCTGGGCGGCGAAGCTTTCCGGCGTAGTGCCAGCGTCCTTGGCCATGATCATGCGCGCATCACGACCCTTGGCATCGTCCTTGCTTATGATCGCCAACGTTTCGTACCAGATGCCGGCAAGGGCCTTACCAAGCTTCGGGTTGGCTTTCAGCGTGGCGCTGCTCACCATCATCGTGTCGAGGATCTCAGTGGGAATTTGCGAACTGTTGAAGACCTCGGTAGCGCCTTGCGCCTTCCTGACCTCTGAAAGTTGCGGGTTCCACGCCACCACCGCAGTCACTTGCGGCGAGGTGAAGGCGCCAACGATGTCGGCATCGCCGGTATTGACGGTCTTGACGTCGGCAAGCGTCAAGCCCGCCTTTTCCAGCCCGCGCGCCAGCAGGTAATGCGAAACCGAGAACTGGACCAGATTGACTGATCGGCCCTTGATGTCGGCCAGCGTTTTCGCGTTCTTGAGGACGATACCATCGTTGCCGTTGGAATAGTCGCCGATCAATATGACCGTGGTATCCTTGCCACCGGCTGCCGGGACAGTCAGTGCGTCCATGGTGGTCGCCGTGACCCCGTCGAGCTTGCCGGCGGTGTATTGATTGATGGACTCAACATAGTCGTTGACCTGGATAATGTTGATCTTGATGCCGTATTTATCGGCCCATTTCTTGACGATGCCGCTTTGCTGGGCATAGGGCCATGGCATCCAGCCGGCATAGATCGACCAGCCGATATTGAATGAATTTTTGGGCGCCTCCGGCACTGGCTGCAAGCTCGGCTTGCCCGCTTGCTGGCCGCATGCACCCAGCATCAGCAAGCCTGCCAGTGCGATAGCCTTTGTCGATGAAATTAGGCGGTTCACAGTTGGCATCCCTTTGCACTGGTTACGAATCCGGTAGCTGAAGACCTGAAGTCGGCCCCGCCCTCGCGCCCGGGTTGCAGCCGTCATGCCGCTGGCGAGGGCATCACGATAGATATCGAATTTCGATGGACGACATAAATATAATCTATGCCCTTGGCTTGGCGCGCAGGCGTCTGGTGATCTCGTCCAGGAACAACTGCGTGGCAGTGTCTCGCGACGGCGTGACGCGGGCCAATAGATAAATATCGTAGGATGGCTCGGCATCGGCCGGCAAAAGCGGCCAGAGACGTTCACGCGCAACCAGTTCCTGGGCGGCCAGAACTGGAAGAAAGCCGATACCCACCCCCAGCGTTATCAGCCGCATCGCTTCATGAATATCTTCGGCGCGGCCATTGACCACGGTGCCCAACCCATACCGCTGGCGCAGGCGGGTAATCGTTTCCAGCTCATCTTCACCAGTCAGGACGAAGCCCTCTTCGCGCAATTCGCCCAGCCGGGCGATGCGGCGCCCGTACAGCGGGCTGATCCGGGCACAGTAAAGCTGCTGGAATTCCATGAACAAGGGCTCGTAACTGAGGCTGGCGCGCACCCCGCTGTCATAACCGACCCCGATTTCCACCTCGCCGCGTTCCAGCGCATTGAGAACTTCACGCCACGGCGAAACTCGAAGCTCGATCTGGATCGCGGGATGGCGGCTGCGAAACGTGGCGATGGCATCGTCGAACTCTAACGAAATAATGGACGATATCATCTGGATGCGGACCAACCCTTCCACATGTTTCATGGCCTGGGCGATCTGATGCGGTGCCATTCGGGCCGCTTCGAACATATCCTCGCAGATCAGCAGCAGCGCCCGCCCCGCCGCGGTCAGTTCGACACCGGTCGCCGATCGCAACAGCAACTGGACACCGGTGTGATCCTCCAGCCGCTTCAACGCCGCGCTGATCGTCGGCTGCTGGCGGTTCAACCGTCGGGCTGCGGCCCCGATCCCGCCAGCGCGGACGATTTCGACGAACAGTCGCAGCAGGTTCCAGTCAACCCTCGCGGCAAAGTCCCGATCGATGCGTGGCGCCTGATTGGTCAATGGATCACTCACGGGAAAAAATTCTTGAAAAACGGCTGGATCGCGGCTGGACCGACCGCCGGCAGCAAGGCGGGATCTGCCCTGCAACCTCGTCGCCAGACTGCTACTTGCGTGGCCATAGACAGGATCTATGTCAATCATCGACATTACAACTCTAGCGTGATGGGCTGCACTAAAGCACGATTTGTTCGCAGATGCACAAATTTTTTCGCATTTGCACACATGAGGAAGCCAAGTGACACATCACGTTTCAGAGGGACGCGCTTGCCGCAGGGGCCTTTTCACCGCTGCGTCAGGACTGGCCGTCTTTGTGGCCGGCGCTCCGTATCTGGCCTACGCCGATGCGGCGACGACCGGCAACAGCAGCACAACAGCCCTGGCCGCCGCCGCCAGCGGAACCGCTGCCGCCGCTGACAGCGACGCAGCGTCTGCGCCTGAAATCGTCGTGACCGCCCAAAAGCGCACCGAAGACATCCGCACGGTTCCCATCAGCGTGTCGGTATTGTCGGGCAATGACCTCAAGGATCGCCGGATCGCCAATTACGCCGATCTCAGCCGCGCGGTGCCGGGAGTCGCCTTCAATGCCGTGGCTGGCGAGGAAGGCCGCGACAACATTGTCATCCGCGGCGTGAGTTCGGTTTCGGGTGCATCGACTGTGGGGCTTTATCTTGACGACGTCTCGATCACCGTTCCCAACCTTTACCGCGACGGCGCGATCGAATTGCGCTTGCCGGACATCGAACGGATCGAGGTGCTGCGCGGACCGCAAGGAACGCTGTACGGCGACAGTTCCGAAGGCGGTACTATCCGTTTCCTGACGATGGCGCCAAATCTGAACGAGTTTGGCGGAGCGGCCAGCGGCGATGTCTCGCACACCGATCATGGCGGCTGGAATTATGCGCTGAGTGGCATGGTCAATGTGCCCGTCGTCAGCGACCGGCTGGCCGTTCGCGCCAGCGTCAATTACGTCAACAACAGCGGCTGGATCGATCATTATACGCTGGGCGGCGCGCTCGACGCCAAGGGCGTTAACAGCGCGAACAGCATTACGGCGCATGTCACCGTAAAATGGACACCCACCGAGGACTGGACGATTACGCCAGCGTTTTTTTACCAGCGCGCCAACGACATGGACAATGGCGCGTTTTATCCGCTGCTAGGCCTGTGGAAGCAGAACAAGCAGGTCGCCGAGCCCAGCCATGACACCATGACGCTGGGCAGCCTGACGATCCACAAGTCATTTGAATTTGCCGACCTGACCTCGGTCAGCGGCGCTTTCCATCGTCAGTCCAGCCGGATCGAGGACGGGACCTATTTCAACAGCGCGGCATTTGCCCTGTTCTTCCTTGATCCCGTTTATCCGCAAAATCAGCCGCAGAACGATTCGATCATCGCCAATCTGCCGTCTTTTGTACGCTATGACACCAGCTACAAGGCTTTCAACCAGGAACTGCGGCTGTCGTCCAACGCCACCAGTTGGAACGCGAACTGGTTGCAGTGGGTAGTCGGCGGCTATTTCAACACGCAAACGGTTCATAATACCGATTTCCAGCGCATCCCCGGCGTAAACACGGCGTTCCAGAACATATACGGCGTTGCCATGGAGCAGTCGCTGGTCGAAACCAGTTATGGCAATCCGACCTATGGTCAGCCCGGAGGAGGTCCGGCAATCACGCTGTTTCCGGGCGACGTCAATGAATCCGACATCCGCACGTACAAGCAGCGGCAGTTCGCCCTGTTCGGACAAGTCGGAATTACCTTCGCACCGGGCTGGAAGCTTGACCTGGGCGGGCGCTATTCATGGGCGCACGAGCATTTCGTTTCGGTCGAAAGCGGCTTTTTCCAGATCGGCAATCTGGGCTACCAGACAGCTGGCCAGCCAGCATCCGCGCCGTATACCCAGGCTGCCAATTCCCGCTCTTTCCTGCCCAAGGCCACGCTGTATCACGACCTTGGCTCGACCAGTTCGGTCTACGCCACCGCCGCCAAAGGCTTCCGCCTTGGTGGGCCGACCGGACCGATCACCTACGGGCCGACCTCGGTGTGCAACGCTGACTTTGCGGCCATCGGCCAGACTACCCAACCCACGCAATTTTCGTCCGACAGCTTGTGGACTTATGAAGCGGGATCGAAAAATTCATTTTTGAACCGGCGCCTGCGCGTCAATGTCTCGGGCTTCTATACAGACTGGACCAACATCCAACAGCAGATCTACCTGCCGACCTGTGGCTATTACTTTACCAGCAACCTTGGCAATGCGCGGATTTATGGCGGCGAGCTGGAGGCGATGTTCATGGTCACCAAGCGGCTGCGGATCAGCGCTACGGCCAGCGCCAATTCGGCCACCATCACCAAATCGAACAATCCGAGTGATGTTGCCGTGGGCCAGCACCTGATCGACGTGCCCGGCGTGACAGTCACCGCCGAAACAATGTATTCCGTCCCTGTCTCGCGTGATGTGACCTTCACCGGCCTCGTGGATTACACCTATACGGGACACTCCTATGGCACCTACGAAGCCGCCAATCCCAATTACAACAATCCAGCCTATAGCGTAGTCAACGTTAATGCCAATCTGACCCTGCACGGCAACCAGATCTCGCTTTACGTCAAGAACTTGCTGGATAATCGCACGATCATCCAGAGCCCTGAAATCAACACCGTCGTCGAAGGCTATACAGTGCATCCCCGCACCATCGGCGTGTCAGTCAGGGTAAGCTTGTGAAAGCATTCCCATAATTTGCTGGTTAATCAGGTATCAACGGGATGAAGGCCGCAAAAAGGCGCGCCGCTATCTTTCTGGCGCTCGAGCGGTGAGGAATTACGTCGGATGACGCATTGCGACGGTGGAATTTGCAGGCAAGCTGCATTCATCGGAATCAGGAAGTCGCAAAACAAGCATGAATAAAAGTAGTGTGAAAACAGTCGCGTTCAAGTATTTTCAGCCCGCTACGCTTCTTGTCATCGTGTTGTTCTGGACGCTGGCCCCTACCGGCTGGGCTAAAAGCGCGTGGACAATTTTTGCAGTTGGCATTGTGCTCAAGATGGTGATCCTCGGGCTTGAATGGGTCAATGAGCGCCACGCCGGTTGGCGGTTGACCAAGGTCGAGCTGCTGACGGATCTGTTTTATGTCGGGCTGGGCTACACTGTCATTCGCTATACGCGCAAGCATTGGGGCGATGCGCCGGTGGAAGCCGCCAAGCACGCATTTGGCATCCACACGCCCTGGCTCGAACATGCGCCATTCCTGCTGCAGGTCGGGATGATCGCCAGCATCGGCTCGATCAGCGGGTACTGGATGCATCGGGCGATGCACAACTGGACCCCGTTGTGGCTGACCCATGCGCCGCATCACTACGTCACCCAGCTCAATGCGCTGAAGGGCGCTGTGGGCAATCCCATCGAACTGTTCCTGATCGGCCTCGGTATCGACGGATTGTTCGACTTCTCGCTACCCGCCCTGTTTTGTGCGGGGACCATGATGGGCGCGGTGTCCACGTTCGCGCACGCCAACGTGCGCTTCGATCCACCGCGCTGGTATTCTTTTTTCTTCACGACGGTAGAACACCACAGCCTGCACCATTCGGTGGATTATGCGAGCACCCGTTGCAACTATGCCGATTCGCTCATCCTGATCGACCGCATTTTCGGCACGTTCCGTACAGGCGAATCCGCAGTCGTGGGCCAAGAGAATGGCCGACGGTTGTCCATCGGGGAACAGTTCATCTATCCTTTCGTACCACTGATCGCCATGATCAAGGCACGGCGCGGCGTGGCGATTATAAATTGACCTGCAATCTGAATAATTGGGAGCAAAATCGTATCATGCGTCATACAGGCATAGTTCTCGCAGCCATGCTGCTGGCAGCCGGGAGCCCTGCGAGCAGTATGGGTCCAATTTTCGCGCACTGGATTGACGGTACAACTGCGAATGAGCCAGAGACTCAGGTCCAGCGCATCGACGCCAACACCTTCGTCATCCGTCAGTCCGTCAAAACCAACTTTGAGGCGCCGTTCCTCTACTTGGTGTTCGGCAAGGAACGCGTGCTGCTCATCGACAGCGGCGCGGGTGGGCTGAAGGTCCGACCGACGATTGACCGGCTGATCGCCGAGTGGCAAATTCGGAATGGCGGCCAACCCATCCATCTCGTGGTTGCGCATTCGCACGGTCATGGTGATCATCATGCCGGCGACGATGAATTCCGGGATCGCCCAAATACTGACGTTGTGGGGCTCAAGGCGCAGGAGGTTGCCGCTTTCTTCCGGCTTGCTGACTGGCCCAACCAGATTGGCCATTACGATCTGGGCGGACGCGTATTGGACATCGTGCCGACGCCTGGCCACGAGCCTGCGCATATTATGGTCTATGATGCGCGCACGCGCCTGATGTTCTCGGGAGATACGCTGTACCCCGGCCGGATTTACGTACCCATCAACCAGTTCGACGTCTTTCGCGCGAGCACCGATCGGCTTGCCGCTTTTGCCAGGACCCATCCCATTCGGGCGCTGCTCGGTGCGCACATCGAAATGACCACCAGCGCGGGACAGGACTATCCGATGGAGGCGGCAGCGCATCCGTCCGAACATGGTCTTGCGCTGCCGCCGGCAAACATTGGCGAATTGCAGCGGGCCGCCGCCGGCGCGCAATTTCCGCCGCTCATCGACCGCCACGCAGACTTCATAATCTATCCGGTGCCCGCCCGGCCCACTTCTTGACAGGAAGGTTGGGCAAGCCTGCCACTACAATTATATCCCGGATTCAGGTCAATCGCCTTATTTCCGGATAAGGCCATGGCGTAAAATACCAGCACCCTGGCGCCCAGCATTATCAACCGTCGCGACGACCCGTGCCGGGGCACCCCCAAAGGGCTGCCCCGGCACGGGTTTCAGTTTTTGGTATCACTCAGCCCGTTCCACCATGACAATGTGTGTCGGTCATGCGCTGTCGTCCACAGCCCGGTCGCGGTATAGCGCAATGCGCCACTGCCGGACTCTTTGCCGACGCGCGATTGGACGGTCATGGTTTCGGGATCGATGACGGCAAAGGTCTGGTCAGCGGTCGTGCGCAACCACACCTTGCCGCCGCCCGCATCGATATCGCCGTATTTCAATGTTTCGCCGACTTTTACGCGAGCGGCTACGTCACCGGTCGCTGGATCGATGCGGGCCACGGTGCCGTCGCCTTGCTCTTGCACCCAGACCGCGCCTTCGCCAGCGACAAGAAAACCGGGCTGTTGGCCCAACCCGGTGGTTTTGACGACCGTGTTGGTCAGGGGGTCGATCTTTTGAATCACTTGATGGGTCGCGCTGACCGCCCATAGCGATCCAAAGCCGAACGCCAGATAATAGGTGTCAGGATCGACCTGAACCGTCGCGACGACGCGGTTGCTATCGGGGTCGACGCGCGAGATCAGACCCTTGGTGTCGCTGGCTACCCACACCGATCCAGCCCCGGCCACAACGTTCAATTCGCCCTTGGGGTTGGCAATGCCGGTGGCAATCACCGCCACGCGCTTGGCGGTCCTGCGGTCGATCCGGTTCAGGGTTCCGTCGTCGCAGTCCGCAACCCATACCGAATCCCCCAATATTGTCATCGCGCCGCAAGGGTGGGTCAAGGCGACGTCTGCGCGTTTCCCTTTCCGGGACCAGTTCTCCACGCGTCCCGAATTGGTGACCCAGACCGTTGCGCCGTCTATAACGATAAAGTCCGCAAAGCCCGGCACCGGGATGACATGTTCGCGGGCAACTGCTGCCCCCGCAAATGCGATAGCGGCGGCACATCCGGCAGCCAGAACGACCCAGTTTTTCCTCAAGTACCCTCCCGCGCTCATGACGAGCTGTATTTGGTCAAGATCATCGCGGATGGAACAATTGCCAGCCTCCGGAAACCTGTCGCGTGAACTTAACTGGCCGCCGGCTCGTGCCGGTCAGACCTGGCCTTGAACTTGGCAATCACTGGGCGCAGCGGAAAAATGGTTTGTTCCCAGATCGTCAGCCGCTTGCGCTCGTCTTGTCCGACGATCTCCGCCTCGCCTTCGCGGTACGTGCCGAAAATACGATCGAACAGGATCAGCGAGTTGCCAAAATTACAGCGGGTATCGTTATACGTCACGGAATGGTGAAGGCTGTGATGCCGGATCGTCGTGAAGAAGAATGCATACCATCGGGGCGGATCGAACCGCGTGTTGGCGTGGGCGAATGTTGCGACAACACCAAGGATATTGAACGCGCAGAATTCGGCAGCTTGCGGCAGGTCGAACAGCGTAATCACGCTGAGGCTGATCAGGATCAGCTCGATCGGGTTGCCGACAGCGCCCTTCATCGCATTGAGCTGAGTAATGTGGTGATGCGGTGAGTGCATCGACCAGAAGAGGGGGTTGTTGTGCATCAACCGGTGCATCCAGTACTGGCCGAACTCGATCAGCACGATAACCAGAGCGACCTGCGCGACAAACGGCAGATGCATGGCCCAGTCGGTGGTGATGCCAAACGAATGCTTGGCCGCTTTCATGGGATCGTCGGCCAGTTTTCTGGTGCACCATGCGATTACCGTGGCGCCCAAAACGACATAGAAAAGGTCCGTGAAAAACTCGCGCTTCGTCAGGCGCCAGCTGGAATGCCGCTCGTTGACCCATTCAAGCGCTTGCACCAGCGCTGTCGTCAGGGAAGCCGCCACGATGATCGACCATGAGCTTTTGATCCATGACGCCGGCCCGAACGCCCAGAAACGCAGGATGACCACCACCATCGCAGGCTGCACGAGGCTGAGAAATTTTTTCGTCATGACATTCCAACCATTGTTTCGGCAGCAAAAAAGCAACACGAAGTACGATGGCCGCGATACAGGATGATGGTGTCGGCGGGCAGGTGTCCGAATGACGTAGGTTCCCGCGCAGCGGAGTTTGGCATGGATCAACAGCTATGATCGTTGCAACCACAGTACTTGGCCAGTCGTGTACGTCATCCTGCCCGGCTGCCTGCTCCGGGCTGTCAAAATGACGAACCCGGTGCAAGCTGTGCTGCGTGTTCTCGTGCTTGCCAATCCGTTCGGCAAGCGGTTCAAATGGACGCGGGACAATCATCCAACCCAGCAGCACGGGCTGGAACGACATGCTGGGGCGCTGGAAAGCGAAAACGCGGCACGAGCGCTGATCGAAACCGAGCTTCAGCGTGCCAAGGCCGCAGCC
>JAYUBN010000019.1:0-8690 GCA_043740855.1 Sphingomonadales bacterium | reverse complement strand
GCGATCTCGATGAATTCTGCGCCAACAATGTCCGCCTGAAAATCATCGGCGACTTTCGGGCATTCCCGCCCGATGTGGTCGCGCAGATCGATGGCGCGCTGGCGCGCACGGCGAAGAACACCGGGGTGACGGTGGTGATCGCGCTGAATTACGGCTCGCAGGACGAGATCGCCCGCGCCGCCACGAAGGCCGCCACCAAAGGTCCGATAACGCCGGAAAGCATTTCCGCCGAACTCGACACCGCTGATTTGCCGCCGCTAGATTTGTTGATTCGCACCTCGGGTGAAATACGCTTGTCCAATTTCCTGTTGTGGCAAGCCGCTTATGCCGAAATGTGGTTTACCGAGGTCTATTGGCCCGATTTCACGCCCGAGCATCTGGCCGAGGCGCTGGCGCAATTCGGCAAGCGGGAGCGGCGTTTTGGTGGTCTCTGAAGGTTCGGCTGTGACGAATTTGCCAAAAAAATCCGATCTCGGCATCCGCACGCTCACGGCTTTAGTCATGGTGACAGTCGCCGGCGGCGCGCTCTGGTCTGGCGGATTGGTCTGGCAAGGCTTCGTAACATTGATCGCGCTAGGCCTGCTTCTCGAATGGTTTCGGCTCGCAGTTGCGTTCAATCCACACATTGCGCCGCGCCTGATGTGGTTTGCCGCCGGAGTGATCTATATCGGTTTTGCGATGATGGCGCTGGCGATTGTCAGGCACCTGCTTGGCCCTCTCGCAGTCCTGTTTGTCGGACTGGAGGTAATTGCAGTGGATATCGGAGCCTATTTCGCCGGGCGCAGCATTGGCGGTCCCAAGATTGCGCCCAGCATCAGTCCATCGAAAACTTGGGCCGGGTTAGCCGGTGGCATCGCCGCGGCCTGCTTGGTTGCTATTTTCTTCAGACCGGCCCTAGGATATACCGATGGTCTGCACGACCTTGATAGGCTGGTGTTCAGCCTGATCGGCGGTACGATCGTGGCCGTCGTCGCTCAGTCGGGTGACTTTTTCGAAAGCTGGATGAAACGGCGAGCAGGTGTCAAGGATTCCGGTCGCTTGCTGCCCGGCCACGGCGGTTTGTTTGACCGGCTTGATGGATTGCTGGCGGTCTTGTTCGCGCTAGGCTTGTTGCGAATAGCCTTTGGCCCCAAAGGTATTTTGTAACGATGCGTTCCATCTCCATCCTCGGCGCCACCGGTTCGATTGGTGCCTCCACGCTCGACCTGATCCGGCGCGAGCGCCACAAATGGCGTGTCGTCGCGCTGACCGCGCATAGCCAGTCCGAAGAGTTGGCTAAGCTGGCGCGTGAATTTTCCGCCGAAATCGCGGTTGTGGCTGACGAGAGCCGCTTGACCGATCTGCGCAAAACCCTGTCGGGGTCTCAGGTCGAGGTCGCGGGTGGGGCGGCGGCGCTTATTCAGGCTGCAGCGCGCGGCGCCGACATCACCGTCGCCGCCATCGTCGGTTGCGCCGGCCTCGCGCCGACGATGGCGGCGATTGAACAGGGCGGCACCGTGGCGCTCGCCAACAAGGAAGCCCTGGTGTCGGCGGGCGAGGTCATGATCGCGGCGGTCGCGCGCTCCGGCGCCACGCTGCTCCCGGTCGATTCCGAACATAATGCCATTTTCCAGTGCCTGCACGGCCATGATGTCGCTGATGTTCGCTGGATCACGCTGACCGCCAGCGGCGGTCCGTTTCGCGACTGGTCGATGGCGCAACTTGCCGGCGCCACCCCGCAGCAAGCGGTAAAGCACCCCAACTGGACCATGGGCGCCAAGATCAGCGTTGATTCGGCAACGATGATGAACAAGGGGCTGGAGTTGATCGAGGCATTTCACCTGTTTCCGGTGGGACTCGAACGGCTGCGGATCATCGTTCATCCGCAATCGGTGGTGCATTCCATGGTGGAATACCGCGATGGCTCGACGCTGGCGCAACTGGGGCCGTCCGACATGCGCGTGCCGATCGCGTCGGCTTTGGCCTGGCCCCGGCGGATGAACACGCCCTGTGCGCCGCTGGACCTCGCGGAAATAGGCGAGTTGACGTTTCGCGCCACCGATGAAGTGCGGTTTCCAGCGACCCGTCTGGCCCGGCAAGCCGCGCTGGCGGGCGGCGCCATGCCCGCCGTGCTGAACGCCGCGAACGAGGTGGCGGTGGCGGCGTTCCTGGCTGGGCGGATCGGTTTTGCGCGTATCGCGGCGATGGTCGACGAAGTCCTGAGCCGCTATGCGCCCGGCGCGCCAGCGTCGCTGGCCGACGTCATGGCGGTCGACGCCAGGGCGCGGCTGCACGCGCAAGACCTGCTGGAGATGGCTTGAACCATGCACCATCCTTCGTTTTTGATGACTGTGCTTGCATTCCTGCTCATGCTGGGGCCGCTGGTTGTGCTCCACGAACTGGGCCATTATCTGGTCGGGCGCTGGTGCGGGGTACGGGCCGATGCTTTTTCGGTCGGGTTCGGCCGGGAACTGCTCGGCTGGACCGATAGCCGCGGCACCCGCTGGAAACTGTCGATGCTGCCGCTGGGCGGCTATGTGCAATTTGCCGGCGACGTTAACGCAATCGGGATGCCCGCCGATGCAGTGGCACGATTGAGCCCGTCCGAGCGCGAGGGAGTTTTCTACTTCAAGCCGTTGTGGCAGCGGGCGCTGATCGTACTGGCCGGACCGGCAACGAACATGCTGGTGGCCTTTGCCATCTTTTTTGCCTTTAATGCCACCTATGGCCGGATCGTCGCGCCGCCGGTGATCGCTGCATTTGCCAGTCCTTCGCCGGCGCGGGCCGCAGGAATGCGGATCGGCGACCGCATTACCAGCATCGACGGCGAGGCCATCGCCAGTTTCGACCAGATCAGCGCCAGGGTCGTGCCCTTTGCGGGTGATTTCCTGACCATCACCGCGACGCGCGCAGGCAAACCGTTCACTGTCCGGATGCAGATTGCCATCTTCGACCAGCGCGATCAATTCGGCAACGACTCTAAAATCGGGCGGATCGGAATCGGTGCCGGCAAGCCGCAAATTGTACACTCTGGGTTTCTGGACGCGGCGCGGCTGTCGTTCGACCAAGGCATCTCGATATTTCGCCTGATGTTGACCGGGCTCCACCAGATTGCAGATGGTCAGCGCTCGGTGAAGGAGCTGGGCGGCCCGGTCAAGATCGCACAATATTCGGGTGAGCAGTTGACGTTGGGCTGGGCCGAATTCGTCTATTTTGCCGCTTTCATCTCGATTAATTTGGCATTCATCAACCTGCTGCCAATTCCAGGCTTGGATGGAGGGCACCTGACATTCTACGCGGCGGAGGCATTGCGCGGAAAGCCGCTCGATATCCGCAGCCAGGAGTGGGCCTTTCGTACCGGGCTGGCGCTGGTGCTGGGATTGATGCTGTTCGTGACAATAAATGATCTGGTGTCACTGAACTTGTTTGGGCGATAGTACATGCGTCTGCGTCGGGGGTCACCCTTGGCATGATGTCTTGATTGGCCGGGCAGCATAGGGCACAGGGCTGCGACCGCTACGGGGGCAAAATGTGCCGTACACGGGGGTAGGGGTATTCCGAAGGTTTTTGGGCCCCGCGAATATACAGGAACTGCCGTGTCGATGATTGGACGGGATATGGGTCAAAGCAAAGGCCATGATGGTGCCGGCAACGGGACTGGGCGTAGCGGCATGGAACGCAGCGGCATTTTTTACTTCGGCGTCGCGCTGTTGGGCAGTTCGATCCTCGCCGGGACGACCGTCGCTGCTTCAGCAGCGCAAGTCATCGAGGCATCGCCCGCGAACACGGCAGCTCCCGACAGCACTGTCGCGCCCGCATCAGCGCCTGACGTCGTTCGCACCGCTCCGGCCTCGCAAGCGCAGATCATCCAGAGCGTAGCGGTCGAAGGGGGCCAGCGCCTCGAACCCGATACTGTGCTGTCCTACATTCACCTGCGCGCCGGCGACCCGTATAGCGAGGCAGGGGCTGACCAGGCATTGAAAGACCTGTACGCGACCGAGTTGTTTACAGACGTGCAGGTGCGCAACGATGCCGGCCATGTCGTGATTACCGTCAAGGAAAATCCGGTGATCAATCGCATCGTCCTGGAGGGCAACAAGAACCTCAAGGAAGACAAGATCAATCCGGAGATCAAGCTGGCCCCGCGCCAGATATTCACCCGGTCCAAGGTGCGCGCCGACGTCGCCCGCATCATCGAATTATACAAGCGTCAGGGCCGCTTTGGCGCCACGGTTGAGCCGAAGATGGTGATGCTTGACCAGAATCGCGTCGATATCGTCTTTGAGATCACCGAAGGGCCCAAGTCCAAGGTTCGCCAGATCAATGTCATTGGCAATTCGCATTTTTCCAATGGCCAGCTGGACAAGGTGATGCTGACCCACGCCGCGCGGCCGTTGCACCTGTTTCGCGGTGGCACCAGCTACGATCCTGACCGCATGGCCTACGACCAGCAAAAAATGCGGCAGTTCTATCTGACCCAGGGCTATGCCGATTTTCGGGTGGTCTCGGCCGAAGCGGAACTGACCCCGGACAAGCGCGATTTCATCATCACTTACGTGGTCGAGGAGGGCAAGCGCTACAAGTTCGGTGACGTCAAGGTGGATAGCCAGCTGCGCGACTTCAGCAGCGATGCGCTGACCAAATCGTTGTCCATGAAGAAAGGCGACTGGTACAACGCCAAGCTGGTCGAGGATACCATCGACCGGCTGAACGAGACTGCTGGCGCCTTCGGCTATGCTTTTGCCGACGCCCGGCCCGATTACCAGCGCGATCCCAAGACGCTGACCATGGGGGTCAATTTTCAGATCGCCGAGGCGCCGCGCGTTTATGTCGAGCGCATCGACGTCAACGGCAACACCTTGACCGAGGACAAGGTCGTTCGCCGCGAGTTTCGTTTGGCCGAAGGCGACGCCTTCAGTTCGCTGCAAGTGAAGCGCTCGACCAACCGCATCAAGTCGCTCGGCTATTTCCAGGAGAAGTTCGAGGTTGCGCAAAAGCCGGGCAGCGCGAAAGATCGCATCGTCCTGGAAGCCAATGTCGAGGAAAAGCCGACGGGTGAATTGCAGTTGTCAGCGGGCTATTCCAGCCTGGAAAGCTTTATTTTCCAGTCATCGGTCCAGCAGCGCAATTTTCGCGGTCGCGGGCAGACGGTCGGTATCAGCGGCAGTATTTCGCGCTATTCCAAGAGCGTCGATGTCAGCTTTACCGAGCCCTACCTGTTCGATCACAACGTCGCCCTGGGCTTCGATATCTATCGTCGGGGCTATAATAATTTCAATCTGGGCAGCAGTAATAACAACACGATCTATAGCCAATCGACCACTGGTTTCCAGCTGCGGCTGGGCCTGCCACTGACTGAATATCTGTCGCTGGTCGGACGCTATACGCTTAATCTTGACAATGTGTCGCTCGACAAGGGACGGTTTTTCGATTTCAACAACGGGGCTTATCAATGCGATCCGCTGCTGGCCGGGCGTTATCTTTGCGACGAGCAGGGCAAGCGCACCAGTTCGATCGTGGGCGCATCGCTGGTCTATGACAATGTCGACAATCGGGCGCACCCCTCGCGCGGTCGTGAGGCGTCGGTGGGCGTGGACGTTGCCGGGCTGGGCGGATCGGTCAGATATGCGCGGTTCCGCGGTAATGCATCCCAATTTTTTCCGCTTCACAAGGGATTTATCTTTTCGGTCTCGGTAGAAGGCGGCGTGATCCAGCCTTTAAGCAATCGTAATAAGCCTGGTGCAGACGATGTTCTGCTGACTGATCGGTTTTATCTGGGCGAACCACAGATTCGCGGCTTCGATATTCGTGGCGTCGGTCCCCGCGTAGTTCGCAAACCTTATCTTACCGACCGCAACGGCGACGCGTTGTTGCCTTTGCAGAACACCACAGACAAAAATACCTGGCAAGATGACGCGCTTGGTGGTCGCTTTTACTATATGAGCCGGGCCGAGCTGGAAATTCCCCTTGGCGCTGGCGCAAAAGAACTGGGCATTCGGCCCTCGATCTTTCTGGATGCCGGTGCGGTGTTTGGTGTCGTGCATCCGGCCACTGATGAGAAGACAAAACGGGTAAGTATCCCGACAATTGACTCCGCAACGGGTTTGCCGCTTTATTATCAGCTTAATGCAGCGGGTCAGCAGATATTGAATGCCAGAGGCGCGGCCGTGACCGGCACCACTCCATCCGCTGCGCCTGTCCAAACCGTTATCGCCCCCTTCAAGGAATTCTTTTCCGGTGATACCCCGCTACCCCGGATTGCCGTCGGTATTGGCTTCAACTGGAATTCCCCGTTTGGTCCTTTCCGGATCGATTTCGCCAAGTCACTTCTTCACGCCAAGGGTGACGATATAAAAAGCTTCACTTTCAACGTAGGAACCCAATTCTGATGAAAACTCTGCTTAAACCGATCGCATTTGCCGCCCTGCTGCTGGCCGGCTCTTCCACCATCGCTCAGGCGAAGTCCGCACCTGCCGCCGCCGCCGCCGCCAAAGGCCCGATCGCAGTGGTCAACCTCAACGGCGTGGTCGGCAATAGCGCCGCGTTGAAGACTGCGCAGAGCCAGCGCAGCGTGACCTATCAGGCGCAAATCAGTGCTGCCGAAGCGCGCCGCACCGCAATCATCGCTCAATTGCAGCCGATGGCCGAAAAGTTCCAGCGCGACCGTGCCGCGCCCAATGCCAATAACGCGGCGCTGGTGCAGGAACAACAGACCATCCAGCAGTTGCAGGATGCGGGCACGCAGGAATTGCAGCGCATGCTGCAGCCGGTCACGCTCTCCGACGCTTATGTGCAGGAGCAGATCACCGACAAGCTGGGTGCCGCCATGCAGTCCGCGATGACCAAGAATGGCGTCAGCGTGCTGTTGAAGGCCGAAGCCGTGCAGATGGTGACTAGCGCAACCTATGACCTGACACCGGAAGTACTGGCGGAACTCAATACCCTGGTGCCCTCGGTACAGATCGCTCCCCCCGCCGGTTGGGAGCCGCGCGAGCAGCGTGAGCAACGGGCGGCGCAGGCAGGTAGCCGTGGCACCGAAGCAGGCGGCCGGTAAAAATACGGGGGGGGTAGCGGCGATGACGGTACTGGCAAGTGAGACTGCGGCGACGAAGTCATACGACATTCGCGGCATTCTGGCAGCGCTGCCGCATCGCTACCCCCTGCTGCTCGTCGATCGCGTCGCCGACCTGACGGTTGGCGAGCAGATCCATGCGGTCAAGGCGGTCAGCTTCAACGAACAGTTCTTCCAGGGTCATTTTCCCGGTCGACCGATTATGCCCGGCGTCCTCATCGTTGAGGCGCTGGCGCAGGCGGCCGCGATTCTGGCGATCGAATCGTTCGAGTTGTCCGGCTCGGGCAAGCTGGTCTATTTCATGGCCATCGAGTCCGCCAAGTTTCGCAATCCGGTTGAGCCTGGCTGCCTGCTCGACCTTCATGCGGGCTTTGTCCAGAAGCGCGCGCGGGTCTGCAAGTTCTGGGGCAAGGCCATGCTGGGCGACAAGCTCGCCTGTGAAGTCAATTTCACCGCTATGATTGCCGACGCGCCTGACGGGTAAACTTAATCCCCATCCCTTCATGGGAGGGGAGCTATTTAACAACACTGGACAACCGCCGGGTTCACAGCTAACCGCGCACCTTCCAATTCAGGCCGGTCGGAACCGGTCGCAGCAAGAGTAAACCGCCATGAAGGCCGATATCCATCCCGACTACCACATGATCAAGGTGCAGATGACTGACGGCACCGTCTTCGAAACGCGCTCCACCTGGGGCAAAGAAGGCGATACCATGACGTTGGAAATCGATCCTACGTCGCATCCGGCCTGGACCGGGGGCCGTGGCAGCATGCTCGACGCGGGTGGCCGTGTGGCGCAATTCAACAAGCGTTTCGGTGGCTTGACCCTCAAGAAGGCGTAAAGCATCGGGATTGGGGCAGGGCGGCGAAGTTTCGGCTTCCAACCCGGCCTCACCTGTGCGAAAGGCGTGTCCTAGTCGGGCTCGCCCGAATATGGCGATCGTAGCTCAGCTGGTTAGAGCGCCGGTTTGTGGTACCGGAGGTCGTGGGTTCAAAACCCATCGGTCGCCCCATTCTTTCCACGTTAGTAACGCCGCAGGGCATGGTTCATGGCGCCACAAGGCCGGATTCATGGCGCCACCGAGCGGGATGCATGGCGCCGCCGGGCATCACCTGGCAACCGCGCCAGCTTCGGCGTAATCGACAAGCTGGCCACTTGCGGGCAACGGTTCAGCCTGCCAAAGCGAGCCAAGCCATGCACAGTTTCGCCAACCCCGCAAAATTCCTGCGCCTTGCTCGCTGGTTGACACCGTTGTTGCTGGTGCCGGGTACCGTCATCGTCGCAGCGGCGCTGTGTTGGGGGCTGACCGGTGCGCCCGCCGACCGCTTGCAGGGCGATGCGGTCCGCATTCTGTATATACACGTGCCCGCCGCATGGTTGGGGATGGGCGGCTGGATTGCAATCGCCGGCGCCAGTTTGGCTGAAGTGGTCTGGCGCCATCCGCTGGCCGGGGTGGCGGCACGCGCCGCTGCGGTACCGGGCGCCTTTTACACCGCATTGTGCCTGCTCAGCGGCTCGCTGTGGGGCCGTCCCGCATGGGGCGCGTGGTGGGTGTGGGACGGGCGCCTGACCAGTATGCTGGTGCTGCTGTTTCTTTACATGGGCTACATCGTTCTTGCCGATGCGGCGACCCGCGAC
>JAYUBN010000018.1:0-2632 GCA_043740855.1 Sphingomonadales bacterium | reverse complement strand
CCGTCACCCCCGCGCCCGCATCGCGCAAGGCCGCCGCGATCGCCGCACCAATGCCACTGCCACCGCCGGTCACCAGGGCATGCCGTCCCGCCGGATCCATTCGCGCCTCCCATACTCATCCCCATGTCACCATTGCGCGGCAGATATTTCAAGCTTAAAATACTTCCAGATGATGGTGGAGGCGGCGATGCGGGTTGCAATCCTCGGCGGCGGGCCAGCGGGCCTTTATTTTGCCGTTCTGCTCAAGCAAGCCCAGCCCGAAACCGACATCACCATCTACGAACGCAATCGCCCCGATGACACGTTCGGCTTCGGGGTGGTGTTCTCGGACGCGACCTTGGATATATTCGAGCGTTACGATTTGCCAAGCTACCAGGCGATCATTGCGAATTTCGCTTATTGGGATGACATCGAAATCCGCTTCAAGGACACGGTGCGCCGCGTCGGTGGCAACGGCTTCTGCGGATGTTCGCGCCGTACTCTGCTGCTGCTGCTGCAAAGTCGGGCAAGTGATCTTGGGGTCAAAATCCACTTCCAAACCGATATTTCCGACCTGGCGCAATTTGCCGATGCCGATCTGATCATCGCCGCCGACGGGATCAACTCCTTTGTGCGCGAAAGCAACACGGCGCATTTCGGCACCGAGGTTGATTTGCGGCCGAACCGATTTACCTGGATGGGCAGCACAAGACCGCTTGACGCGTTCACCTTCAGCTTCCGTGAAACCGAATTCGGCGTGTTCATCGCCCATGCTTACCAATATCAGCCGGGCGCCTCGACCTGGATTCTCGAAACCGACGATGCGACATTTCATCGTGCCGGGCTGGATGCGATGGATGAGGCACAGTCGGCGAGCTTCCTGGAGGACGTGTTTGCCGAAGACCTCGCCGGCCACAGCCTGATCACCAATCGTTCGCTCTGGCGACGCTTCCCGATGATACGCAACGCGCGATCCACCTGGCTGCGCACTGAAGGCGCACCGGGCAATATCGTTCTGTTGGGCGATGCCAAATCGACCGCGCATTTTTCCATCGGATCAGGCACCAAACTCGCCATGGAAGACGCCATTGCCCTGTTCGAATGCATCCGCGGCACTGACGATGTGCCCGCCGCCCTCGGCGCGTTCGAGCGCGATCGGCGCGAGGATGTCGAACGTATCCAGCATGCCGCCGATGTGTCGCTGGTGTGGTTCGAGCATGTCCGCCGCTTCTGGCACATGGCGCCAACCCAGTTCGCCTTCGGGCTGATGACGCGGTCGAAGTCGATCACTTACGATAATCTCAAGCTCCGCGCACCGGACTTTGTTGAGGAGATCGATGCGGTGTTCGCCGGCCAGACCCAGGCGGCCGGATTGGCGCCGGTGGCAGCACCGCCGATGTTCCAGCCGTTCAGGCTGCGCGGCATGACCGTCGCCAATCGCGTGGTGGTGTCACCGATGTGCATGTATTCGGCGACCGACGGCGTTCCGGACGACTGGCACATGGTGCACTATGCGTCGCGCGCCATGGGGGGCGCCGGACTGATCTATACCGAAATGACCGACATTTCCGCGAACGCCCGCATCACGCCAGGATGCGCCGGGTTGTATAACGACGCCCAGCAAGCCGCGTGGACGCGGATCGTCGCTTTCGTTCACACCAACAGCCAAGCGAAATTCTGCCTCCAGCTTGGCCATGCCGGACGCAAGGCGGCAACGAAACTGATGTGGGAGGGGATGGATCGTCCGCTCGACGCTGGCGCCTGGCCGATCATCGCGCCGTCCGCCCTACCCTATTACCAGGAAAGCCAAACGCCGCGCGAAATGACCCGCACCGATATGGACGCCGTGCGCGATGATTTCGTCGCCGCGACCAGGCGCGCCGCCGCCACCGGTTTCGACATGCTCGAACTGCACTGCGCCCACGGCTATTTGATCGGCACTTTCATTTCGCCGCTGACCAATCAGCGCCAGGACGGGTATGGCGGCGACCTCGATGCCCGCTTGCGTTTTCCGCTGGAAGTGTTCGACGCCATGCGCGCGGTATGGCCGACAGACCGCCCGATGTCGGTGCGGATTTCTGCAACCGACTGGGCCGAGGGCGGCATCACCGCCGACGATAGCGTCAACATCGCCCGCACCTTCACCCGCCATGGCTGCGACCTGATCGATGTTTCAACCGGGCAGACCATAGCGGATGCCGAACCAGTCTATGGCCGGATGTTTCAGACCCCGTTCAGCGACCAGATCCGCAATGATGGCGGCATCGCGACAATGTGCGTTGGCAATATCACCAGTGCCGATCAAGTGAATACCATCCTCGCCGCCGGGCGCGCCGATCTGGTGGCGCTCGGCCGCCCACATCTTGCCGATCCGTATTTCACCTTGCACGCCGCGGCGCAATACAACGCGCCCGCGCCAATGGCGGCACCGCAATATGGTCCGGGTGTCGCGCAGCTTTACCGGACGGCGGTGCAAACCCAAGCGGAGTTGACGGATATGAAGCTGCGCACCCGGCCGAAGACGCATAATCCCGAGTGACAGCAAAATGAGCTTTTTGGTAACTGCCCGCTCTGCTGCCTAATCCGCGAAAACCGGGCTTTCCGGCAGCCGCGCACCGCCATCAACGACGATGGTTTCGCCGGTGACATAGCT
>JAYUBN010000017.1:0-8716 GCA_043740855.1 Sphingomonadales bacterium | reverse complement strand
CGGGCCAGCACCACCACCGAGCGCCCCTCGGGGGTGGTGTCGGCCAGGCTGGCAATCAGCGCGGCCTGCGCCAGTTCATTGATGGTGATGCCGGAGAGCGGACGAAATTCGCTCGCCTGCCGGTCGCCGATGGTGATGGTGCCGGTTTTGTCGAGCAGCAATACGTCGACGTCGCCTGCCGCTTCAACCGCACGCCCCGATTTGGCCAGCACGTTGAAGCGCACCAGCCGGTCCATCCCGGCAATGCCGATTGCCGACAGCAGCGCGGCGATGGTGGTCGGGATGAGGGTGATGAGCAGCGCGGCGAGTACCGCAACCGGGATGGTTGCATGTCCGCCACCAGCTTGCGTGGCATAGCTGGCGAAGCTGGGGATGGTGGCCACGGCGATCAGGAAGATAATGGTCAGACCGACCAGCAGGATGGTCAGCGCGATTTCATTGGGGGTCTTCTGGCGCTCGGCACCTTCGACCAGCGCGATCATCCGGTCGAGAAAGCCCTGCCCCGGCTCCTGCGTTACGCGCACCCGGATTTCGTCCGATATCACGCGAGTGCCCGCCGTCACGGCGGAGCGATCGCCGCCCGCCTCACGGATCACCGGCGCACTTTCCCCGGTGATCGCGGCCTCATTGACCGAGGCAACGCCGTCAATGACCTCGCCATCCGCCGGAATGAGTTCGCCTGTCGCCACCATCACTTCGTCACCCTTGCGCAATTGCGCAGCAGGGACGATTTCGCCGCCGGGCAGCCTTGCGTTGAGATCGGACTTGGCGGCGCGCAGCGATGCCGCCTGGGCGCGGCCCCGTCCTTCTGCCAGCGCCTCGGCAAAGGTCCCGAACAGCACCGTCAGCCAGAGCCAGACAATCAGTTGCAACTGGAAGCCGAGCGGCAATGCCTGTCCCTGGGTCTGTCCGTGGGCCTGACCTTGGCCGTTACCCCCGATGACCATCAACACGGTCAGCAGCAGCGCAACCACGGCGGTGGTGAACAGCACCGGGTTGCGGATCAGCTGAGCCGGGGCCAGCTTGCGAAAGGCACCGCCAATAGCGGGGATCACCAGTTGAGCGGAAAACATGCGAGTGGCTGAAGCAGTCATTTCTATTGCCTTTAGAACGTCTGGCCGGAGATCATCGCCAATTGCTCGGCGATGGGGCCCAGGGCGAGGCTGGGCAGGAAGGTCAGCCCGCCGACGATCAGGATGATGCCGACCAGCAGCCCGATCCACAGCGGACCGGTCGTCGGGAACGATCCGGCGGTTGCGGGGGTGTGCTTCTTGGCCGCCAGGCTGCCGGCGATGGCCATGGCCGGCACGATCATGAAGAACCGCCCGATCCACATCGCCACCGAGAGCGTGCCGTTGTAGTACGGCGTACCGGCGGTCAGTCCGGCAAAGGCCGAACCATTATTGCCGGTGGCCGAGGCAAAGGCATACAGAATCTCGGTGAAACCGTGCGGTCCCTTGTTGAGTGGCCCGGCCAGGCCCGCGGGAAGCACCGCGCTCATCGCCGTCAGCCCCAGGATGCACAGCGGCAGAACCGCGATTGCCAGCACCGCCAGCTTCACTTCGCGCCCTTCGATTTTCTTGCCGACGTATTCGGGCGTGCGCCCCACCATCAACCCGGCGATGAACACCGCCAGCAACGCGAACAGCAGGAAGCCATAGACGCCCGAGCCGACGCCGCCGACGACGATCTCGCCCAGCTGGATGTTGAACAGCGGCACCATCCCGCCCAGCGCGGTAAAGCTGTCGTGCATGGCATTGACCGCACCGCACGAGGCATCGGTAGTCACCGCCGCAAACAAGGCGCTGCCGACCACGCCGAAACGGGTTTCCTTGCCCTCCATATTGCCGCCGGCAACGCCGATGTGGTGCAGGATGGGGTTGCCGGCCGCTTCCTGCCAATAGCAGCCCCCCGCGCCGACAAAGAACAGCAGCATCATCGCGGTCAGGATCGCCCAGCCCTGGCGGGTATCGCGCACCGCCTTGCCAAAACAATACGCCAGCCCGGTGCCGATCGCGAAGATCGACAACATCTGGACCAGATTGGTCAGCGCAGTGGGGTTCTCGAAGGGATGCGCGGAATTGGCGTTGTAAAAACCGCCGCCGTTCGTGCCCAGCATCTTGATCGCTTCCTGGCTCGCCACCGGCCCCAGCACCAGCGTCTGGTGCGCGCCTTCCAGCGTGGTCGCATCGATCGATGAGAGAAAGGTTTGCGGCACGCCGCTGCCGATCAGGAAAAGCGCGTAGATCAGGCAGACAGGCAGCAGCAGATACAGCGTGACCCGCGTGCAATCGGCCCAGAAATTGCCAAGCTTGCCGGTTTCCTGCCGGGCAAAGCCGCGAAACAAGGCAAAGGCAATGGCAATGCCGGTCGCCGCAGACAAGAAATTGTGGATGACCAATCCGAACATCTGACTGAAGTTGGACAGGACAACTTCGCCCGCATACCATTGCCAGTTCGTGTTGGTAACAAAGCTGATCGCCGTATTCATCGCGCCATCGGGGGTCAGCCCGACCAGTCCGCGCGGATTGAGCGGCAGGAAATACTGCAAGCGCAGGATGCCATACGTAAAAATCACGAGCACCAGTTGAAACAGCAGCAGGTGCACGGTATAAGCGCGCCAGCCCTGCTCGGCATTGGGATCGATCTTGGCCAAGCGATAAAAGCCGCGTTCGACCGGGCCGAGCACACGATGCAGCGGTGTTTCGCGCCCTTCATACAATGCAAACAGCCATAGCCCCATGGGCTTGGCCAGCGCGATGGTCAGCGCGGTGAAAACAAGAATCAGAGTCCAGCCTGCTATAGTCATAATTGGCTCCTCAGAACCGTTCCGGCCGGATCAACACCGCCACCAAGTAAACAAGCAGGCCCAGGGCAGTCAGCCCAGCGAGCACAAACGGCAGATTCATCGGATTATCCTTTACATTTCAGGGGGCCCGGATGCCTGTGCATCACGCCTGCAGTATCGCTGAAGCGCCGCACCGGCCGACCACAGTCAGACGAACTTCGGGCGTCAGGCGTGGTCGCACAGATGCACGTAGCCAAGCGTCAGTGCGAACAGCCCGCCCAGGATGGAAAACCATAAAACATCTGCCATCGCGCAACCTTCTTGCTGGAATATTCCGTCCCATTGCCGCCGAACGGCGTTAAGGTGCCATGTGGAAATCCTGGCCTGTGCCTTAAGATTGTATAACGGTGACGGTGGCTTGCGGCCTGCACTGGCGTAATGCCAATATGCCTAAGAATTGTATAATGGGGGTTGCGTCGTCGACCTGCGATATCGTCGCGCAGTTGTTCCCCGAATGTCCGGAGGAACACGATCTTGCACCAGTTGTGCTGACCGGCTGCGCTTCCAGCTGCTGGCCGAATTGGTCGCCGTAGCCGGCTTCGCCCGGTTGGCGCGGACAAGTGATCATCCGTGCAATATCCTGCGACATCTGCATGAATTCAAAGTTTTTGGCATGCGGTCCGTGCTGCCATTGCGATCCTTTCGCTTACCTGCCGCCGCTGACCGGAACCGCGTCGAGGCGCATCGTCAGTTCTCGATCCAGCCAGCTGCCGACGTGGAAGCTGTGTTCGCCGACCACGACAAAGCCCCAGCGCTGATACAGCGCCTGGGCGCGGGTGTTGCCCGACCATACCCCCAGCCATACCGGCCCGCCGCGGTCCGCCAGCCAGTCCAGCACATGCCCGAGCATGCGCTTGCCAAGGCCGCCGCCTTGGGCATGGCGTCGCATATAAAGCTGGTAAATCTCCCAGTCACCGGGGCGGACTTCGTCGTTCGGCAACTTGCACGGACCGACATGGACATAAGCAATCAACTCGCCCCCAACATCTTCGCTGCGGCCACTATCGATCACCCAGGTGCGATGCGCAGGATCAGCCAGCTCGGCCTGAATCCGATCCAGTCCATAGGCTTCCGCCTCGAACCGAACGAGATCAGCAGGCGCATAAGGAATGGCAAAGTCTTCGAGGAAAGTTTCGCGGAAGGTCGCTAGTTTGAGCTGGCTCAAGGCGATGGCGTCGCCGGGCACGGCTTCACGGATGATGGCGGCGGCGCCGGTCATGATCACGTCCATAGCTCGGCGGTCTCCAATTCGCCCAGGTCGAGCGCGGCCAGCAAGGCGCGGCGCGCGGCGCGCACATCTTGCCACAATGCCGGCAGCGCCAGATCGGCAGGGGCGATACGTTCGGGCCAATGGCGCTCGATCACCGTGGCGATCAGATCGAGCCGGGCGGCATCGACCAGAAAGCGCGGATCGACCGTCGCCGGATCGGCCACCACGCGCAGTCGCAGGCAGGCCGGACCGCCGCCATTCGCCATGCTTTGCCGCAACGCCACCGGATGCAGCGCGCGGATCGGGCCGTTCGTTGCCACCAATTGCTCCAGCCATGCCCAGACGCGGTGGTTATCGCGCGCCTCGGTCGGCAGGATCAGCGCCATGCCGCCGTCGGGCAGATCGACCAGTTGGGCATTGAACAGGTAGGACGCAATGGCATCCGCCAGGCTGACCGCACTGGCCGGCACCTCGATGATGTCCACATTCATCCGTGCGCGCAATGCCGCATACAGCGCGGCGGGATCGGCAAACGCCAGTTCATGCGCAAACAACACGGCGCCATTGGCCACCGCCACGACATCGTTATGAAACGCCCCGGCAGCGATCGCTGCGCTCGATTGCCGGGCCAGCACCACCCGGTCCGGGTCCAGCCCATGCAGCCGGGCAACGGCAGCGCTTCCTTCGCGGTGCTGGCGGGCGGGAAACAGACCCGCGTTGGCGCCGCCGTCCGCGCCATAAACGAACACCTCTACACCCGGCGCGTCCGGGGCCGCGCATAGCCGCATGTGATTGGCCGCGCCTTCATCACCGAACGGCACCGGCACCGGGCCATGCACGGCAAAGGCCCGCCGATCGGCAAAGGCCAGCCGCAATTGCGCCAGCGTGCCGGGCCATTCCAGCGCGCGATGCGGCATGGTCATCAGATTAGCGGCAGTCAGGTGGCAGCGGCCATCGCCGCAATCGGGTGCGGGGGAGACGGTGGCGGCATTGGCGGCCCACATCGCCGAGGCGGAAAAAGCGTTGGCCCGCAGCGATGCATCCGCCGCCGCCACGGTCGTGCCCAGCCCCGCCAGCCAGCCCTGGGCCGGACGATCATGCGGCAGCAAGATGCCTTGGGCCAGTCCCAGGCTGAGGCACAGCCGCATCTTGGCGACCCCCTGCAGCGCTGCTTCGCGCGGACAGGCGTCGCCCCCGGCGCTGCGCATCGCTGCCAGATTGCCCAGGCTCAGCCCGGCGAAATTATGACTGGGGCCGACGATCCCGTCGAAATTGATTTCGCGCAACAACCCGCTCGTCATCAGCATTTTCCGACATAGGTGATCGTGTCGCCAAGTTTCAGACTTAGCAGTTCGGCAACCTCGGCATCGACCGCCACACCGTCCCCCGATGCGACCACACGGCCCAGCCCGGCGCGAAAATCGGCAAGCTGGCCGGTAGCAATGAGGCAGGACACGGCCCCGTCAGCATTGGCATCGGAACCGATGCCGATCGCTGTCACCGCAGCCGCGCGGGCATCGCGAATCGCGGCAATGCGGTCGGTCATGACGTTCATGGTCGGCCCGCCATCGAATATATCCAGGTAATTGTCGAAACCGAAACCTTCCGCTTCCAGCATCCGCATCGCCGGGCGCCCCGAAGGGTGCGGCACGCCCATCACTGCCAGCGCGGTCTCGGGCAGCAGCGCGGTATAGATCGGATGCTTGGGCATGAGATCGGCGATGAACTGATTGCCATGAATGGCGTTGAATTCGTCCGCCGCACGAAAGCTCATGGCGAAAAAGCGCCCGGCCAGCCCATCCCAGAACGGCGAACTGCCGTCATCGTCGATAACCCCGCGCAATTCGGCGATGGTGCGCTCGGCGAAGCGCGCGCGGTGGCTGCGGATGAACAGATAGCGGCTGCGCGCCAGCAATGCACCGTAGCCCCCTGACCGCGCGGCCGGTTCAAGATACAGCCCGCCGACCTCGCTTGCCCCATCGAGATCGGTGCTCAACGTCAGCATCTCGGCGCGAAAGGTAGAGCCCAGCTCGGCGCTGACCTGGCTGATCGCGCCGAGCCGGTAGGAATAGAATGGCCGGCCTACCCCCAATTTGGCGAAAATCTGGCTGGTGCCGTGCACGCCGCCCTCGCCATCGACCAGCGCAAATACGAAACGGTCGTCCGCCACGCCCTCATCTGTGCGTTCCAGCGCGGCAGCGGATCGCGCCAACCGTTCCGCGAGCGCATCACGAACCGGCGGCAGATTGGTAAGGCCGCCGCCACCCGCCTGCGCCATGCGGTAAATCGCATCGAGATCGTCAAGGCGCGCAGGGCGCACGTGGAAACTCATGGCGCCAGCCCCTCTCGATCGAGCCGGTGCAACGTCAGCACGGTCAGCTTGGCACGCTCGGCCAGCGAGGCAACCTTGACGAATTCACCCGGCGAATGGATTGCACCGCCCTCCGCACCCATCGTATCGACCACCGGCACGCCGCAAGCCGCGATATTGTTGCCATCGCAGACACCCCCGGTAGCGGCGCGCGAGCAGCTCTGCCCGAGGTCGGCGGCGGCGCGCATCACCAGCGCGAACAGGCTTCGGGCGGCGGCATCGACAGGCTTGGGTGGACGTGAAAACCCGCCGTGGAGCGCAATCGACACCTCATGCAACCCGGCCACCTGCGCCGTCAGTTCAGCGATTCGAGCCTGCGCCAAAGCTGCGGCAGCCGCGGTTTGCGGGCGGATATTGAAGCGCAAGACCGCCAGATCGGGCACGCGATTGTTCGGGCCGCCGCCGTCGATCCGGGCTGGGTTGATCGACAGCTCCGGGCCTTGCGCTGCCGCCAGCCGCAGTGCCAGGTCGGCAGCCGCCAGCAACGCATTGCGCCCATCGCGTGGATTGCGACCGGCGTGCGCCGAACGTCCGCGTACCACAGCCGAAAAATTGCCAGATCCCGGCCGCGCGCCTGCCAGCACCCCCGGCGCCAGCGCGGGCTCATAGGTCAGCGCCGCAATCTTGCCCGCCGCAAGGTCGCGAATCAGCGCTGCCGAGGACAGCGAGCCGGTTTCCTCATCGCTGTTGATCAGCACATCATAGCCCAACGCCGGGCCGCTCCGTTCAAAAGCAAGCAGCCCGGCCAACATCAGCGCCAAGCCGCCTTTCATGTCGGCGGTACCGGGGCCATGCAGCGTGTCGGCATCAATCCAGTCGCAGCGCTGGAACGGGTCATCGACACCGTAAACCGTGTCCATATGTCCGGTCAGCAACACCCGCCGCGCGGCATCGGGCCGAACCCGCAGCACCAGATGCCGGCCGTTTTCAACCGCGACCTCGTGCCCGTTCGCACCAATCGCGGTAACCGGCGCCGGATTGACCAGCTCAACCTGCCCCGGCAGCACCGCAAAGGCCTGTTCCAGCCGGGTTGCCATATCGGCCAGGCCCGCCAGATTGCCGGAGCCGCTATTGACTGTTGCCCAGGCGAGCATCTGCTCCAGCATCGGTGTTGATCCGATCGGCTCGAACAGCCGCTGCTCTGCTACGGTCAGCCCGGTCATCCTCGCCACCGCGCGGCGGGAGCAGGACGAACAACACGCAGTCGAGGCAAGATGAGGATGGCGAGATTCCCTTTATTCAAAACGATCATACCGGATTAGGTACGATGGGTAACCCCCTCGCGTTCCCCACCTTCCCGATGAAATTCGCGCGCGGTTCTTGCGCAGCTTGCGGAAATTCCCGATAAGATCGGAATGACCTGGCTAACCCGTGTCCGCAATTCGCTGTCGCTCATCCGCAAGCGCGATACGCCTGACAACCTCTGGATGAAATGTCCTTCGTGCAGCGAGATGCTGTTCGCGCGGGCGTATGAGGAAAACCTGAGCGTCTGTCCGCGCTGTGACCATCATGGCCGGATCGGCGCGGTTGCCCGAATGGGCCAATTGCTGGATCCGGGTTTTACTATTGTGCCGGGGCCGAAGGTAAAGGAAGATCCGCTGCGTTTCCGCGACAGCAAAAAATACACCGATCGGCTCAAGGCCGCGCGTGCCGATTATCCTTATCCCGATGCCCTGACTCATGCGTTGGGGGCGGTCGATGGGCGCCAACTGGTGCTTGGCGTGCAGGATTTTGCCTTCATGGGCGGATCGATGGGCATGGCGGTCGGCGCCGCCTTCGTATCCGGTGTGCAGACCGCGATCGAAAACCGCTGCGCCTATGTCATCTGCACTGCGGCAGGCGGTGCCCGGATGCAGGAGGGTATTCTCAGCCTGATGCAGATGCCGAAGACCACGGTTGCCTTGCGGCGGCTGAAGGCGGCGGGCCTGCCTTATATCGTCGTACTGACCGATCCGACCACGGGCGGCGTCACCGCGAGTTACGCAATGCTGGGCGACATCCAGATCGCCGAACCGCGCGCTCTCATCGGTTTTGCCGGCCAGCGCGTGATCCAGGACACACTTCGGGAGACGTTGCCCGAAGGTTTTCAGCGCGCGGAATACCTTTACGCGCACGGCATGATCGACATGGTCGTGCCCCGCAAGGACCTGCGGACCACTCTGGCGTCGTTGCTGGATTACCTTCAACCGGCAGCGCAGGCAGCTTAAGGTTTGGCGCCCGGTGTGACCATTGTGAACGAAAGCTGCGCAACGTTGCGCACAAGGCCTTGCTATCGCCCATCGCGTCA
>JAYUBN010000016.1:0-2642 GCA_043740855.1 Sphingomonadales bacterium | reverse complement strand
AATTCCACCACCTCAGTATGCTTGGGAGTGGGGCGCAGATATTGCCCCATGGTCAGGAAATCGATGCCGGCACAGCGCATGTCGTCCATGACCTGATGGACTTCCAGCCGCTGTTCGCCCAGCCCCAGCATGATCCCCGATTTGGTAAACACTGTTGCCGAATGACGCTTGACCTCTTCCAGCAAGCGCAGCGAGGCGTAATAGCGCGCACCGGGCCGGATCGTCGGATAAAGCCGGGGCACGGTTTCGAGGTTGTGATTATAGACATCCGGCCCCGCCGCCATGATCGCCTCGACGGCGGGGCGCATTTTATTGCGAAAATCCGGAGTCAGGATTTCGATGGTAGTGGCCGGCGTGGTCCGGCGCAGCGCTTCAATGACCTTCACGAACTGACTGGCGCCGCCATCGGGCAGATCATCGCGATCCACCGAGGTAATTACGATATGCTCCAGCCCCAGCTTCGCGGCGGCCTGCGCCACATGCTCCGGTTCCGTTGCATCGACGGCACGCGGCATGCCGGTCTTGACGTTGCAGAAGGCGCAGGCCCGGGTGCAGACGTCGCCCAGGATCATCACCGTGGCGTGCTTCTTGCTCCAGCATTCGCCTATATTCGGACAGGCAGCTTCCTCGCAGACCGTGTTCAGGTTGAGCTCGCGCATCAGGTCGCGCGTGGCGGCATAGGTCTTGCTGGTCGGCGCCTTGACGCGAATCCAGTCCGGCTTGCGCTGCCGCGCTGGCTGATCGGCGGAAAGCGCACCTTGAGGGGTGTTGGAAAGATCGTTCATGACGCCCAGATAGGCGTTGTATTGTCGGCTTTCCAGTATTTGTTGTCGCATCGTTGATACGCAAAACCGGTGCCCACTTTGCGCAAGATGGCAGGATCAACCGCTTGCAAGACTCACGAAGCAAAGCCATTGATGCCCCATGACGGCAGACATCACCCCCCCGCTTGACCGGCTTATCGCCGGTTATAACCGCTTTCGTGGCCAGGCATGGGCGCATAATCGCTCGCGCTGGGCCGAACTGCGCGAAGGGCAGCAGCCCGAAGTTTTGATTATCGCCTGTTCTGACAGCCGCGTCGATCCAGCGCAGATCTTCGATGTCGCGCCCGGCGAAGCCTTCGTCGTGCGCAATGTTGCGGCGATGGTTCCCCCGTTCGAGACCGCCCCCGGCTATCATGGCGTTTCAGCGGCGCTGGAATTCGCGGTGCAAGTGCTGAAAGTCAAAGAGATCGTAGTCATGGGCCACGGCAAATGCGGTGGCTGCCGCGCGGCGCTGACCCGTGAATTGCACGGCACCGAACCCGGCGAAGGCGGCTTTATTGCCAACTGGATAGCGATGCTCGATGAAGCCCGCGAGCCGATCGTCGCGCGCTATGGCACCACCGGCCGCGACGCCGAGCGGGCGATGGAACTTGCCGGGGTCCGCGTCAGCTTGGCCAATCTGCGGACATTTCCCTGTATCCGGCGCGGCGAGCGCGACGGCACCCTGAGATTGCGCGGCGCTTTTTTTGCGATTTCAGATGGGCTGCTGCATTTGATGGACGATGCCACGGGCGAATTCGCACCGGTCGGTTGAAGTGCGCCGGGATGCCTGATCCCCCGCCCGCAAGCGGGAGGGGGATCAGGCGGTTCAGCCCGGATCGTTCTGCTATTTCCCCGCGGCCTTTTGTGCCGCATAGATCGACCACAAGCGGCCGAGCGGCTCGCGCGGCCCGGTAATCTTGGCGAAGGTGGCCTGCGCCCCGGCATAATCACCGATATCAATCTGGGCGATGCCCATCCGCGTCAGTACCTTCGGCGTATCCACGCCCGGTTTGGTCAAAGCAATCGTGTACATTGCGAGGGCATCGGCCGCCTGATTGTAGCTGAGGGCGGCATCGGCCGCTGCGGTCGCGATCGCCGCATTGGCACTGGGCGCGCGCGCGTCGCGCTCCAGGCTGGGCAGCGAGGCGCGATCGGCGCTCACGCGGCCACTGGCGGTCGCCCGCGCTTCGGCCACTGACGGATCGCTTGCACTGAGCATGCCCGATGCTTGGCCTGCGGCAATCACGTCAAGCACTTCACCTGGCAAACGCCGGGCATCGGCCGCCTGGATATATTCCAGGTAATCTTCTTTTTGCGCATAAGAACGTGTGCGGCCCATCAACCGCATAAGGTCAAGCTCATCCTGTGCGGGATAGCTCGCCACGCGTTGTACCACTTCCAGCAGCAGCGCCCAATTCTGCTTGGTCGGCTCTTGCTGGATCAGCCCCGCGCCGAACGACAGCGTCGGTTCGACCAGCTTGGCGTTGTAGGCAGCGATCACGCCGATACGGTACCAGCCCAGCGGCACCGGCTGGCCCGATGCCTTTTGCACGTCGATGGCGTGCTGCAAGGCGGGTAGGCCTTTGGCGAGCTGCTTGGTTTTTATGAAGGAATCCGCAAGCATCACGTTGGTTTCGCCATCCTGATACCCGGCCGCGACCGCCGCTTGAAAGGCCGCAATAGCGGCTGGATAATCAGCTCCCTGATAAGCGAATTTGCCGACATACCCCTGAAATTTTCCGACATCCGCCGGGGCGGTCTTGCCTGAGGCCAGCATGGCTTCCAGAGCCTGCCGCTCCAAACCGCTATCCAGCGCAATCATGCCCAGCTGCAGCT
>JAYUBN010000015.1:0-8741 GCA_043740855.1 Sphingomonadales bacterium | reverse complement strand
GGATTGTCGGGGCCATGGCGGTGGCAATGGTACTTCGCGCCTCGCTGACGAAAGGCGCGGCCAGCGGTTTCATCATGGAATTGCCCAAATACCAGATGCCGCGCGTCAAGGACCTGGCGATCGGGCTGATGCAGCGGGCGTCGATATTTCTCCACCGCGCGGGCACGATCATCTTCACCGTCACCGTAGTCTTGTGGCTGCTGCTCAATTTCCCGCGCGCCGCACCCGGCGAGGACCAGATCAACGCGTCCGTAGCCGGGCATCTGGCGAACGGGCTGGCCGTCGTGATCAAGCCGATCGGTTTCAACCGCGACATCGCCCTGTCACTGATACCGGCGATGGCGGCACGTGAAGTCGCGGTCAGTACGCTGGCAACGACCTATGCGGTGGCGTCCGCCGGGGACGAGGTGCAGACCTCCCACCGGCTTGCCGACCAGCTCAAGACGCATTGGACATTGCCTACCGCGCTGGCCTTCCTGGCGTGGTTCGTGTTTGCGCCGCAGTGCATGTCGACCATCGCGGTTACCCGCCGCGAAACAAACGGGTGGAAATGGCCGGCGTTCATGTTGCTTTACCTGTTTGTCCTGGCCTACATCGCTGCCGGGATCACATACTGGAGCGCGGTCGCTCTGGGTCTGTAGCGGTTTTAGCGGGGAATACATGGCAGGCAGCGTCAACAAGGTCATACTGGTCGGCAATCTCGGTGCCGATCCGGAAGTGAAGAGCTTCCAGAATGGCGGCAAGGTCTGCAATATCCGGATCGCCACCTCGGAAAGCTGGAAGGACAAAAACAG
Organism: Sphingomonadales bacterium; assembly: GCA_043740855.1. Taxonomy (GTDB): domain Bacteria; phylum Pseudomonadota; class Alphaproteobacteria; order Sphingomonadales; family Sphingomonadaceae; genus Novosphingobium. The sequence continues at coordinate 7,947 of JAYUBN010000015.1, read as the reverse complement.
CGGCGAAAAGCAGGAGCGGACGGAGTGGCATTCGGTCGCGATTTTCGCCGAAGGGCTGGCCGGCGTCGCCGAGCGCTACTTGCGCAAGGGTAGCAAGGTCTATGTCGAGGGCCAACTGCGCACGCGCAAATGGCAGGATCAGCAAGGCAACGATCGCTATTCCACCGAAGTCGTGCTGCAGGGCCCCGGCGCGGTGCTGACCATGCTGGACGGCGCGCCCGGCGCTGGCGGCGCTGGTGGCGGCGCTCGCTCGGGCGGCGGCGCAAGTTGGGGCGACGATGCACCGCGCAGCAGCGGCGCTCGTCCGGGATCCGGCGGCGGCTTCGGCGCAGACAACTCGCGCAGCGGCAATTCCAAACCGGCGTTTGGCGAAGAATTGGACGACGATATCCCCTTCTAACGAGTAAGACCCCTTATCCTCGTAGAAGGGGGCGAGGGCAGGGCCTCTCTCCGTCAATCATGGGCTGATTGGGGGAGGCTCTACCCCCCCCGCGCTCGAAGGGAGGGGGGAATGAATACCCCCTAAAATTCCGGTTTTTTGTCCTTCAACCGGGCCAACGCAGCAAACGGTCCGCTGCTGTCCTGATCCAGCAACCCTGCGCTGCGGCGCGCCTCGTCGGCCATCGGGCCGACGACAAAGGGGTCGATAGCGACGGCCAGACTTTGCGCCACTTCTTCGCCCAGGTCGAAAGCGGTACCGGTATATTCGACCTCTTCGCAATCATCGACGGCCAGTTCGATTTCTGGCTCGACACGCTTGATCGCGCGCGCGGGGACGAAACGTAGCAGCAGTGGTTCAACGATGCGGAGGGCCAAGTCTTCAGCGGAGATGGCGCAGCTTTGCAGGATGTCGGCGGTAAAGCTGCCGGTGGCCTCGACCATTTGGCCCTTGGGCTCCAACGAAACCTCCGCTTCCAGTCGTAACACCGCGACGATGCCGAATCGGCGCGCCAGCGCAGCGCATTCCCCGGCGTTGGCCGACAGCCGGACCGGCTTGTCGCCGATCTCGCGGATATCCACTTTCCGGCTGAATTCAGGGGGGGGCAACGCGCTCATCGGGCGATGTCTCCGGCGAGCAGTGCCTCAGCCGGGATGGTGCTCAATTGCCCGGCCAGTATGCGGGCCAAGGTCGCGATGGTGGCAGGATCGGTGTCTGGATGCAGCGTGACATTACGCGAAATCGCCGCGAGCAGCGCGACGTCACCGGGTTCGGCCAGCGCCCCTCTGAATGCACCGAGGCGGCCGCCCAGCACACTCATCAGTCTGCCCATTTGCTTGCCCACCATCAGATCGCCCACCCCGCTCTGGCGCAATTGCCCGTCCATGTCGGTCACAAACAACTCGGTCAGTCGCACCGACGGCGTAATCAGCGCTTCGTCGCGCTCCATCCGCAGCAATACCAGCGCCAGCACCAGCGTAACGATATCGAAGCGACCAGCCACGGTATCGGCCGCGCCGGCATCGGCATACCAGGCTTTTTCGCGCGCAATTTCAATCACGCGTTGCCACAGTTGGCGTACGGCCGCCTGGTCGTCGCCGCGCGAGCGCCAAAGGCGTGATAAGATGGACATGCGTTGGCGTCCTTTTGTTGCCTCATGCCATTTTAGCGCCGCGTTCGCGACGCAAAAGCTGTTCAGGGCCGATTAAAACCGCTCGCCTCATGCGCATTGCGCTTGTCTGCGGCGGGGCTTAAGGCTCGTGCCCGTACAGGATGGCTATAGCGGCTGGCAAGTTGCCTGAAGTTTTAATTGATCTGAAGTTTTGATTGGAGCAGGTTGAAAATGCGGCGTGGTGGACAAATGCTGAAGGGGCTGATGCTGGCCGCAGGTGTAGCGGCATTGACCGGCGGCTGCACGGCGATTCACGACCATCGTGGCTTTCTGATCGATCAGACGCTGCTCGAAACCGTGCAGCCCGGAATTGATAATCGTCTTTCGGTGGAGCGCACGCTGGGCCGGCCGACTTTCACCAGCCAGTTTGGCGAGCCGGCGTGGTATTATGTCGCGATTGACACCCGGCAGCTGCCCTTCGGACCGCCGCATACCACCAAAGAGACGGTGCTGCGCGTCCGCTTCGACGCCAAGGGCAATGTCCTGGCGCTCGACAAGGCCGGGATGGACCATGTCGTGCGGCTTAGCCCCGATCATGCCGCAACGCCGACGCTGGGCCGCAACCGCAGCTTGTTCGAGGATCTGTTCGGCAATATCGGATCGGTGGGCGCGGCTGGCGTCGGCGGCGGCGGCGGCGGCCCTAACGGCGGCAGCGGCGGCGGTGCACCCGGCACCGGGCCGAATGGTAGCTAGGCAGCGGGCGGCTTGAACCTGCTGCCTTTCATCATATATCCCGATCATGAATGACATCAACGCGAGCCACGGTATGGCCCAGTGGCACGGCACCACGATCATCGGCGTGCGCAAAGGCGGCAAGACCGTGATCGCTGGCGACGGTCAGGTGTCGATGGGCAATACCGTGATGAAGCCCAACGCCCGCAAGGTACGCCGCATCGGCGCCAGCGACGATAGTGGACGCGGCAAGGTAATTGCCGGTTTTGCGGGCGCCACAGCCGATGCCTTCACGCTGTTCGACCGGCTTGAGAAAAAACTGGAACAGCATCACGGCCAATTGATGCGGGCGGCAGTCGAACTGGCCAAGGATTGGCGCACTGACAAATATTTGCGCAACCTGGAAGCGCTGATGATCGTGGCCGACGCCGAAACTCTGCTGATCCTGACGGGCAACGGCGACGTGCTCGAACCCGAAGCGAACCAAGACACGATGATCGCGGCGATCGGATCGGGGGGTAATTATGCCTTGGCCGCCGCACGCGCGCTCACCGATTACGAAGCCGACGCCGAGGTGATCGCCCGCCGCGCGATGGCGGTGGCGGCCGAGGTTTGCGTGTTTACCAATGACCGGGTGACTTTGGAGACGATTGGTTGAGGCTCTGTAGTTAAAAATGGCATCAAGATCTGGAGCCATTGCCCCAGATCCTCAAAATGTCGTTGCTGCGTACCAATTGTCGTGGCAAAAATACTGCCGCGCCGCAGGCTATAACAGCCGCTGCGCGGTCAGAGCGCCCAAGGAATTGTGAGCTATAACTACATGACGGGGAGCACGAGGGGTTTGCCCCTCGTGCGTTCCATTTTTACTTACCTCATCCTTCTGGACTACGAAAAAATGCTCGACAACCTCACTCCCAAAGCCATTGTCGCCGCGCTGGATGAACACATCGTCGGCCAGCGTGATGCCAAGCGCGCGCTCGCGGTGGCGCTGCGCAATCGTTGGCGGCGTCAGCGTCTCTCGCCCGAATTGCGCGATGAGGTGACCCCGAAGAATATCCTGATGATCGGGCCGACGGGCTGCGGCAAGACCGAGATCAGCCGCCGGCTGGCGCGGCTGGCCGAGGCGCCCTTCGTCAAGGTCGAGGCGACCAAGTTCACTGAGGTCGGCTATGTCGGGCGCGATGTTGAGCAGATCGGGCGTGATCTCGCCGAGGAAGCGGTGCGCATTGAAAAGGACCGCCGGCGAGAGGCGGTGCGCGGCGCGGCTTCGCAAGCGGCGATGGACCGCTTGCTAAAGGCGCTGGTCGGCGATGGCGCCAGCGAAGCGACGCGCGAAAGCTTTCGCCAGCGTATCGTCGAAAACGCGATGAACGATGTTGAAGTTGAAATCGAGGTGGAAGACAGCCCGGCGATGCCGATGGAGATCCCCGGCATGCCAGGCGGCGTTGGCATGATCAATCTGTCGGACATGATGGGCAAAGCGTTCGGTAAGCATAACCTCAAGCGGCGCAAGTTCAAGGTGCCCGAGGCGTGGGACCGGCTGGTCGACGAGGAAGCCGAAAAGCGCATGGACCAGGACGATGTCGCGCGCGTCGCGCTGGCCAATGCCGAGGCTAATGGCATCGTCTTCATCGATGAAATCGACAAGATCGCGGTCTCGGACGTGCGCGGCGGATCGGTCAGCCGCGAAGGCGTGCAGCGCGATTTGCTGCCGCTGATCGAGGGCACGACGATCGCCACCAAATACGGTCCGATGAAAACCGACCACGTGCTGTTCATCGCCAGCGGCGCGTTCCACGTCGCCAAGCCCAGTGATATGCTGCCCGAATTGCAGGGCCGCTTGCCGATCCGGGTGGAGTTGCAGGCGTTGACCGAGGAAGATTTCGTCCGGATTCTGTCGGAAACGCGCGCCAATCTGGTGTCGCAGTATCGCGCGTTGCTGGAGACCGAGCAGGTGGCGCTCGATTTTACCCCCGAGGCCATTCGCGAGATTGCGCGTATTGCCGCGCAGGTGAATGAAAGTCTTGAGAACATCGGCGCCCGGCGGTTGCAGACCGTGATGGAAAAGCTGCTGGAAGAGTTGAGCTTCGAGGCCGAAGACCGCCGGGGCGAAACCGTGGTGATTGATGCTGCCTATGTCCAGGGCAAGCTTGCCGGGCTAGCCCGCGACACCGATCTGTCGAAGTACATTTTGTGAAGGGATCAGGCATTTGACTGAGAATCGCGGATCGCCCCCCGATGGGCGCCCGGTCTATCGCCTGCTGACCGGCAAGGACGACCGGGCGTTTTGCGAGCGCGTGTCCGAGGCGCTCGCGCAGGGCTGGGTCCTGTATGGTTCGCCAACCATGGCCTTTGATACTGGCGAGGGTTGCGTCAAAGTGGCTCAGGCGGTGATCTGGAACGTTTCCGGGTACTGACTGACCCCGACTGTTGCCCAAAAGCTACAGTCACCGATCAATAATGTCTGAAAATACACATGCGATTGTGCGTTGCACCATCGCTTGATAGATATTTCGCAGTCGCAGCATTGCACTCTATACGAAGTGCTCGCTATCGGCCGCAGGAAGGAACCCTGAAAGCTAATGAAAGGGCTCCTTATGAATACGAAGTTTTTTAGCGCAGTCGCTGCGCTTGCCATCGGTTTCTCCGGCGAAGCTGCATTTGCCGATGACGCTGCCGCTCCTGCCGCGCCGACCCCCGAGTTCACTATCACGGGGGCCGCGTCGATCGTTTCACAATACAAGTTTCGTGGCCTCACCCAGTCGGACAGCAAGCCTGCAGTGCAGGCAACTTTTACTGTCAGCGATAAATCGGGCTTTTACATTACGATGTGGGGATCGAGCGGTGCCGGTAACCGTGGCCTCAATGCTGACGGCACCATCGCGACAGTGACCGACTTTTACATCAGCCCGAACAATGGCACCGAGATCGATATTTACGGCGGCTACACGCATGCCCTGGGCAAGACCGGCATCACCATCGACGGTGGCCTTTACGGCTATATTTACCCGAATTTGAGTGCCAACAATTTGTTTGAGGTTTATGGCGATCTCAGCAAGTCATACGGTCCAATCACGGTCAAGGTCGGCCTCAACTGGGCACCAAAGCAACATTACTTCAATCAGTTCCCCGGTATAACGCATTACAACATGTACGAATACGGCGAGCTCGGCTATACCCCGACCAAGCTGCCAGCACTCAATTTCCATGGCCACCTCGGCCATACGGGTGGTGGTCTTGATTTCGTCAAGCAGTACATCGATTACACGGCTGGCGTTGGTTACAAGTGGAAGGCGCTGACCTTCGACATCTCGGCGGTTGGCACGAACATTTCCAAGAAGGATTCGATTTCAGCGGCTGCGCAGGCAAGCTTTGGCGTCGGCAGTGGCCGCAGTGTTTATCGCTACGGCAAAATCGCGCCAGTGGCATCGATCACGGCCAGCTTCTAAACTAACCGAATACAGATCGTCACGCTGAGGCCGGAACCGAAAGGTTCCGGCCTCTTGCGTTTGGCGGTAGCGGCGGTTCAGGGCAATATGATGGGTTGGGAGCATGATGACACATATAGGGTGACGAGGGTTGGTCTATTGCATCTTGGGTTACTCTGCCGCCTCGTTCAGCTCTTCCACCTCCGATGCCTGCCGGTTCCACATGTCGGCATATAGCCCGTCCCGGCGCAGCAACTCGCCATGCGACCCCGACTCGGCAAGGCGGCCCTCGTTCAGCACGAAGATGGTATCGGCATCGGCGATCGTGGACAGCCGGTGCGCGATCGACAGGCTGGTGCGATTGGCGGACAGCTGGTGCAGCGTCGCCAAGATGTCTTGCTCGGTGCGGGTATCGAGCGCGCTGGTAGCCTCGTCGAGCAGCAGGATTGGCGGATTTTTCAGCAGGGTGCGGGCAATGGCGACTCGCTGTTTCTCTCCGCCCGACAGTTTCAGCCCGCGCTCGCCGACTTCGGTAGCCAGCCCCTTGGGCAACCGTTCGATCAGCGGCCAGATCGCTGCGCCGCGCGCGGCGCGCTCGATGTCCTGGGGCGAGGAGCCGTCGCGGCCATAGGCAATATTGTAGCCGATGGTGTCATTGAACAGCACCGAATCCTGCGGCACGATCCCCAGCGTGGCGCGCAGCGAAAGCTGCGTGACCTTGGCGATATCATGCCCATCGATCAAAATTCTGCCGCTCCACGGATCGTAGAACCGGAACAGCAGTCGCGCCACGGTCGATTTGCCTGCGCCCGACGGCCCAACCAGGGCCACCTGATGCCCCGCCGGTATCTCGAAGCTGAGCCCATGCAGGATCTCGCGGTCGCGGTCATAGCCAAACACAACATTGTCGAACACGATCGTCGGGTGCCGGGTCACCAGCGCCGGTGCGTGAGCCACGTCTTTTACCTCGATGTCGGTATCCATCAGCTTGAACATCGCGGCCATGTCGATCAGCCCCTGGCGGATCGTGCGATAGACCATGCCCAGCATGTCGAGCGGGCGAAACAGCTGGGTCAGGCTGGCCTGTACGAAAACCAGTTGGCCGGCGCTGTACCGTCCGTGCAGCCAACCCCAGACAATATACGCCATCGCCCCCGCCATCAGCAGGTTCACCACCAGGCCCTGCGCAATGTTGAGCAGACCGAGGCTGTTTTCACTTTTGACGGCGGCATCGGCATAGGCGCGCGTGGCCTCGGCATAGCGTGCCTGCTCGCGTGCTTCCGCAGCGAAATACTTGACCGTCTCGTAATTGAGCAGCGAATCAACCGCGCGGGCAAGCGTGTTGCCGTCGAGCCGGTTCATCGTTTCGCGCAGTTCCGTGCGCCATTCGGTGATCGTTCGTGTTACCCACATATAGGCAACGACCGCGACGGCGGTCGCCGACACCAGCACGAAGCCATACTTGATCTGAAAGATCACTGCGACAATGGCGAGGTTCAGCACCGTCGGGGCGATGTTGAAAAGCATGAAATAGAGCATGGTGTCGATGCTCTTGGTGCCGCGCTCGATGACCTTGGTCACTTCGCCGGTACGCCGTGCGAGGTGGAAGCGCAGCGAAAGCTGGTGCAGCCGGGCAAAGACATCTTCGGCCAATGCGCGGGTCGCATCCTGCCCGACCCGTTCGAAAACGATGTTGCGCAGATTGTCAAAAGCAACCCCGGCAAAGCGCGCTAAACTGTAGGAGAGCACAAACAGCAGTGGGAGCTGCATCAGCCGCGGGCCGGTTATGTTCATCGCGTCCACTGCCCATTGCAGCAGGAACGCAAACCCATTTTGCACCACTGTGGAAGCCAGCACCAGCACCACTGCGATGATAATGCGACGCCGCAGGGCAGGGTTTTCTCGCGGCCACAGGTATGGCAGAAAACGCTGGAGCGTGAACCAGCCATCGTGGCGGGCATCGGGATCGTTGATGGCGGTATCAGGAGGCATAGTCGCTATTTAGGGCCAGCCAGCGAAAACAGAACCCTCTAACCCGATTTTATCATGCGGCGATAAGGCCAGGCAGATCCGCTTGCGGCGCTTCGAGCAAACCAGCGCGTAGCCAGCGTAGCACCGGAATCAGCACCAGCGCGCAAGCGGCCATGCTGACGCCGGCGTCCATCAGGAACGCGCCGGAAACGCCGCGCCAGGCAAAGCCATGTCCGTCGAGCGCCTGCATATAGGCATAGGGCACG
>JAYUBN010000014.1:0-8839 GCA_043740855.1 Sphingomonadales bacterium | reverse complement strand
ATCGGGCGCTGGACCCAGCAATATCAAGCTGATGAGGTGGCTGGGCGCGACGCTGACATGGACGCGCTGATTGCGCGGTTGCCCACGGCGATCCCGACCAATGACGAGACCACGATCATCCACGGCGATTTTCGCTGTGACAATTTGATATTTCATCCCGAGCGCCCGGAAGTGCTGGCGATTCTCGACTGGGAATTGTCAACTTTAGGCAATCCACTCAGCGATTTTGCCTATCACGCGCTGATGTACCGGGTGCCCCCCGATATCGTAGCCGGGCTCGGCGGTGCCGATCCGGTGGCGCTGGGGCTGCCTGAGGAGTCGGCCTATATCGACGCTTATTGCCGGAATACTGGTCGGCCGGGGATCGCCAACTGGAACTTTTACATTGCCTTTAACCTGTTCCGGCTCGCTGCCATTTTCCATGGCATCAAAGGACGCGCGCTACGCGGCAGCGCTTCGTCTGCCCAGGCTCGAAGCAGAGCGGAGGCATTCCCCAAAGTGGCGGCGCTCGCCCGGCAGGCGCTGGAAGCGGTCTGATCGTTTCGCTTCTTGATCCGGGAAGACTCTAGCCCGGGCACCTGGATCACAGATGTCGCTGCCCGGTCTATTGCGCACGCCGCGGTCGGCTCGCTGTTATTTACTCTCCGGTTCTTCGCTGGCGACGATACGCGCTAGTAGCGCTTCGACTTGTACTTGCGCGCCAGCGACGGCTGATAATTCAGCGACCACCCCATCGAAGGGGGCGATCAGGGTGTGTTCCATTTTCATCGCCTCCAGCGTCAGCAGTTTCTGGCCGCGCGTCACCGTTTGACCCTGCTCGACTTCGACGGCGATGATCCGGCCCGGCATCGGCGAAAGAATCGCGCCATCGCCCGCTGCGCCGTCATGCGCGGCGATCTGGCGCCAGCGGGTCAATTGCCACGCCTGCCCAGCCTCTGTCACCAGCACGGCGGCCTCGGGATGGAGGCTGCCCGGCCCGATCAGCTCAATTTCCACGGCATGCCCATCGAGCAGGAAGGGCGCAGTGCGCCTTTGTACGCCGTTCAGTCTGAAACCCCGTTGATCGACGTGCCACGTCAGGCGCTGCGCCGCCTGGCTCAACATTGCCGCCGAGGGAACGGGCGGCTCGGCCATCGCCTCGCCATCGCGCCCGATCAGCCCGGTATCGACATCGCCGGCAACAAAGGCGGGATGCGCCAGCGCCTTGACCAGGAACGAGGCGTTAGTCTTCACCGGCCAGACTGCGCTGTCTGCCAGCATCGCCGCCAGCCGTTCGCGGGCCTGATCGCGGGTCGCACCATGCGCGATCACCTTGGCGATCATCGGATCGTAAAACGGTGAAACCTCGCCATCACGATACACGCCAGTGTCGATCCGCCCACCGTCAGCCTGCCCGAATTGCAGCAGTTCCAGCTTGCCGATGCTGGGCAGAAAGCCCTTGGCCGGGTCTTCGGCATAAAGCCGCGCTTCCATTGCCCAGCCGTTGATTGCAAGCTGGTCCTGCGTCTTTGGCAGTGCCTCGCCGCTGGCGATCCGCAATTGCCATTCGACCAGATCGACGCCGGTGATTTCTTCGGTGACAGGATGCTCGACCTGCAGCCGGGTGTTCATTTCCATGAACCAGATGCGGTCGGCGCGCAGGCATTCACTGGCATCGGCGATGAACTCGATGGTCCCCGCGCCGACGTAGTCCACCGCCTTGGCCGCCTGCACCGCCGCTGCGCACAGTGCAGCGCGTGTATCGACGTCCATGCCGGGCGCGGGGGCTTCCTCGATCACCTTCTGGTGGCGGCGTTGCAGCGAGCAATCGCGCTCGAACAGATGGACGATGTTGCCATGGCTATCGCCAAACACCTGCACCTCGATATGGCGCGGGCGCTGGATGTATTTCTCGATCAGGACATGGGCATTGCCAAAACTGGCCGCTGCCTCGCGTTGGCAAGAGGCGAGCGCGTCGATGAAATCCTCCGGAGTTTCGACCAGCCGCATGCCCTTGCCGCCGCCGCCCGCGACCGCCTTGATCAACACCGGATAGCCGATTTTGCCAGCCTCCCCGGCAAGGTGATCGGGCGCCTGGTTTTCGCCCATGTAGCCGGGTGTGACGGGCACGCCCGCTGCCGCCATCAGTTTTTTTGCAGCGTCCTTGAGGCCCATCGCGGTGATCGAGGCTGGGGGTGGCCCCACCCAGACCAGCCCGGCATCGAGCACGGACTGCGCAAATTCAGCGTTCTCCGAAAGAAAGCCATAGCCGGGATGGATGGCCTCCGCGCCGGTCTGCTTGGCAGCTGCAATGATCCGCTCACCAACGAGATAGCTCTCGCGCGCTGGCGACGGCCCGATATGCACCGCGTCGTCCGCCTGCCGGACATGCAATGCCTGCGCATCGGCATCCGAGTAAACCGCGATGGTGCGGATGCCGAGCCGGCGGGCCGTACGGATAATGCGGCAAGCGATTTCGCCGCGATTGGCAATGAGCAGGGAGTGGATCATGATTTCTTTCTATTCCGCTCCGAACCAGGGAGGGGAACCACCGCAAATGGTGGCGGGGCAAAGGCGTCGGCAGGGAAGCACAGGCGTTGGTAAGATGTGTGCGCCAACTGCGCAGTGAAATAACCCTGCCCGAGGGCTTTCGGTGGGCGCAATGCGCTGCTCTGGTGCGGATTTCGGCCAAAGTGGTGCGGAGCGTTTTGCCTAAGGCGCTGGCGTGGATTGTGGCGGTTTGCAGATAGCGGGTTGGGCGCAGTTATGCATTGCGGGCTGTGCCCCTCTGCCATCCTCGGGATGGCGCCCTTTCCTTGGTGGGGCAGGAATGAGGGCGCGCGCCTGCTCACATCCGGAACACGCCGAACGCCGGCCGATCCGGGATCGGTGCTTCCAGCACCGCCGCCAGCGCCAGGCCCAGTACGTCGCGCGTCTGGGCGGGGTCGATCACGCCGTCGTCCCACAGCCGCGCGGTGGCGTAGTAAGGGTTGCCTTCGTGCTCGTATTTCTGGCGTACCGGCGCCTTGAAGGCTTCGGCCTCTTCCGCAGTCCATGTCGCCGCGTCGCGGTGAACCGTGGCGAGCACGCTGGCGGCTTGTTCGCCGCCCATTACTGAGATTCGCGCATTGGGCCAGGTGAACAGGAAACGCGGGTCATAGGCTCTACCGCACATGCCGTAATTGCCCGCGCCGAAACTGCCGCCGATGATCACGGTCAGCTTGGGCACCGTCGCTGTCGCCACCGCCGTTACCAGCTTGGCGCCATGCTTGGCGATGCCTTCCGCCTCGTATTTCCCGCCGACCATGAAGCCGCTGATGTTCTGCAGGAACAGCAGCGGAATTTTGCGCTGGCAGGCCAGTTCGATGAAATGCGCGCCTTTTTGCGCACTTTCCGAAAACAATACGCCGTTATTCGCCAGGATCGCCACTGGCATCCCCCAGATATGCGCGAAGCCGCAGACCAGCGTGGCGCCATACAAAGCTTTGAATTCATGAAATTCGCTGGCATCGACCAGTCGCGCGATCACCTCATGGACATCGTAAGGCGCGCGAACATCGTCCGGGACCACGCTGTACAGATCGTCCGCCGAATATTTGGGCGCGCGCGGCGCTTGCAGCGGCAAGCCATGCGAATGGACGGGGCCGAGGTGGCTGACGATATCGCGGACGATGGTCAGCGCATGCTCGTCATTGTCGGCGAGATGATCGGCCACGCCCGACTTGCGCGTATGCAACTCGCCGCCGCCCAGATCCTCGGCGGTGATGACTTCGCCCGTTGCTGCCTGCACCAGCGGCGGCCCGGCCAGAAAGATCGTGCCCTGGTTCTTCACAATGATGGTTTCGTCGGACATTGCCGGCACATAAGCGCCCCCGGCGGTACAACTGCCCATGACGCAGGCGATCTGGGCGATGCCCTTGGCGCTCATCTGCGCCTGATTGTAGAAGATTCGTCCGAAATGATCGCGGTCGGGAAACACTTCGGCCTGATGCGGCAGGTTGGCCCCGCCCGAATCGACCAGATAGATGCATGGCAGACAATTGGCCTCGGCAATCTCTTGCGCGCGCAGGTGCTTCTTTACTGTCAGCGGATAATAGGTGCCGCCTTTGACGGTGGCATCATTGCAGACGATCATCACCTGCCGACCGGAGACCCGGCCAATCCCAGTGATCAGCCCGGCGCCGGGAATTTCGTCCCCATACAGGCCATTGGCTGCCAGCTGCCCCAGTTCCAGAAACGGAGACCCCGCATCGAGCAGGCGCTCGACGCGCTCCCTTGGCAACAGCTTGCCACGCGAGGTGTGCCGTTCCCGCGATTTTACACCGCCGCCCAACCCCGCCTGCGCCACCCGCGCCCGCAATTCTGTCGCCAGCGCCCGGTTATGCGTGCCCCGCGTAAGCGCCTCGGGCGATTCGGTAACAAGCGTGGTGGTCAATACCGGCGCGCTCATACGGCACCAAACAATTCACGCCCGATCAGCATCCGGCGAATTTCATTGGTGCCAGCGCCGATATCGAGCAATTTTGCATCGCGCAAATAGCGTTCGACCGGCCAGTCCTTGGTGTAACCGGCGCCGCCCAGCGCCTGCACCGCTTCAAGCGCTACCTTCACCGCATTTTCGGACGCCAGCAGGATCGCGCCGGCCGCGTCAAAGCGTGTCGTGTTACCGGCATCGCACGCTTTGGCTACCGTATAGACATAGGCCCGCGCCGAATTGAGCGCGACATACATGTCGGCGACTTTGGCCTGCATCAGCTGGAAGGTGCCGATCGCCGCGCCAAATTGTTTGCGGTCGCGCACGAAGGGCAGGACCACGTCGAGGCAGGCCTGCATGATCCCCAACTGAATGCCTGACAGCACCACGCGCTCGTAATCGAGGCCCGACATCAATATGCCCACGCCGCCGCCAACCGACCCCATCAATTGTTCATCGGCAACGAAGCAGTCATCGAACACCAGCTCCGCCGTGGGCGATCCGCGCATGCCCATCTTATCGATCTTTTGACCTATGGCAAAGCCGGGCATGTCCTTTTCGATCAAGAAGGTACTGAGGCCGCGCGATCCCGCGCCCGCGTCACTGCGGGCATAGACAACCAGCGTATCGGCATAGGCGGCATTGGTAATCCAGAACTTAGTTCCGTTCAGCCGCCAGCCACCATCAACGCGGTCGGCCCGCAACTTCATCGATACGACGTCTGAACCGGCACCCGCTTCCGACATGGCGAGACTGCCGACGTGCTCGCCAGAGATCAGTTTCGGCAGATATTTCGCCTTTTGCTCGGGCGAGCCCCAGCGCGAGATCTGGTTGATGCACAAGTTGGAATGCGCGCCATAGCTGAGGCCGATCGAGCCGGAGGCACGGCTGACCTCCTCGCAGGCAATAACATGTTCGAGGTAACCCAGGCCAAGGCCGCCGAACTCTTCATCCGCCGTAATACCGTGCAGGCCAAGATCGCCCATCGCTCGCCACAGCTCATCGCGCGGGAACCAGTCCTCCGCATCGATCCGGACCGCCAGCGGCGCGATTTTCTCGCGGGCAAAGCGTTCTGTTGTCATGCGGATCATGTCGGCACTATCGCCAAGCGCAAAATCCAGGGCAGGTCCGGTCATGTCAGTATCTCCCGCTGATGCGCATCTGTTACCGCAACCGCAAACGATAAGAAAATTGGAATAAATCGAATTTATGGATAAGATAATCCAATGATAAGTCGCACCCAGCTCCGCCAGTTCCTCGCAGTGGTGGATGCCGGTAATTTTACCAAGGCGGCCGACCGCATAAACCTCACCCAGCCAAGCCTGTCCATGGGTATTGCCGAATTGGAACGGCAGCTGGGGACGATGCTGTTTATCCGTGAAAAGCGCCGCATCCGATTGACCGACGCAGGCAATCGTTTCCTGCCCTACGCGCGAGGCATCGAACGGGATTTCAGGCTGGCCGAACGCGGCGTGGCCAGCGTGCCTGCCCCGGTGCGACCGATCAGGCTTGGCGTGCTGCACAGTTACCCAACCAGTTTGCTGGCACAATCCATAGCGTCCTTTGCGGGCGATGAGCCGCTCGAACTGGTCGAAGGGGGCGAGCGCGAACTGGCGATCGCGCTTGCCAACGGCGGGATCGATCTTGCGGTAACCATTCTCAAGGATGATCATGCCGATTTTGTCGATCAGCTTTTGTTTGCCGAAGATTACCGCCTGGCGATAGCGGATAGCCATTCGCTGGCCGGCGCAGCATCACTCACGGTTGCGGATGTGGCAGGAGAAGCCATGATCCCGCGCAGGTCATGCGAGCTTTTGGCGATAACGAGCCGGTTCTTCACCGAAAAAGGCGCGCGACCGCGTTTTAGCATGCGCTCCGGCAATGATGACCGGGTGATGGCCATGGTTCGGGCAAGACTCGGCATGACCATCGCGCCGCAGTCGCTGGGCGGTCCGGGCATCGTTATGGTTCCGCTTGAAGGTTTTGCGTTTACCCGCAGCGTCGGGCTTCGCTTTGGGGCCGATTGGCAGGTCCATTACGGGCTTGCCCATCCGCTGCCGCGAGCTTTCAAAGAGATTGGTGCCGGGCATTCGGGTTCAAAATTCATCGAATAGGCGCCGACTCTTAGGCATTCTCCATTCTGCCCAAGGCACGCTCGATGTCGGCAATGAGGTCAGCCGGGTTTTCCAGCCCGATCGACATGCGCACGCCAAACCGGTCCGAGCTGTCCATATCCGGCAGGGGCCACGCCGAGGCGGTGCGCAGCGGCGCGGGATCGACTGGGGTGGCCAGGCTTTCAAAGCCGCCCCAGCTATAGCCGATGCCGAACAAGTCCAGCGCGTCGATGAAACCGTCGCGCTTCGCGCAAGTCCCGCCACGCAAGACAAAGCTGAACAAGCCGCAGCCGCCGCTGAAATCGCGAAGCCAATGGGCGTGGCCGGGCGAGCCGGGCAGCATCGGGCATAGCACGCGGGCAACTTCGGGACGCGCTTCCAGCCATTGGGCAATTGCCAGCGCGCTGGCGGTCTCGCGCTCCAGTCGCACCGCCATGCTGCGCAAGCCGCGCAGCGCCAGCGAGGCATCGTCGGGCGACACCACCAGTCCCAACCCTTGCGCGCGCCGCCGCAGCGCCGCGTACCAATGTTCGCCGGCGCTGGCACTGCCCAACATCAGGTCGCTGTGGCCGCCGACATGCTTGGTCAGGCTCATCAGGCTGATATCGGCGCCGCGCGCCAGAGCCGGAAAACCAAGCGGGCCAGCCCAGGTGTTATCCAGTAGCGACACTAGCCCGCGTGCCCGCGCCATGGCGCAAAGCGCGGGCACGTCCGCCACTTCCATCGTCAGGCTACCCGGCGTCTCAAGCAGCACCGCGCGGCTGCGCTCGCAGATTGCCGCCGCGAACGCAGGCACGTCCATCGGGTCGAACCAGCGTGTTTCCACACCAAAATCCTTGAGCAGACCCCGGGCCATGGCTCGGCTCGGCTCGTAGGCATGGTCGGTCATCATCAGTACGTCGCCGGGCCGCAGCACCGTCAGCAGCGCGCCGGCAATCGCCGTAACCCCGGAGGGATAGAGCATCGTCCCTGCCGCGCCCGGCTCCAGCTCGGTCAGCGCCTCGGCCAGCGCCCATTGTGTGGGACCGCCGCGCCTGCCGTAATAAAATTCGCCGTCGGCGTTGGCGTGACTTGCGCGCAGGCTTGCCATGTCGGGATAGAGGTGCGTGCTGGCGCGCCACACCGCCGGATTGACCACTGCGCCCGGCGCGGCCGGCGTGCCGGTCCATTCGTCGCGCCGCCCGGCCATGACTATTCGCGTATCGGGCCGCGAATCGAGCCGGGTATCGGGGCGTTTGGCTGGCTCGGACGGATTCTGATAATCGGGCAATTTAATCATGACTCAGGCGGGAACGGCTGCTCCGCTGGCTTTTGGCATTGCGGAATCGGCGCCCCACTCAGACCAGCTGCCATCATAAAGCGCGACATCGCGCTTGCCCAGAAGATACAGGCCAAAGATTAATACGCAGGCCGTGATACCGCTGCCGCAACTGGTCACCACCGGAGCCGTGAGATCAAGCCCCGCTGCCATAAAGGCTGTGCGCAGGCCCGTCCTGCCCTTGTATGTGCCATCGGGGTTGAACAGGCCGGCGTAATGCATGTTGAGCGCGCCGGGGATGTGGCCTTGGCCGATCCAAGGCCGGGGATCGGGCTGATCGCCACTGAAACGGGCCGGGCTGCGGGCGTCGATCATCTGTTCGTTCCCGCTGGATAGATTGGCCAGCATCTGTCCCTTGTTGCGCAGGACGCCGTCGTTCTGCCAGACCGTAAAATGGCGCTCGCGCAGAATAGTTTGGCCCGATTGCAGGCTGCGGCCTTCGCTGCGCCATTTGGCCAGTCCGCCATCCAGGATGGCGACATTATGCGCGCCGAACATCTGCAACAAAAACCACGCCCGTGCCGAGGTCTTGATCGCGCTGTCGTCATAGAGGACGATCCGGCTGCCATCGCCCAGGCCCAGCCCCTGCATGCGGCTGGCGAAGGTGGCGGCGGGAGGAATGGTATTTTCGATGGCGCTGCCCGTATCCACCAGCGCCGCCAGATCCATGAATACGGCGCCCGGAATGTGCCCGGCCTCGTATTCGGCGCCAGCGTTTCGCCCAGCATCCGCAAGGTGGTACGAGGCATCAACGATGCGCAAATCGCAGGCCCCCATTTCGTTGGCCAGCCAGTCGGTAGAAACCAGTGCATCCATGGTTCGCGCGCTTCTCTCTAGCTGCCTGGCCGAAATGAATAGCCCTGAGCCGGCCCGCCGTCGAGTGGCAACTGGTTATCGCCGCGCCAAACCCGCGCACTCCAACCGCCCGGGGGTCAATTTTTGGAAAAGCCCGAG
>JAYUBN010000013.1:0-25646 GCA_043740855.1 Sphingomonadales bacterium | reverse complement strand
ACGGGCATGCTGCTGCAGTTCGAGCGGGTCAGCGGTTCGCAGCGCATCGCCTGCCTGTTCAATCTGGGGCCTGACGCGATCCCCTGCCCCGAGGCGGCGGGTGAAATCGTGCTTTCGGTGAACGATGCTGATATCAACCGACTGCCCGGATTTTCCGCGCTTTATCTGGCTCCTACAGGAGAGTTTGTTGCCGGACACGCCTTGGGATGATGACAGCGCCGCGCTGTTCGCGGCTGCGCACGGCGGAGCACTGTGTACCGTTACGGGCATCGACGGCAGTTGGTCGCGCCGGCTGGGGGCGCAGCTTGCTGTGCTGCCCGACGGCACCACGCGCGGTTCTCTGGCCGACGGCTGTCTGGAACGCGCGTTGGCGCAGGAAGCGCGGACCGCCGCGGACAATGGCACTGGGCCAACGCTGCTCCGTTTCGGCCAAGGCTCGCGCTTTCTCGACGTGCGCCTGCCCTGCGGCAGCGGCATCGATGTACTGGTCGATCCGGCCCCGGATCGACCCTGCCTTGCCGCCGCAACCGCCGCGCTGACCGCGCGGACGCCGGCAACACTGGCGATTGGCGACCCGCGCGGCGTGTTTACCCGGCGCTATCTGCCCAAATTGCGGCTTGTCATCATGGGCACCGGTCCCGAAATCGCCGCGCTGGCCCGACTGGCGGCGGCGCAAGGCGTGGCTGTGACGATCGCTGCACCTGCCGGCGACAGCGCGGAAGTGCCGCTGTCACTGGGCCAGCCGCCAGTGGTTGCGGTCGATAGCTGGACCGCGATCGCGGTGTTGTTTCACGATCACGAGTGGGAACGGACCATCCTGCCCTGGGCGCTGGCTACCCCGGCGTTTTACGTTGGCGCGCAAGGTGGCCACACCGCCCGCGAGCTTCGCCAGGCGATGCTGGCCGAAGCTGGCCTCGAAACTGCCGACCGCATCCGGCTGCGCAGCCCGATCGGACTATTTGCCGGGGCACGCACGCCATCGGTGCTGGCGCTGGCAATCCTGGCCGAGATCGTCGCGGAATACGAGAGGATGCTGGGTTAGGGCACGATGCTCCTAACCCGCCTACTTCGCCAGGCCCCGCGCCTTCAACATCGGCCCGACGCTGGGATCGTGCCCGGTGAAGGCGCGGAACATCGCGGCGTAATCTTCGCTATGACCCTTTGACAGCACCATCTCGCGAAACCGTTGCCCGTTGACGCGGGTCAGGCCGCCGTGGGCGGTGAACCAGGCAAAGGCGTCGTGGTCTAGCATCTCGGTCCAGCCGTAAGCGTAATACCCCGCCGCGTAGCCATTGGCCCAGATGTGGCGAAAATAGCTGGAGCGATAGCGTGGCGGCACGTCGCTGACGTCGAGCCCGGTTTCGGCCAGCGCCTTGGCCTCGACGGTGCCGACATCCTGCTTGCCCGCGCTCGCCGGCAGTTCATGCCACGCCATATCGAGCATGGCCGCGCTCGTGGCTTCACCCAGCGCATAGCCCTGACGGAAACCGCGCACCTGCCGCAGCTTGTCGGCCAGTGCCTGCGGCATCGGCGCGCCGGTCTGCCAATGGTAGGCGTAATGGGCCAGCACTTTGGGATCGGTCGCCCAATTCTCGTTGAACTGGCTGGGAAATTCGACGAAATCACGAGCCGTGCTGGTGCCCGAAATCGACAGGTAGCGCTGGTTCGACAGCATCCCGTGCAGCGCATGGCCAAATTCATGAAACATGGTGGTGACATCTTCGAAGGCGATCAGCGCTGGCTGACCCGCTGCCGGCTTCGAGAAATTCTCGACGTTGTAAATGACCGGCTTCTGCCCGAGCAGCGTTGACTGGCCCACGAGATTTTCCATCCAGGCCCCGCCCTGCTTATTGTCGCGCTTCCACGGGTCGAAGTAGAACAGCGCCAGTTCCTTCCCGTCGGCATCATACACGGTGTAAGTGGTTACATCGGGTTGATAGACGGGGATGTCGTCGCGCTTCTTGAAGGTCAGGCCGTAAAGCTGGTTGGCCGCATAAAACACGCCATCTTCGAGCACGCGGTGAATCTCGAAATAGGGCTTCACCACAGCTTCGTCATAGGCCAGCCGCTGGGTGCGGACCACGTTGGCGTAACGATCCCAATCCCATGGTCGCACTGTAAAATTGTTTTTCTGGCTGGCGATTTCCGCGTTGATCTCGGCGGCCTCGCGGTGCTGCTCGGCGGCAAGCGCGGGCACCAGCCCCTTCATGAAGGCCATCGCTGCATCGGGCGTCTTTGCCATCTGGTCATACAATACATAGCTGGCATAATCGCGATAGCCGAGCAGCGCCGCCTTCTGCGCCCGCAGCAGCGCCAGTTCCGCGACATCGGCCCGGGTGTCGTGAGCATCGCCTTTCTCGGCGCGAGACCAACTGGCATCGAACAGCGCCTGACGCGTAGCCCGGTCGGCCAGATCGCTCATCGCCGGCTGCAACGTGGTGTTCTGCATGGGGATGACGTGATTGCCCGGCGCCAGTTTGCGCTGACTGGCGGCGCTGGCCGCATCGGCAAGCGCCGCGGGCGACAGGCCCCGCAGCGCGGCTGCATCCTTCACCACCAGCGCGCCATCCTTGGTCGCGGCGGTCAGTTTCTGGGAAAAATCGGTCTGGAGCGTGGATATCCGCTCGTTGATCGCTTTCAGTTTCTCCTTGTCCGCGGGCGCCAGCAACGCGCCTTCATGGGTGAAGCGCGCGAAGGTGATGTCGAGCAGCATCCTTTGGTCGGGCGCGAGGCCCAGCTTCGCCTCATTGTCGTGCAGCGCCTTGACCCTCGCGAACAGCTTTGGATTGAGCAGGATCGCATCGTTCAGCGCGGCCAGCTGGGGGCTGGTCGCGCTGTCGGCCTTGTCCAGCATATCGTTGGTGTTGGCCGATACCACCGCAGCAAAGACCTTGTCGGCACGGTCGAGCATCTGGCCCGCGCGCTCCATTGCCTCGATGGTATTGGCGAAGGTCGGCGCATCGGGATTATTGGCGATGGCCTCGGTCTCGGCCTTCTGTATGGCGATGCCCTGCTCGATGGCGGGCTGATAATCGCTGTCCTTGATATGCGCGAAGTCGGGCGCCTCGAACGGCAGAATTGATGGCTGTGCGAATGGCCCGGCGGTTGCAGGCGCGCTTTGCGTCGGAGTCATATCCGGGGCAGCAGCAGCGGGCGCCATCGACGCCATCACCAGCGTCGAAGCAGTCAGAATGAAGCGAGCACGCATGGTAAGCCTTTCAATATTCCGACAGGCCACAGGAAGCTGTCCGCAGGTTACAATTCGTCATTCACGGCTTGTATCAATTGCGGTCCGCCTGCGCCACTGCCTCGCTTGCCCGCAATGAACTGACGATCCGCGTCAGATGCGCCAGGTCCAGAACTTCGAGTTCGACATCATAGGTGCCGAACATGTCGTCGCGCTGGCTCATTTCGAGATAGACAATGTTGGCGTGGTTCCGGGCAAAAATTCCGGTCACTTCGGCCAGCGTGCCGGGGCGATTGTACAGCACGCAGCGCAGGCAACCGACCGCGCCGGTATTGCTTTCTCCCCACGACAGATCGAGCCAAAAATCGTCGACGCCGCTGGCCAGCGTCATGCAGTCTATGGCATGCACCTCCACGCCGACGCCGCGCTGGCGCAGGCCGATGATACGGTCGCCCGGTACCGGGTGGCAACATTGCGCCAGCTTGAACGCTGCCCCAACGGTCAGCCCCTTGATCGAAATCGCGCTGCCTTGCTTGGGCCATTCCACCGGCGCGGTCATGCCCTTGGCGCTGCCGGGCACCAGCGCTTCCATGACCTCGCGATCCTCCAGCTTGGCCGAACCGATCGCCACCATCAATTCGTCCGAATTGGCAAAACCCAGCCGCTTCACCGCGTCGCCGATCGCCTTCTTGCCGATCTTGGCGGGCAGCCGCTCGACGATTTCATCGAACAGCTTGCGGCCGATCGCGGCGATCTCGGCTTTTTCGTTCTGGCGCACCGCCCGGCGGATCGCGGCGCGCGCCTTGCCGGTGACAACAAAGCTCATCCACGACAGTTGCGGCTCGGACTTGCGGCTCTTGATGATCTCCACGACATCGCCGTTGGCCAGCGGCGTGCGCAGCGGCATGTGGCGGCCATTGATCTTGGCCCCGACCGCCAGATTGCCAAGGTCGGTATGGACGTCATAGGCCAGGTCAATCGAGGTCGAGCCCTTGGGCAATTGATGCAGCGCGCCCTTGGGGGTGAAGGCAAAGATGCGATCCTGATAAATCGCCATCTTGGTATGCTCGAGCATCTCCTCGGCATCGCCGCTGGCATCGACGATCTCGATCAGGTCGCGCACCCAGCCAACCTGGCCGTCGGGCCGTACCCCACCCTGTTTATAGGCCCAATGCGCGGCAAGGCCGAATTCGTTGGTCCGGTGCATCTCGCGGGTACGGATCTGCACCTCCATCCGCATCGAATTTTCATAGATCAGCGCGGTGTGCAGCGAGCGATAGCCGTTGGATTTGGGCGTCGAGATGTAATCCTTGAAACGGCCCGGAATCATCTGCCATTCGCGGTGCAGCACGCCAATCGCCTGATAGCAGGCGTCGACATCGTCGGTCAGCACACGGAACGCCATGATGTCGGTGATCTGTTCGAAACTGAAATGCCGTTCGGCCATTTTCTTCCAGATCGAATACGGGTGTTTTTCGCGCCCCCACACCTCGACCTTCAACCCGGCCTCGGCCAGCACCTGCTTGATCGCCAGCGCGATGGCATCGACCTGCCCGCCTTCCAGGCTGCGAATTTGCGCCAGCCGTCCGGTGATCGTGGCGTAAGCCTCGGGCTCGAGCTGCTCGAACGCCAGCAGCTGCATTTCGCGCAGATATTCGTACATGCCCACGCGTTCGGCCAGCGGCGCATAGATTTCCATGGTTTCGCGCGCGATCCGCCGCCGCTTGTCCGCGCTCTTGATGTAATGGAGCGTGCGCATATTGTGCAGCCGGTCGGCCAGCTTGACCAGCAGCACGCGGATATCCTCGCTCATCGCCAGCAGGAATTTGCGCAGGTTTTCCGCCGCGCGCTCGTTTTCGGTCAGCGTTTCGATTTTGGACAGCTTGGTGACGCCATCGACCAGCCGGGCGATTTCCGGCCCGAACAGCTTTTCAACCTCCTCGATGGTGGCAAGCGTATCCTCCACGGTATCGTGAAGCAGCGCGGTGATAATCGTCGCCTGATCGAGCTTCAGCTCGGTCATCAGCCCGGCGACCTCGATCGGATGGCTGAAATAGGGGTCGCCGCTCGCCCGTTTTTGCGCGCCGTGACGCTGCACGGTGTACACATACGCGCGGTTCAGTAGTGCCTCGTCCGCAGTCGGATCGTAGGCCTTTACCCTTTCGACGAGTTCATATTGACGGAGCATATCGTCCTAGATGGGGCGAAGCGCACCCCAAGGGCAAGGGGAAAGGCGTTTAATACCATCGTGACGCGAATAATCTGCGCGCGCCTGACCCTCCCCGGCGCGGGAAGGAACTTTGTCGGCCTAAGTCCACACCGCCTCGGGCGGCAGGCTCATCAGGATGGCGTCGATGGTGCCGCCGGTCTTCAGCCCGAACAGCGTCCCCCGGTCATAGACCAGGTTGAATTCGGCATAACGCCCGCGCCATTCAAGCTGTTGCCGCTTGTCGTCCGCCGTGAACGACTGGGCCATGCGCCGCCGCACGAGCTGCGGGAAAATTGTCAGGAACGCCTGCCCGACGGATTGTGTGAACGCGAAGTTGGCTTCCCACGCCGCCGTGTCGGGACATTCGAGATGATCGTAAAAAATCCCGCCGACGCCGCGATGCACCTGCCGGTGGGGGATGTAAAAATAGTCGTCGGCCCATGCCTTGTAACGTTCGTAATAGCTGGCGCCGTGGGCATCGCAGGCGGTCTGGAGCGCGCCATGAAAATCGCGCGTGTCTGCCTCGTAAGGCAGCGGCGGATTGAGATCGGCCCCACCGCCGAACCACGCCTTGGTGGTGGTGAGGAACCGGGTGTTCATATGCACCGCCGGAACGTGCGGGTTGGCCATATGCGCGACCAGGCTGATGCCGGTGGCGGAAAAGGCGTTCTGACCCCGCGACGCGCCGTGGACCGAGTCGGCAAAATCACCGGGCAGCGCGCCAACCACGGTCGAGACATTGACGCCGACTTTCTCGAATATTCTGCCCTTCATCACCCCGCGCGTGCCGCCGCCGGTTTCATCTGCGCCCCCGCCTTCGACCGCCGCGCGCTGCCACGGCTGATAATCAAACACGGCAGCGCTGCCCGCCTCGCGCTCGATCGCTTCGAACTCGGCGCAGATCGCATCGCGCAGGCTTTCAAACCAGTTGCGCGCTTTGGCGGCATAGGGGCTCCAGTCGAGGGCGAGCGTGTCAGCGGTCATCGCGGTCGCTTGCCAAATCGTTGGGACTGCCGCAAGGGAAAGCCATGGTTCCCGTTTCGTTCGCACCACTGCCGTTTGCCGGCGAGGAATGGCAGTTGATCGATGGCCGCGCGCTGTATTGGCCACGCGAACAGGCGCTGGTGGTCGCCGATCTGCACCTGGAAAAGGCCAGTTATTACGCGATGCGGGGCCAGATGCTGCCGCCTTACGACAGCCGCGCCACGCTCGAACGGATCGCGCTGGCGATTCGGGCCTGTGGTGCCCGACGGGTGTATTGCCTGGGCGATAATTTCCATGACGCCGCCGGCCCGGCGCGGATGGAACCGCATGCTGCAGGGATGCTCGCCGCGCTGACCCGCGCGACCGACTGGCTGTGGATTACTGGCAATCATGACGCGGAACTGGCCGGAGAAATCGGCGGCACGCTGGCGCAGGAATGCACTGTGGGCGAAATAAAACTGCGCCACCAAGCCCGCGTCGGCGAGCGGGCACCGGAATTATCGGGGCATTTTCACCCCAAGCTGGCGATCAGCGCACGGGGTCGCCGCATCGCCCGGCCATGCGCGGTCGCCAGCGAAACCCGCCTGATCCTGCCTGCATTCGGCGCCTTAACCGGGGGGCTGCGTGCCGATGACCCGGCCATTCTTGCCGCGCTTCAGCCCGCGCGGGCGATTCATGCGCTGGTCAGTGCTGGTAATCGCCTGCTGCAATTCCCACTTTGGCAGAATCAAGCGGTGAAGGGCCAGGTTTAACCAGGGCAGTATTGGTCCGCGAAAGCAATAATCGGGGCCTGATTTTTCAGCGTTCCCAAGCCGCATGATTCGATCTAATGACCCTGCTTTGTAATTGTCGACAGGAGATCGCACTATAGCCCCCCCACCCCGGCGCATGTTGGCGCCCCCCGTCAAAAGCGGGCCCCGCTTCAATGAACTGATCGTCGTTCCCAAAGTCCGTGTCATCGACGAAAACGGCGAGAATCTGGGCGTGATGTACACGCGTGAGGCCATTGAACAGGCCAATGGCGTCGGCCTGGACCTGGTTGAAGTTTCCCCCAACGCCGATCCCCCGGTATGCAAATTCCTCGACGTCGGCAAATATCGCTACGAAGCGCAGAAAAAAGCCAACGCCGCCCGCAAGTCGCAAAAGACGCAGGAGATCAAGGAGATCAAGATGCGTCCCAATATCGACGACCACGATTACGACACGAAAATGAAGAACGTGGCGCGATTTATCGACGATGGCGACAAGGTGAAGATCACGCTGCGTTTTCGCGGGCGCGAGTTGTCGCACCAGCAATTGGGCATGAACCTGCTGAAGCGGGTGCAGGACGATATCGCCGAAGTCGCCAAGGTCGAAGCGTGGCCGCGCATGGAAGGCCGCCAGATGCTGATGGTGCTGTCGCCGAAGTAGGCGCTGGCTCAGTCCGAAGGAATGAGGGGCGCGGCTTGGGCTGCGCCCTTTGCTTTGGTGGGATGCGCGCGAGGGTCGATGTGCAGCCGATGGCAACTTCCGACAACTTTTCAGTCGCTGATGGTGCAGTTTAAAGAGCTTGAAAGCCGTCATTCATTCAGCTGTTACTCGACGGCTGAAAATGGCCGTATTCAGCCGGACGGGTTTCGGATGAAAAGTCCCAAAAACGGACATTGACGATTGGTTCCTCTCGCACTCTCTCATGGTCCGATCAGGCGAAATAACACCGAAGCTGCAGACGGGCGTAAGCAGCCAGTCGGCCAGGCCATTTCAAAGGTCCTCGCCGTGCGGACAAGTCGTTGCATGCAAAAAACGGACGTGTTAATACATTAGAATATAGTTGCGCGAGGCTTTCTTGCAGACCCCAGAAGCTTTGAGTCCGACTTGGCGATCAAGCACACGGCTGGCCGGGCTAGCCTATATCATCACGATCGCGGCCGGGCTTTTCGCTGAAGCTTATTCGCGCGGCTCAATTCTAGTCACAAACGATCCGGCTCGGACTGCTGCCCATTTGCAGGAGAGCGTTGGTTTATACCGGTGGGGCGTGGCCGCAGATTGCGTGATGATCATTGCATATGTGATTGTCACGGCACTGCTGTATCGCTTGTTTAAACCAGTAAGCGCGAGCCTCTCGCTGATTGCAGCGCTGTTTAGCATGCTCGGACTTGCGCTGCTTGCAGCGGCCACCGCGATGCTTATGCTTCCACTTCAGGATGCGTCGGTCGCGTATGCCGTTCTGAAACTGCATGGGGCAGCGTACAATCTTACGGGAATCTTCTTCGGTGCCTATTGCCTGCTGATCGGGTGCCTGATTCTTAGGTCGAATTACCTGCCCCTGGCGATCGGTTGGCTGATGGCGCTCGCCGGGGCAGTGTTCGTGATAAACGCGTCACTGACGTTATTAGCCCCGGCCTTGGCAAAAATGGTTCCCGACATAGTCATGCTCGTGTCGCTGATCGGCGAGGGCTCCCTTGCATTGTACCTCGCTGCCTTCGGAGCGCGTCCCACGAGCTAAGGAGAAAAGCGTTGCTTCAAAACATAGATGTCGGTCCGAAGATCAAGCTTGGCGCGCTGTGGGCGTCGGTCATGTTCTGCTACATCTATGCAGACTATTTTGGCCTGTTCGAGGCGGGCCTGCTCGCGAAGATGAATCGGGGCCTGATTCCACCGCTTGGCCGCGCCACCGACGGTGTGCTCATGACTGTATCGCTGATGATGGCGATTCCATCGCTAATGATCTTCCTGTCAGTCGCGCTTTCGGCCCGAGTAAACCAGGCGCTGAACATTCTGGCGGGCGCGCTCTACACTTTGATCATCGGGGTTACGATGTGGGGCGGCCCAAAGCACTTCGTCGTTTTCGGGGGTATCGAGATCGCGCTCACTTCGGGGGTGGTTTATTACGCGGTCCGTTGGCCGAGCGCGGAACAATCACCGCCCCGAGCAAACATGCCCACGGCTCCGTAACCGGTCGTCCCCCCGCCCTGACTACAACCTTGCGCGATCAATGGTAGCTTACCGGAACGCGCGCGATCTCATTAAATGCCGAAAATTGGGCGCATTGATGCCACAACTTCTTTCTCGTCGGAATGTCCGCTATCCCGCGTGGGCTTTGCAAACCCTGCCGTTCCGGAATCCACCTAAACCCCGCCCTTCCATTGCCGCCGTTCTTCAGCGGCGCGCAGCACTTCATAGGCCAGTTGCAGCGCCTGAAAGGCTTTGGCTGCGTCGGCATCGCCCGGCCTGACGTCGGGGTGGACTTCCTTGGCCTTGGTCCGCCAGGCCTTGCGCACCGCGTCGAATTCCGCGTCGCCTTCGAGGCCGAACAGGTCGAGCGCGCGCATTTCATCGCGGCTACGTGTGCCATCTCCCGATCCCGCCCAGCCATAATAAGCCGATTCGCGAAAGCCCGCGCTGGTCTGGGTCTCGGCCCGCTCGCGCTCGGTGGCTTCCTCGGCGCTCAGGCCGGCAAAATAGTCCCAGCCGGAATTATATTCGGCGGCATGGGCCTGGCAGAAATACCAGCGTTCCGTGCTGTTTGGCGATTTGGGTGCAGGGCAATTGCCCGGATCGCTGCACCCGACCCGGTCGCACAAGCGCACGCGCGCAGCTTCGCTGCCGCTGCCATAGCCGCGCCAGCGCGGGAAACCCCAATCAGTACTACGGCGCGGACGGCTCATATGCCGTCAGATAGGCGCTGCACGGTACCTTGCGCAAGGGGTGCCAACCAGCTTCGCGCAATTCCCGGACACGTGTCTTCAACTTGCTGCAGCCCCTCCCCGTCAGGGGAGGGTGAAGCTCTGTTAATTCACCACCACCGTGACCGCACGCCTGTTCTTGGCCCAGGCTTCTTCGTTGGAACCCAGCGCGACCGGGCGTTCCTTGCCATAGCTGATTGTGGTCAGCCGCGCGCCGTCAATGCCCAGGCTTTGCAAATAGACTTTCGCGGCATTGGCCCGCCGTTCGCCCAGCGCCAGATTGTAATCGCGGGTGCCGCGTTCATCGCTGTGTCCCTCCAGCGTGGCGTGCTTGGCGGGATAGCGCATCAGCCACTGCGCCTGGCTTTGCAGCGCCGATGAATCTTCGCTGGAGATATTATATTTATCGGTATCGAAATAGATCACGTCGTGACCCATCAGCGTGGCCTGGAAATCGCCCTGGCTGCCCGGTACCGGTCCATGGGTCTCGGTCATGCCGCTGGTGTTTGTCGAGGTACTGACCGCCGGTCCCGGCTCAGGCGGCAGGATACGCGGCGCATGGCCAGCGCAAGCCGACAGCGCAGCGCAAGCAATCGTCAGAATCAGTGCGGAGGACGTGTGCCGCGCGCGATTTACGTCACCGGGGGAAGTGGTAGCCATGGCGATCTCCTTTACAAATAATAACATAGCGCAATCGGCCGATGCAGGCCAGCGCGACCCGCGCAATCAGGGCCGAACCGGCCCCCAGGAGGGATCCGAGGCATCGACCGGGGTGGGCAGGCGACGCTCGTGGCGGCCAGTCAGGTCGACTTGCCATAGCGCGGTATGACCGGTGCCCTTGTCGGTGCGGAAAAACTGAACGATGCGGCCATTGGGTGCCCAGGTCGGCGCTTCATCCTGCCAGCTATCGGTGAGATAGCGCATCCCGGCACCCTCTGGCGTCATCACCGCGACGCGCAGATTGCCGGCAATATGGGTGAAGGCGATGAGGTCGCCGCGCGGGCTCCATTCCGGAGTCGCGGCGCGTCCGCCAAAAAAGCTGATGCGGCGCTGGCTGGTGCCGTCAGCGTCCATGACATAGACTTGCTGGCTGCCCGAGCGGTCGCTTTCAAATACGATATGCCTGCCGTCGGGCGAATAGCTGCCGCCGATGTTGATGCCGGGGGTATCGGTCAACTGCGTAGCGGAACCGCCGGCGACGGGGATGCGGAAAATGTCGGTATTGCCCGCCTGCGCCTTGGAAAAGAGGATCCATTTGCCATCGGGCGACCAGCGCGGCGCGAAAGTCGGGCTATGCGTGGCGGTCAGCAGCCGCTGATGATTGGCGTCGATATCGTAAATATAGATGCGCGGCTGATTATCGAGATAGCTGAGATAGACGATCGAGCGGTAATCTGGCGAATAGCGCGGGGTCAGCGCCATCGCCTGGCCGGTGGTGATGAACCGGTGATTGGCGCCATCCGAATCCATGATCGCCAGCCGCTTCATGCGGTGATCCTTGGGGCCCGTTTCGGCGATATAGGCAATCCGGCTGTCAAAGAACGGACTTTCCCCCGACAGCCGCGCATAAATGGTGTCGGCACATTTGTGCGCGGCGCGGCGCCAGTCCGCCGGCGATATGATCAGGCTGGTGCGGACGAGTTGCTGTTTCAGCGCGACATCATACAGTCCGCAACCGACGTTGAGCTGACCGTCCGCGCCGCCGACAACCGCGCCGTGCACCAGCATTTCTGCACCGCGTGCGCGCCAAATGCCGAAATCGGGCGCCGCCGCCTGATCAAAGGGCACCGGCGGCAAGGATTCGGGGCCGATCGGCTTGAACAGGCCGTTGTTCTTGAGATCGGCGGTAATCACCTCGGCAATGGCGCGGCCCAGCGCGGCGGTCCCGCCGGCGGTAGCTCCTGCGGCGGTCGCACCGCCGACATTTGCACCCAAGGCGGTCGCACCGCCGACGTTGGCACCCAAGGCGGCCGAGCCGCCGACGTTGGCAGTAGTCGGCTTGTCGGAGTCGGTCGGGAAGGCTGGAATGTCGATGCCCAGGTCGCGCCATGCGCTATCATCGGTGACGGTAACCGACAGACCACCCTGATCTGCCGAACCAGCCGACGGCGCGGGGGTTGCCTGCTGTGCCAGCGACGACGTGGCTGAAAACAGCAGGATTGGCAGAAATAAGGCCTTCAT
The DNA here is from genome assembly GCA_043740855.1 of Sphingomonadales bacterium. Lineage (GTDB taxonomy): Bacteria > Pseudomonadota > Alphaproteobacteria > Sphingomonadales > Sphingomonadaceae > Novosphingobium. The sequence continues at coordinate 13,420 of JAYUBN010000013.1, read as the reverse complement.
TGCGACAATGTCCTGTCAAAACGTGAGATGCCGACATGCTTCCACAGGTCGTAAAATTCGGCTGGCAATTTGAACGGCGCGGCCAGTTCCACCGCGCGAATCGCCTGTTCGGCGTGGCGCGAGGCTTGGGGCCGATTGCTGTCGGTGATCCCTTCTTGCCGGACCACGCGGGGCGGCCCGGCCAGCGTGCCATCGGGATTGAGGTCCCACGCCAGAATGGTGACAAGCTTGTCGGCATCTGCACCTTGCGGGGCCAGCCAGTGCGGTTTCAGCTGGTGCGCGATCGCACCTGACAATGCCGACTTCACCTCGGGTCCAATCACCGCCGCGCCCTGCTGGCGGGCTTTGCCGCTGGCTTTGCCGCCCGCGACGCCTTTGAGGAAGTCATTGCCGATACGGCTGCCACCTGCGGGTTGGCGATCCGGGGTGGCCGGCAGGGCCAGCTTCCAGTCCTTGACCGATGGGTCATGCTTGTGCGTCGGCTTCGGGGTGGCAGCCGTGTCTGGTTCCGGCGACTTTACCGCTTCGGGCCTGGGCCGGGCAACCGCTACCGACGTCGGCGGAGGAACCACCTTCGCTACAGGCAGCATCTCGACTTTGGCAGGCGATGGACTGACCACTGGCGCCGGGGGCGCTGCTGGCGGCGGTGTTCCCAACTGTGGCGCCACATCGGCGGCGGCATCCATGTGCGTGCGCGCCGTCGCGTTGAGCCCGGTGTCCTGGGACAAGGTCACGCTGATCCGCTGCGGCAACGGGGCTGGGCTGATCGACGGGCGCAGCGCGAGCAGGCCCAACAACGATGCATGCAGCACCACGGCCAGCGCCAGACCGATCTGTTCCTCGCGGCGGAGACTGCCCAGTGCCATCATATGCGGCTAGGGCGCCGAAACTGAACTGCCGCTGACCGCAGCAGTGGACCGGGGTGCGCGCTTGCCGGCATTGGTGACCAAAGAAATGGCGGTGACCCCGGCGCGATTGAGTTCACCCATCAGCCCGATGACGCGGCCATAATCCAGGCCCGTGTCGGCGCGCAACATCACCAGCCGCACCTGACCATCCGGCCCCTTGGGCAAAGCGGCGATCCGGTCGGCAAGTTCGTCGGGCGGCAATTCTGCGTCATCGAAATAGGTTTTGCCGGCGCGGTCCATGGTTATGGTCACGGCGTGCGGCTGCTGGTCGAGTGGCTGCGCGCGACTGTCGGGCAGCTGGATCGCGATCCCCGCCTTCAGCAGCGGCGCGGTGACCATGAAGATCACCAGCAACACCATCATCACATCGACCAGCGGCGTTACGTTGATTTCCGACATCGGCGCGCTCCGCGCCGCGCCGCGACGCCCGAATCGACGTGCCCCTGGCTGCCGTTGTTGCAGCCCCGCCATCAGTCCTGCTCCAACTCACGGCTGAGGCTGACCAGAAAGCGGTCGGCAAAGCGCTGCAACCGCGCATCGAAGGCGTTCACCCGGTGCGAAAAGCGATTGTAGGCGATCACCGCCGGAATTGCCGCGAACAGGCCTACAGCCGTAGCGGCCAGTGCCTCGGCAATCCCCGGTGCCACCACCGCGAGCGAAGAATTCTGTTCCTGCCCGATCTGGAAAAAGGCGCTCATGATGCCCCAAACCGTCCCGAACAAGCCGACAAATGGCGCCACCGAGCCCACCGTCGCCAGGAAATTGAGCCGCTCAGCCAGCTGCTCCGCCTCGGTTGCGACAACAATGTCCATCACGGCCGCCAGCCGCTGGCGCGTCCCCTCGCGGTCAATATTCTTGCCCGCAGACGGCGGCTTGCCCCCCAGAGAACGCCGCCATTCGGTCATCGCCGCCGCCACGACCCGCGCCGATGGCAATTCGCTTTTGGCGTATGGCGCCTGAAACTCGTCGAGGTCGCGAGCCTGCCAGAACTCGCGCTCATAGATGTCGGAGCGGCGACGCAACCGGGCGATGCGCAAGGCAAAGGAAATCACGATCGTCCAAACCCAGATGCTGGCCAGCAGCAACCCGGCCATAATCAATTGCACGACTAGATCAGCGTTCAGAAACAGGTTGATCGGGTTCAAATGCGCTGAGCTGGCAGCAGGCGTCGAAAGAAGCGAGTGAAGGGTCATGATGGTCCTGAATGCTCGATCACGGAAGGCGATCCGACGACAGTGGCAAAAGCGGCCCGCCACGCTGCCGGCTGCCGGCGTGGGCGCCCATCGGGACCGACAAAGCCCACGCGCAGCCGAACCTCGGCCAGCAGCGTGCCGTCGCGCAACGCGCGCTGGTGGATACGACAACTGGCGGCCTTCAGTTCCTCGGTCCGTGATTCGATCATCACAACATCGTCAAGGCGCGCGGGCGCGGCATAGCGGATGGTCAGATCGGCCACGGCATAGGCCCCCTCGCCCGCCTCCTGCGCGGCGCGCTGGTCGATACCCAGCAGACGCAACATGTCGGACCGCGCCCGCTCGAACCAGCGCAGGTAATTGGCATGATATACCACACCCGACAGGTCGGTATCCTCGAAATAGGCACGCACTGCATAGCGGTGCAACGGCCCCGCAAAGCAGCCGGCGGGAGGTAAAGGAAACAAATTCATCTCGGCCGTGACATATCCGCTTGTTCGCCCGGTGAGCAAGCGCCGATGAAGAATTTGGTGCTGAAACCGGGGTCAATTGCAAACACGGTCAACCGGGTATCATTTCAAAAAACTGGCGCCCGCCAAAGATATGGACATGAAAATGAGCGACCTCCTGATGGCCGTCCTGCCCCATGTTGACCATTAGCCGATAACCGGGCTTGTCCAAGCCGAGCACCCGCGTCACTTCGCCGACGGCGCGGATGAAGCCGGCGATCTCTGCGCCGGGTGCCGATGCGGTGAAATCATCCCAGCTTACCCAGGATCCTTTGGGTATCACCAGCACATGAACCGGCGCCTGCGGGCGAATGTCGTGAAACGCCAGCGCCCATTCGTCCTCATAAACCTTGTTGCAGGGCAGTTCGCCGCGCAGGATCCGCGCAAAGATATTCGAAGGATCGTAGGACTGGGTGGGATCTATGGGCATCGACGTATCCTTTATAACTTGCGGCCCGCCTTTTCGGCAATTCCCGAGATGCCTTCGCGCCGGTCCAATTCGGCCAGCACGTCAGCGAACGGCACCTCTTTCGCGCCCAGCAACATCATCAGGTGAAACAGCAGGTCGGCCGCTTCACCCACCAGCGCCGCACGATCCTCGGCCAAGGCGGCGATGATCGTTTCCACCGCCTCCTCACCCAGCTTCTGCGCGATTTTACCGAGACCCTTGGCATGAAGCTTGGCGACATAGCTGGCCTTGGGATCACCCCCGCGCCGCTCGGCTATCACCATTTCAAGGCGGGCGAGCGTGCAAATCGTTGCCAGTTCTGCGTTATCCATGATGCCAGCGATTGCCCGATCGGCGGGCAAGGTCAAGCGCGATGAGCGCAACCAAGGCAGTCGTCACCCCCGCGCCGGCAGTCCCGCCGCCCGCAATGCCGAATGTGCCTGGGCGATGGTATGCGTGCCGAAATGGAAGATCGAGGCGGCCAGCACGGCGCTGGCGTGGCCTTCGATGACGCCGGCGACGAGGTGGTCGAGCGTGCCGACGCCGCCACTGGCGATGACGGGCACGCGCACGGCATCGGCGATGGCGCGGGTCAGGGCCAGGTCATAGCCGGTCTGGGTGCCGTCGCCATCCATCGAGGTGACGAGCAATTCGCCCGCGCCAAGATCGGCCAGCCTGACCGCATGGGCGACGGCGTCGATACCGGTGGCGCGGCGACCGCCATGCGTGAAGATTTCCCAGCCCGTTCCCTTGCGCCGGGCATCGACCGAGGCGACGACGCATTGGCTGCCGAAACGGCTGGCGATGTCGGCGACCATTTCGGGCCGCGCGACGGCGGCGCTGTTGACCGCGACCTTGTCGGCCCCGGCCAACAGCAGCTCGCGCGCATCCTCGGCGCTGCGCACGCCGCCGCCGACGGTCAGCGGCATGAAGCAGACCCCGGCAGTGCGGCTGACGACATCGAGCAGCGTGCCGCGCCCTTCATGGCTGGCAGAAATATCGAGGAAACACAGCTCGTCTGCGCCCGCCAGATCATAGGCGCGGGCTTGTTCGACGGGGTCGCCGGCATCGCGCAGAGCGACAAAATTGACCCCCTTGACCACACGTCCATCGCGGACATCAAGGCAGGGTATGACGCGGATGCGCACGGTCATGGGGTCAGGGCCTTTTTGAAGAGACGCCGAGGCCGGCGCCGGGCCCGGCCACGGCAATTGCCGCCGCCAGATCGAGCCGCCCGTCGTAAAGCGCTCGTCCGGTAATGACGCCCTCGATCCCGTCAGCGGCATGGGTTTTGAGGATATGAATATCATCCAGACCGGCAACCCCGCCACTCGCGATCACCGGCAGTTGTGTCGCGCGGGCAAGATCGACGGTCGCCTCGATATTGCAGCCTTTCAGCATGCCATCGCGGCCGATGTCGGTGAACAGCAGGCTGGCGACGCCGGCATCTTCAAAACGGCGAGCCATGTCGACCACGGGCATATCCGAAACCTCCGCCCAGCCCTCGGTGGCGATCATGCCGTCGCGGGCGTCTACGGCGACCACGATACCGCCGGGGAAGGCCTTCGCCATGGCCTTGACGAAATCCGGGTCCTTGAGCGCGGCGGTGCCGATGACGATGCGGCTGACACCCAGATCGAACCAGCCTTCGACCGCTAACGCGGTGCGGATGCCGCCGCCCAGCTGAACATGGCCGGGAAAGGCCGACAGGATGCTCTCGACCGCCTCCTTGTTCCGCGCGTGGCCGGCAAAGGCCCCATCCAGATCGACGACATGCAGGAATTGCGCGCCCGCCTCGGCAAACAACACCGCCTGATGCGCGGGATCGTCACCATAGACGGTGGCGCGGTCCATATCGCCCTCGGCGAGGCGGACGACCTGCCCGCCTTTGAGATCGATAGCAGGGAATACGATCATGGCTTCCATTCCAGAAAACGGCTGAGCAGTTCCAAGCCATAGGACTGGCTCTTTTCGGGATGGAACTGCACACCGATAATGTTGTCGCGCGCCACCGCCGCGACGATCCCGCCGCCGTGATCGGTCATCGCCGCGATATGCAAGCCGCTGGCCGGCACCAGATGGTAGGAATGAAGGAAATAGGCCTCGCCCGGCGCGATCAGGCTGGCGCCGTCGGCATGGTGCGCTGGCACCACGTCGTTCCAGCCCATGTGGGGAATTTTGATCGCCGGATCGACAATTTGGACGCGCCGGACTTCGCCGGCGATCCAGCCCAGGCCCGGCGTGATGCCATGTTCCACGCCACAGTCGGCGAGCAATTGCATCCCCACGCAAATCCCCAGGAACGGCGCGGCGCCGACCATCACCCGCTCGGTCATCGCCTCGACCAGCCCGGAAATCGCGTTAAGCCCTGCGGCGCAGGCCTTGAACGAGCCAACGCCGGGCAGCACCACGCGGTCGGCGGCGCGCACGACATTGGGATCGGCGGTGATTGAGACGCCCGTGGCGCCCGCCGCCCGCAGCGCGTTGGCCACCGAATGCAGATTGCCCGCGCCGTAATCGATCAGTGCCAGCGTCTCGGCCATGCCGTTCAACCTTTCAGCGAGCCTTCACCGAGTAAGCCCTTGGTGGAAGGAATCGCGTCGCCTTTGCGCGAATCGAGTTCAACCGCGCTGCGCATGGCGCGTGCGAACCCCTTGAAAATGCCTTCGATAATATGGTGATTATTCTGACCATAAAGCACTTCTATATGCAGCGTGATACCCGCCGCCTGGGCAATCGAGTGGAACCAGTGCTGGAACAACTCGGTATCCATTTCGCCCAGCCGGGGTTGGCTGAAGGCGGCCTGCCACACCAGCCACGGTCGTCCGGAAATGTCCAGCGCCACGCGGACCAGCGCCTCGTCCATCGGCGAATAAGCCATGCCGTAACGCCCGATGCCGGCTTTGTCGGCCAGCGCCTCGACAATGCACTGGCCGATGGCGATGGCGCTGTCTTCGGTGGTGTGGTGCTGGTCGACATGCAGGTCACCCTTGATATGGCAGGTGATATCGATCAGCGAATGCCGTGAAAATTGCTCGATCATGTGGTCGAGGAAGCCGATGCCGGTGGCGACGTCATAAGCGCCGGTGCCGTCGAGATTGACTGCAACAGCGATGTCGGTTTCGTGAGTCTTGCGAGCGATCCGGGCTATGCGCATGCAGTCGCCCTACAGAAAGTCGAGGCTTGTTGTCCAGTCCGGCGGTGCGAATGGATCTTCTTACGAATGGGTTTCGATCGCACTAACGTAAATAGAACAACGAAAGCACCTTGACCCGCTCGCTTGGCGACGCCACTTGGGGCTCGCCATGAACGAAACGTCCGACAGCCTGATCCCTTATGACGAAATCGTGCAGGAGGCCCTGCGCGCCGTTGTCGGCCGGGTGCTGGGCCAAGTGGAGGCGACTGGCGGCGACCTGCCGGGCAATCACCATTTCTATATCACCTTCAAGACCGGGGCTCCGGGTGTCTCGATCCCGGCGCAATTGCGGGCGCGGTTTCCCGATGAAATGACCATCGTGATCCAGAACAAATTCTGGGATCTGAAAGTGACCGATGTCGGATTTTCGGTGGGCTTGAGCTTTAATCAGACGGCATCGAAGCTTAACATTCCGTTTGCCGCGATCACGGCTTTTGTCGATCCGGCAGTCGATTTCGGTCTGCAATTCCAATCGGCCAGCGCCGACCTGGAACCCGAACCGCACGACGCTGCGCAAAACGATTCGCCGGGCGGGGTGAGTTCCAAGCCCGCTGCGGTGAGTGAGGATGGCTCCAATGTGGTTTCGGTCGATTTCGGCCGAAAAAAGTGACCGGCACGGGAGAATACGCCGATGGATAAGTGTGTCATTGCCCAGATTGCCCGCAAGCATGGGCCCAAACTGCTGCAACAAGCGGTCAGTCGCCTGGCTGGCGACCCGATCATGCGGGACGAAGTCCTGGCGCCGGGCGGAAAGCTCGCAAAGTCTTCGATTGGCAAACGGATTGCCGGTGCCGCTCTGCTGCGCGTAGCCACCAGGTCCGTGCCTGGCGCGATCCTTGTCAGCGGCGGCTTGATCGCCAAGGCGCTTCACGATCGTCACAAAGCCAGGCGGTCAGTGGGCAACCTTGGCAAACAGCGCTGATAATGGGATCATGAGCCGACAGGCGTGCCGATGTCGGATCGGGGGCCGGGTCGTGGGCCGGATCTGGGCATGACATCATCTGACACCTTGCATCACCGGGGCCTCTTGTTCATCCTGTCCTCGCCATCGGGTACGGGCAAAACCACGCTGGCACGGCGGCTGTTGGCGCATGACCCCGACATAGTCATGTCGATATCATGCACGACGCGCCCGATGCGACCCGGCGAAATCGACGGCAGCGATTACCGTTTTGTCACCCAAGCCGAGTTCGACCGCATGGTCGAGGCCGAAGAACTACTCGAATGGGCACACGTTTTCGGCTATAATTACGGCACGCCTAAAGCCCAGGTGAAGGCCGGGCTGCGGTTGGGTCAGGATTTCCTGTTCGACATCGACTGGCAAGGCACGCAGCAGCTCTATCAGAAAATGGAAACGGACGTTGTCCGCGTGTTCCTGCTGCCGCCGAGCATTGGCGAACTGCGCCGCCGTTTGACCGGACGTGGTACCGACAGCAGTGTCATCGTCAACAACCGCATGGATCTCGCACGTGCCGAAATCAGCCATTGGGACGGGTATGATTATGTCGTGGTCAACGATGATATCGACGCCTGTTTCGACAAGGTGACACAGATTCTCGCTGCCGAGCGCATGCGCCGGGCGCGGCAGACCGGCCTCATTCCTTTCGTGCGCGAATTGATGAAGCCGGCGCTCTGATTATTTATTCAACGTAAGGGTCACGAGCGAGTGTTACGTCTCGCCGGCTCCCAACATCCATCTTTGCCAAACGGAAAACGCATGTCGAAAACACCCATTGCCAAGACGCCCACCCCCGAAACGATCCAGTTGACGCTGACCGCTGATGAAGCCGAGATCCTGATCGATGCCCTCGAAGTCGACCATGAGGGCTATGTCGAAGCCGTCAAGGAAGCGCGTGGCAACAACAACCGCGACGACGTCAAGACCTTCTCCGAAGCCGCGACGCGCATCCAGGGCCTGATGGCCAAGATTCAGGACCTGATCGGCGACGAATGAGCGGCCTGCCAAAAAAGACTTCTATTCCCGCGCTGCGACGCTAGACGCCGCTTCCATGGCTTATGATCATGATCCCGTGTTGCTCGCCAAGGCCGAAACGCTGGTCGAGGCGCTGCCTTATCTCCAGCGTTATGCTGGCAAGACTTTTGTCGTCAAATACGGCGGCCATGCCATGGGCGATCCGGCGCTGGCGCGCGATTTCGCCGAAGATGTGGTGCTGCTGAAAGCGGTCGGGATCAACCCGGTGGTAGTGCATGGCGGCGGCCCGCAAATCGGCGCGATGCTCAAGAAGCTGGGCGTCGAGTCGCGGTTTATCGACGGGCTGCGCGTGACCGACAAAGCCACCGCACAGGTCGCGGAAATGGTCCTGTCCGGCGCGATCAACAAGGAACTGGTCAGCTGGATCTCGCGCGCTGGAGGCAAGGCGATCGGCATTTCGGGCAAGGATGGCGGGCTGATTACCGCACACAAGCTGACGCGCACCATCCGCGACCCGGAAAGCCTTATCGAAGAGGCAATCGACCTGGGCTTCGTCGGCGACCCGGAAGTGACCGACCTCACCGTCATCCATACCATATGCGCGGCGGGCATGATCCCGGTGATCGCCCCGATCGGGGTTGGGCTGGACGGAGAAACTTACAATATCAATGCCGATACCATGGCCGGAGCGATTGCTGCGGCAATGGGCGCCTCGCGCCTGTTCATGTTAACCGACGTCACCGGCGTGCTCGATGCCGACAAGCGACTGCTGCCCCGGCTGACTCCGGCGGATATCGAAAAGCTGCAACAGGACGGCATTATCCAGGGCGGCATGATCCCCAAGCTGGAAACCTGTGTGCGTGCGGTGGAGGCGGGTTGCGAAGCGGCGGTGGTGCTCGATGGCCGTGTGCCGCACGCCATGCTGTTGGAAATTTTCACCTCACGCGGCGCCGGCACGCTGATTCAGAAGGAGTGAGCGACACATCGCATCGCCCATGCGAGCGTGCGAATTCGCGCCAGGTTCAGCCTGCTCAATCCGCCCTCCGGGGAAGGTGGAAGCCCACAAGGCTGACGGGCGGGATGACTTTGACGCTGATCCTCGTATGAATATGTGCCCGTCGCACTCCCTGCGTCTTGCTGCACGAGCCACCTTCCCCGGAGGGAAAGGGCTTTTGGCCGCTATGTGGCGCCGCGCTCCGGTTGCTCTTGGCCATAGCTTTGGCTAGGCAGGACATTCCCCGGGGAAGGACCGCCTGTGCTGTTAATGCTTGTTGATATCGTCACATATCTCATCAATATTCTGGTGATGCTGGTGATCGTCCAGTTCGTGCTGAGCCTGCTGATCAGCTTCAATGTAGTCAATACGCACAACCAATTCGTGGCGGCATTGTGGAAAGCGGTGAACGCTTTGCTTGATCCAATCCTGGCGCCGGTGCGCCGGCTGATGCCCAATACCGGGGCCATCGACTTTTCACCGATGCTGCTGATCGTCGGACTGACGGTGCTGCAGAAAATCCTGTTCCACCTGGCCGTGGCCTCGGCCACACCATGAGCCGGGCAGAGGTTATCGACGGCAAAGCCTATGCCGAACGGCTGCGGACCCGCGTCGGAACCCTCGCGGCGGCGTTTTCTGAACAGGCGGGACGCAAGGCCGGGCTGGCCGTGGTGCTGGTCGGTGAAGACCCCGCCAGCGAGGTTTACGTGCGCAACAAAGGCAGGCAGACGCTGGCCTGCGGCATGGCCAGTTTCGAGCACAAGCTGCCCGCCGATACCTCGCAGCAGGCGCTGATCGCGCTGGTCGAGCAGTTGAACACCGACCCTGCGGTGGACGGCATTCTGGTGCAATTACCGCTGCCCGGACAGCTTGACGAACAAGCCGTGATAGCGATGATCGACCCGTCCAAGGATGTTGACGGGCTGACCCCGGTCAGTACCGGGCGGCTGGCGCTGGGCCTGCCGGGGCTGGTGCCTTGCACCCCGCTGGGCAGCCTGATGTTGTTAAAGGACCGGCTCGGCGATTTGTCGGGGATGGCAGCGGTGGTGATCGGACGCTCGATCCTGGTCGGCAAGCCGATGGCGCAATTGCTGTTGCGCGAGAATTGCACGGTCACCGTCGCGCATAGCCGTACGCGCGATTTGGCCGAAGTGGTCCGGCGCGCGGATATCGTCGTTGCCGCCGTCGGCCAGCGCGAAATGGTCAAGGCCGACTGGATCAAGCCCGGCGCGACGGTGATCGACGTCGGCATTAACCGGGTGCCCGCCGCAGATGGCAAGACGCGGCTGGTGGGCGATGTCGATTTCAACGGGGTGTCTGCGGTCGCCGGGGTGATCACCCCGGTGCCGGGCGGCGTCGGCCCAATGACGATTGCCGTGTTGCTGCGCAACACGCTGGTCGCAGCCTATGCCCATGCGGGCCTGCCGCTGGCTACCGGGCTGATTTGATGCGCGGCATCGTCCCTGCTTTGGCGGTGGTGTTGGCGCTTGCGGCTACGCCGGTGGCAGCCCGGCGCGCCGCTCAGGCTGGCTTCGCCGAACCCGCCGACATCATCGCCGCAGAGGGCAATTTTACCCATTTGATCGCGGCAAAAGGCATAATGGCCGCAATTCGTGCCACTGCCGCCCCCGATGCACAGATTTTTGCCTCACGGTTGATGCGCGTGACCGAATACGTCCATAGTGCCGATCCGAATCTGCTGCCGCAAGGGCATACAAGGCAGCTGTGGATGAGCTGCGATGGCAGCATCGCCGTCACCCATGGCGAGTGGCAGCGGCTACCGGTGTTGGGGTGGTATGCCACCATCTGGCAGCGGCAAAAGGGCGGCAATTATAAGTGGGTGCTTGCTCAGTGGGGCACACGAATGGCCGCGCTGCCCGAGTCCGACATGATAAATGCCAGCATCGCCGACTGTCCGGTGCGACGCACAGGCGCCTCGGCTAGCGCGGGCAAGACCGAAGCATCTGAACACAAAGCATCTTTGCCCGATTACCTGTCCGGCCATTCCGACGACGCTACACTGGAATGGACCACTGCGCCTGGCGCGGACGGCAGCCGCAGTTTTGTACTGCGGTTCAAACGGGATGCTGCCATGCGCGAGGTGCTGCGCGCCATCGCCGCGCCGCCGGGCGCCTGACCGGTGCTGGAGCTATTCTTCTCCACATTTGTGACGCTGTTCGTGGTGATCGATCCACCCGGCTGTGCGCCGATTTTCGCCGGGCTGGTCAGCGGAGCCAGCCACCGCGAGGCGGTAACCATCGCGCTGCGCGCGACACTGGTGGCTACGCTGATCCTGCTGACTTTCGCGCTGGTTGGCATACAATTGCTGGCCGGGCTGCATATCGAGCTGGATGCCTTTCGCATTGCTGGAGGTATGATGTTGTTCCTGATCGCGCTGGAAATGGTGTTCGAAAAACGCACCCGGCGCCGTGAGGAACGGGCCGAGCAAATGCTCCACGAGCCTCCGCCAATAGAGGACATCGCGGTCTTCCCCATGGCCATGCCGATGATGGCCGGCCCCGGATCGATCGCGACGATAATGCTGTTGATGGCCCGCGCGACCGGGTGGGATGGCAAGTTGGTCGTGCTGGCCGCGCTGGCCGCCGTGATGGCGTTGACGCTGGCGGCGCTCGCTGCGGCGGGTCCATTGATGAAGCTGCTGGGCACACGGGTCGAGGGCGTGATTACCCGCGTGCTCGGCGTCCTGCTTGGGGCGCTGGCGGTGCAATATGTGATAGACGGCGTGCGCGGGGTGTTACGCTAGGGTGCATTTTTTGCTGAGCGGACTTTAGCCGTCCTCCCGAGGGAGGGGGAAACTCAAGCTTGGCATCTTGCAATCATTGCATGGTCGCCTGGCCGTCATCGCTGTCGCGGCGGCCAAAAAATTGCATCAACTGCACCAGCAATTCACAACGCGTAGAAATTGTCGTCGATTCGAGCAGCGCCTGTTTGGCAGCCGCGTCGAACGGCGCGATTTGCGACACGCCGTTGATCAGCGAGGCATCGTCAAGCCGGGTCACCTGGTTCCAGTCGACCTGATAGCCTTGCAAATCGGCAAAGCGCCGCGCCTCACGCTCGAACATCGCGCGTTCGACCGCGGCCAGGACCTGCCCGTCATTTTCGGCGATCATCTCGCCCTCGATCTGGCGAAACGGGGTCGCCACAGTCAACTCACGCAACATGCGAAACCGCGCCTCACCCCTGAGCACAATGTTGTAGCGGCCATCCTCCAGCGCCTCGACCTCGCCGATGTGGCCAAGGCAGCCGACCTGGTACAGCGGCGCACCTTCACGCGAGCTCCCGCCTTCCCGCAGCAATCGCGGCTGGATCATGCCGATCGTCCGGTCGCGAGCCAGTGCATCACTGACCATGGCGCAATAGCGGGGTTCGAAGATGCGCAGCGGCAGTTGCAAGCCGGGGAACAGCACTGCCCCCGTCAGCGGAAAGATCGAGATTCGCCTGCCATCCATGTTGTGATCTCAGCCGAACAAAATCGTGGAAAGCTTGCGCCGCGTAGCCGCCGCCCAAGGGTCCTCCAGCCCGATCACCTCGAACATCTGCAACAGCTTGGCCTTCGCCGCGCCTTCGTTCCATTCGCGGTCGGCGGCAATCATCCCCAGCAGGCGGCCTGCCGCAGCATCACGCTCACCGGCGGCAAAAGCCGCGCTGGCATAGGCCAGGCCCGCCGCCATATCGGCGGAATCAGCATCGGACGCAGCGCGCAATTGCGCGAGTTCGTCGGCCTCGGGCGCATCCCTGGTCAGCTCCAGCGCCAGTTTCGCGCGTTCGATCGCCGGGTCTGCAGCAATCTCCGCAGGCAGTGCATCGACCACCGCCTGAGCTTCCTCGATCTGACCAGCCGAGGTCAAGGCGCGGATCAGCCCGGCATGCGGCGCAGGCTTGTCCGGCGCCATCTCGATAATCTGGGCGAATACACCCGCCGCGCGCTCGAAATCGCCGCTGGCCAGCATCTCCTCGCCCATTTCCAGCAGCGGGACAATGTCAGGCTCGGCCGCAGCGCCGCCCGGCTGCACCGACAGCTTGGCCAGCAACTGGTCCAGCATGCCCTTGAGTTGCGATTCGCTGCGGGCCGCAGTCAGATCGGCCACCGGCTGGCCCTGGAATATTGCATAGACCGTCGGGATTGAACGGACCTGGAACTGGGCAGCGATGAACTGGTCTTCGTCGACATTGACCTTGGCCAACAACACGCCTTTGTCGACGTATTCAGCGGCGATT
>JAYUBN010000012.1:0-25707 GCA_043740855.1 Sphingomonadales bacterium | reverse complement strand
TCCCGTTCCTGCCGGAGGATCTCATTTTCCCGGCGAAGCCGCTTCAACTCGCTGGCCACATCCTCCGTTCCTGTCGGGTCGGGCGTATCGATCTCACGATCCCGACGCCGACCAATCCAGCGTGTCAGCGTCGAAAGCCCAACGCCCAGATCTGATGCAATCTCACGCCGGGTCCGACCGCTGGACAACGCCAGGCGCACCGCCTCGTCCTCGAATTCTTTCGTAAACGGCTTCTGCTTGGTCATCGAGTTCACCTCTCATATCAAGGAAACTCTCCACTTTTGCGAAGCAAGTCCAGTTGCCGGTTTCGTCAAACCGTGTAGTAAGGATCGTAGTGAAACGCGCGCTTAGTCTTTTTCTCTTGCTCGGAGCCATGATTGGTCTGTTGGGCCAGTCAGCCGCTTATGCGTCGGGTTCCTCGGCTCTATCAGTGCCGACGACGATGTCCGGCATGAGCGCCGAATGTATGAAGATGATGGCGAAGCAGCAGCCGGCAAAAAAGCCCTGCAAGGGCATGACGCTGGATTGCATTGCCGCGATGGGTTGTGCGGTGCCGATCATCCTGCGCGATGCACCACCGCTGCCAGCATCGTTCGCGCCGATCAAAGCTGCAGCCTTCTGGCCCGCTGCGATTGTTCTGCGCGGCAGTGAGCTTACCCCTGAACCGGAACCACCGATACTTCATGGCTGATCGAACCCGGCCACAAGGCTGACAGGTTTTCGTGCGCCTATCGTGCGCCGGATATCTGTCGGACCTTTGGCCACCACGTTTGTTTGCCAAAGGATTCGAGTCATGAAGACGCTCCAAATCGTCGCGGCGATTGCTGCGGTTACCATCTCTGCCGTAGCCAGCGCTCCGGCTTTCGCCCAAAACGATGTCAGTAGTCGCGCCCAAGGCCACTACGAATGGCAACAGGCACGGCAACGCGGACCCCGGGCGCCGCTGCAGGGCTTAACCCGGATCTGGGTGCCGGATGCCTTGCAAATGGCAAGCTGCGATTGCGACACGATGACCATGAGCCGCACGGGCGCCGCCGATTGCATGAAAACCATGCACGGCGCGATAGCCGTCTCTGGCCCCTCACCCAGCTAGGACCAGGCCCGGGCTGGCCCGGTTCATCTTGATCGTCAGGCCTGAGATAAAGGCGGGGTGTAGCCCCCACTCCGCCAGCATCGCTATCCCTCTGTCATAATGATCCGCCTGGCCTGATTATCCGATCAGGAGACACTCATGCGATTGTTCTTTTGCGTAACCTTGCTTGCGCTCATCCCCGGCATCGCGATTGCCGAACCGCTGACCTTTGTTGCCGCGCTCGATCATGCGGCACATGGGGCACCGTCAATCCGCGCAAAAACTTTGGGTGTTGATGCTGCACGTTCAGCCCGCATCGCAGCGGGCGCGCTCCCCGATCCGACGCTTGCGGTCGGGATCGACAGCTTTCCGATTTCGGGGCCGCTGGCGTTCGCACCGGGGCAGGACAACTTCACCATGGCGCGGGTGGGCGTGTCGCAGGACATTCCCAATCTTGCCAAGCGCCATGCCCAGCAAGCCCGCGCCGACAGCAATATCAAGGCAGCGGAGGCCGATACCAACGTCGAAGTCCGCACGGTCACGGTCGAGACTGCGCTGGCGTGGATCAATCTGGCCTTTGCGACGCGCAGGCTCGCTGCGCTCGATGACATTCTTTCCCGCCTTGGACGCGTTGTCGGTACAACGACCAGCGCAGTCGCCTCGGGCAATGCGCGGCCGGCGCAGACTCTTGCCGGAGCGCAAGCGGTCGCTTCGCTGGAGGATCGTCGCAGCGAGCTTGTCTCGAACATGGCGCGGGCGCGTGCGGCGCTGACGCGCTGGACTGGTGATCCCGCCCCGGAGATAGCCGGGCCGATGCCCGATTTTGCGATCAATGCAGCCGCGCTTCGCGCTGGCCTTGACCAGCACCCCGCCATCCACCTGATCGACGCCCGTGCCGGGCAGGCGGACGCTGACGTTCAGATAGCCGATGCCGGTAAGCGCTCCGACTTCGGGGTAAACCTTGCTTACCAACGCCGCGATCCCCGTTTCGGCGACTATGTCTCGGCGGGCGTCACGATCGGCTTGCCGATGTTCACCAGACATCGCCAGAATGCCGAAATTGCAGCGGCGCAAGCGAATGCCGGGCGGGTACTGGCCGAGCGCGAGGCGGCACAGCGCATGCTCGCAGGCGATCTCGATGCCGATCTCGCCGATCATGTCATGCACCATGAACAATGGCTGCGTGCGCGCAGCACTTTACAACCGCTCGCGCAGCAGCGGGTCAAACTGGAGACGGCGAGCTACGGCGCCGGGCGCGCCAGCCTTGTCGATATCGCTGATGCCTATGCCGCGCTGGCGGACATCACCCTGACCACCCTCGATCGTGAAGCGCTGGTCGCCACCGATGGTGCCCGACTGACCCTTACTTATCGGAGCGACGACCAATGACTGAAGCCGCTTATCCTATCAGGCCGCGTCTTGCTGTCTCTGCCCTTGTCATTGCCCTCGTCGCAGGTGCGGGCGGCTATGGCATCGCCCGTTGGAGGGGGCACACAGACGCCCCACCAACCACTCAGGGCGCCGATGCCACTCACAAGGCGCTCTATTGGTACGACCCGATGATGCCGACGCAGCATTTCGACAAGCCGGGCAAGTCACCGTTCATGGATATGCAGCTCATTCCAAAATATGCGGGCCCAAAAGATGCGGGCGGAGGCGGGGGCGATACACCCGGTGTCCAGATCGATCCGGCGACGTCGCAAATGCTTGGAATGCGCATCGCAATGGTCCGCCGGGGCGATCTGGCGAGCAGCCTGACGGCCACCGGAACCATCGATTTCAACCAGCGCGATATCGCCGTTGTGCAGGCGCGCGCGGCCGGTTTCGTTGCCCATGTCTATGGCCGGGCGCCCGGTGACGTGATCGGCGCGGGCGCGCCGCTGGCAGACCTGCTCGTCCCTGAATGGGGCGGCGCCCAAGCCGAGTTTTTGGCAGTGCGCCGCACCGGCAACGAGGCATTGACGCAGGCGGCGCGCCAGCGGCTGCTGCTGCTGGGCATGCCTTCTGGGACCATCGCGGCGGTCGAGCGAACCGGCCAGCCGCGCAATGTGGTGACAATGACCACCCCCACCGGTGGGGTGATCAAGACATTGAACGTCCGGCCTGGCATGACCATGAGTGCCGGGCAGACGCTCGCCGAGATCAACGGCCTTGGCACGGTTTGGCTCAATGCTGCCGTACCGGAAACCATGGCCGGGCCGCTTAAACCCGGGCAAACCGTGCAAGCATCGTTTGCGGCGTTCCCCGGTGAAAAGCTCTCGGGCCGCGTTTCGGCGATCCTGCCGGAGACCCGGGCGGACAGCCACACGCTCACCGTCCGCATTGAACTGTCCAATCGCGGCGGGCGCCTGCGGCCCGGCATGTTTGCAACCGTGTCATTCGGCGGGGACGCACAATCGGCGCTGCTGGTGCCATCGGAGGCGCTGATCCGCACCGGCACGCGCGCACTGGTAATGCTGGCGCTGGACAAGGGCCGTTATCAGCCCGCCGAGGTCCGGACGGGCAGGGAATCCGGCGACAGCACCGAGATTCTGGCCGGCCTTGGCGAGGGCGAAAGAATCATCGCCTCAGGTCAGTTCCTGATCGATTCCGAGGCGAGCCTGTCGGGCGTCGCAGCGCGACCGATAAGCGGCGCGGCGACGGCAGCTCCCGTCAGACCTGCACCAGCGGCCGCGTTTTACGAGACGGTCGGCAAGATCGAGCAGATTACCGCCAGTTCGGTAACAATCAGCCATGAACCGGTGCCAGCGATTGGCTGGCCGGCAATGACCATGACCTTCGCAATTCCGGATACAGGACTTGCGCGGGGCCTCAAGACCGGCAGCCGTATCCGCTTCGACTTCGATTTACCGCCTGCTGGCCCGACCATACGGCGCATGACCAGGGTGGCCGGCCAGTGATCGCCCACCTCATCCGGTGGTCGGTCCGTAACCGCTTCTTCGTCCTGATCGGCGTGGTCGCCCTGATCGCCGTCGGCGTTTGGGCGGTACGTGCAACCCCGATCGACGCGCTGCCCGACCTTTCCGACGTTCAGGTCGTCATCCGCACCAGTTACCCCGGGCAGGCGCCGCAGATTGTCGAGAACCAGGTCACTTATCCGCTGACCACCACCATGTTGTCGGTGCCCGGCGCCAAGACAGTGCGCGGCTATTCCTTCTTCGGCGACAGCTTCGTCTATGTCATCTTTGAAGATGGCACCGATCTCTATTGGGCGCGCAGCCGGGTGCTCGAATATCTCAACCAGGTGCAGGGGCGCTTGCCGGCGAGTGCCCGCAGCGCGCTCGGCCCCGATGCGACCGGGGTGGGATGGGTCTATGAATATGCGTTGGTCGACCGCACCGGCCAGCACGATCTGGCGCAGCTGCGCTCGCTGCAGGACTGGTTCTTGCGCTATGAACTGAAAACTGTTCCCGGCGTCGCCGAGGTCGCCAGCATCGGCGGCATGGTCAAACAGTATCAGGTGCTGCTCGATCCGGTGAAGCTTGGCGCTTATGGCGTCACCCATGCCCAGGTGGTCGATGCCATCCAGAAAGCCAATCAGGAAACCGGCGGCTCGGTGCTGGAGATGGGCGGGGCCGAATATATGGTTCGCGCCTCGGGCTATCTGCAAACCCTCGACGACTTCCGGGCGATTCCCTTGCGAACCGCATCCGGCGGGGTGCCCGTAACGCTTGGAAATGTCGCCACCATCCAGATCGGTCCCGAAATGCGGCGCGGCATCGCCGAACTCAACGGCGAAGGCGAGGTCGCTGGTGGTGTCGTCATCCTGCGTTCGGGCAAGAATGCGCGGGAAACCATTGCTGCGGTCAAGGACAAGCTGGCCACGCTGAAGGCTGGCCTGCCGCCGGGCGTCGAACTGGTGACGGTGTACGACCGCTCTCAGTTGATTGATCGCGCGGTGGACAACCTCACTCACAAGCTGATCGAGGAGTTCATCGTCGTCGCCCTGGTTTGCGGACTGTTCCTGTGGCACGTGCGTTCGGCGCTGGTCGCTATCCTGACGCTGCCGATTGGCGTGCTGTCTGCCTTTATCGTCATGCGCTTCCAGGGGGTGAACGCCAACATCATGTCGCTGGGTGGCATCGCCATTGCCATCGGCGCGATGGTCGATGCAGCCGTGGTCATGGTCGAGAATGCCCACAAGAAAATCGAGCGCTGGGAGCAGGATCACCCGGGCAAGCATCTTGAAGGCGAGATGCGCTGGATCGTGATCACCGACGCTGCCGCCGAAGTCGGCCCGGCGCTGTTCTTCAGCCTGCTGATCATCACGCTGTCGTTCATCCCGGTGTTCACGCTGGAGGCGCAGGAAGGTCGGCTGTTCGCGCCGCTCGCCTTTACCAAGACCTATGCGATGGCTTCGGCGGCGATCCTGTCGGTGACGCTGGTGCCGGTGTTGATGGGCCTGTTGATCCGGGGCAAGATCCCGCCCGAGCAGTCCAATCCGGTCAATCGTTGGCTGACCGACATCTACCGTCCGGCGCTCGAATGGACGATCCGAAAACCAAAGGCGGTGTTGCTGATCGCGGTGCTGCTCTTCGCCACAACGGCCTGGCCGCTGTCACGGCTTGGCGGCGAGTTCATGCCGACGATGAACGAAGGCGATTTGCTTTACATGCCCTCGGCGCTGCCGGGGCTGTCGGCGGCCAAGGCAGCCGAGCTGTTGCAGCAGACCGACCGGCTGATCAGGGCCGTGCCCGAGGTCGAAAGCGTGTTCGGCAAGGCTGGGCGCGCCGAGACCGCGACCGATCCCGCACCGATGGAAATGTTCGAAACGACGATCCAGTTCAAACCGCAGGATCAGTGGCGCCCCGGCATGACGCCGGACAGGCTGATCGACGAGCTCGACCGTACGGTGAAGCTCCCCGGTCTTGTCAATGTCTGGGTGCCGCCGATCCGCAACCGCATCGACATGCTGGCAACCGGCATCAAGAGTCCGATCGGGGTCAAGGTGTCCGGCGCCGATCTGGTTCAGCTCGATCGCATTGCCCATGATATCGAAACGGTAGCCAAGACTGTGCCCGGCGTCAGCTCAGCTCTTGCGGAGCGGCTGACCGGCGGACGCTATGTCGATGTCGATATCGACCGCGCCGCAGCCGCCCGGTTCGGGCTCAACATTGCCGATGCACAACAAATCGTCTCGGGGGCGATCGGCGGCGAGACCATCGGCGAGACGGTAGAGGGGCTGGCGCGCTATCCGATCAGCGTGCGTTATCCGCGCGAGCTGCGCGACAGCCTGGATGGGCTGCGCAACCTGCCTGTCCTTACGCCATCAGGGCAGCAAATCACATTGGGAACGGTGGCCGATATCAAGATTGCCGATGGGCCACCCATGCTCAAGACCGAGAATGCCCGGCCTTCGACCTGGGTCTATGTCGATGTGCGCGGCCGCGATCTCACCTCGGTTGTCGGCGATTTGCAACGCGCCGTTGCCAAACAGGTCAGGCTGTCACCCGGCGTCAGCATCGCTTACTCCGGCCAGTTCGAATATCTCCAGCGCGCGGTCGACAAGCTCAAGCTGGTCGTGCCGGCGACGTTACTGATCATTTTTGTGCTGCTCTACATGATCTTTGGCCGGTTCGATGAGGCGGCGCTGATCATGGGCACGCTGCCCTTTGCGCTCACCGGCGGCATCTGGACGCTTTACCTGCTGGGCTTCAACCAGTCGGTGGCGACCGGGGTCGGGTTCATTGCGCTGGCCGGCGTATCGGCCGAGTTCGGGGTGGTGATGCTCGTTTACCTCAAGAACGCGCTGGAAGAGCGTGACGCCGATCCGGATGCTAGCCAGGTCGAGGCAGCGGTGCGCGAGGGCGCACTGCTGCGCGTCCGGCCCAAGGCGATGACGGTGGCGGTGATCCTTGTCGGTCTGCTGCCGATCCTGCTCGGTTCGGGCGCGGGTTCCGAAGTGATGAGCCGGATCGCCGCGCCGATGATCGGCGGCATGCTCACCGCGCCGCTATTGTCCATGTTCGTCCTGCCCGCCGCTTATCTGCTGCTGCGCCGGCCAAAACACCCGCATCCCGATATTAGCCCAGCCTCACAACCAAGGACTTTATCATGAGAGCATTACACACTGCATTGATCGCCGTAGCCGTCCTTGGCGCTGCGGCCGCCAACGCCCAAGGGATGAGCGGCGATATGAAGGGCATGGCGGGCATGGATCAGCCCGCCCACGGCGCAAAGATGGGTCATGGCGTGGGTGTCATCACCGCGATCAATGCCAAGGCGGAGACCATCACCATCAAGCATGGCGCGATTCCGGCAGTGGGCTGGCCCGCGATGACGATGACCTTCAAGGCCAATCCGCCGGCGCTGCTGCATGGTCGCCATGTTGGCGAACGCATCGGCTTCGATCTGATGATCCAAGGGATGAAGGCGCAGGTGACTTCGGTTCGCCCGCTGTGATTGCTGCGCGCCCGGAACGACGTTTCCCGTTCCGGGCGCGACCTATGCAAACGGCCCGGCAATCGCCCGGATCACGCCGCATTCGGCCATCGTTTTGGCAGAACATCCACTTGCAACCATCGCTGCAAGCTCGTCCCGCAGCGCCGCCAGCTGGCGCAGTCGCGTCTCGACATCGGCGAGGTGGCGCGAGGCAATAGCAAACGCCTCGCCACACTCGCGCGCAGGCTCGTCGGCAAGTGCGAACAGCGAACGAATGTGCACTATCGAGAAGCCGAGCCTGCGAGCGTTACGAATGAAGTTGAGCCGCTCGATGGCAGGAAAGTCATATGTCCGCCGCCCCGAAGCGGTCCGCGCCGGCCGATCGAGCAAGCCGATTTCTTCGTAAAAGCGTATCGTCATCATTTTTGTATCGGTCGCCTGCGACAGTCCACCAATCTGCATGTTGGTCTCCTTTCTGGCTGCGGAAGAGCTGCGCGTATTTTCGCTTGTACCTAACGCGACTAGATGTTGTAGGATCGGTTGATGACCGAACGCACTACAAATTGCCGCGCCCCGTTGGGCTCGCGATCGAGAATTTCGTCACTGTCAAAATCGCTGACTTGCACACTCATCGCACTCATCCTTGCCGCTGGGTCAGGCGCACCGGCTGCTTGCGCACAGGCGCCTGCGCCCGTCTTGACTCTTGCTGACGCACTTGATCTTGCCGCTTCGATCTCTCCCGATATTGACGCTGCCGATGCCCAATTGCGCGCTGCGACGGTTGCGCGGCGGGTCGCGGCGCTCAGGCCGAATCCCTCGCTCAACGCCGATTTTGAGAATGTGGGCGGCTCGCGCGCCTACAATGATATCGAGCCACCCAAGCAGTTGGTCTCTGTCGGCTTGCCATTTGAACTGGGCGGTAAGCGATCTGCCCGGATCGCGCTTGCCGACGCCCAGGGCGGTCGAGCGCAGATCGAACGGATCGCGACCGGCGCCGAGGTCCGGTTGGCGATAACGCGCGCGTATGTGCAAGCCGTCGCCGCGGACCGGCGTCTTGGAACGGCGCGCGACCAGGCGGCGATTGCAGCAGAAGCACTTCACGCTGCGCGAATTCGCGTCCTGGCCGGGCGCGCATCGCCGCTGGAAGAACAGCGCGCCCAAGTGCTGCGCATCAGCGCCGATGCGGCTGCGGATCGCGCAATCCGCCTTGCCGAGCTGGCGCGGGTGGACCTGGGTCGCCGGATCGGCCGACCGGTGACGGGCACACTCGACCAACCCTGGTTTGACCGGATGGACGACTTTGAGCCGGCACAGCGTGATACCAACAGAACTCTTGCTATTGCGACCGCGACGTCCGACGAAAAAGCAGCCGAAGCGCAACTGCACCTCGCACGTTCGCAGCGCCTGCCCGATGTGACGTTGACTGCAGGCGTGCGGCGCCTGCCCCGCAACAATGAGATGGCGGCGGTGTTCGGCGTTTCTGTACCGTTGCCACTTTTCAACAACGGCACATCCTTGATCGCGCTGGCCAGCGCCGAACGGGACCGGGCAGCGGCGCTGCGCCGCGCTGCCGAGTTCGACAACGAACAGGCAGTCGGCCAGGCGCAGGCCGATCTGGCCAACGCCGCAGCCGATGCCCGAACCGCTGCCGGTCCGTCGCTCGCAGCGGCGCAGGAAGCTGCGCGAATTGCCCGCATCGGTTATCGCGAGGGTAAATTCGGCCAGCTGGATCTGCTCGAGGCGGAGCGCACGCTGGCTGAAACCCGGTCGGGTGCGATTGATGCGCTTGTTGCCTTCCATGACGCCCGGGCACAGCTCGATCGCCTGACCGCCTCTGTACCCAAGGACTGATCGAATGGCTTTTTCCAGTTGCCGGGCGGCCCTGCCGCTCCTTGTCGCCGTGCTGCTCACGGGATGTGGGGGACATGCTGCCAAACAGGATGTCGGCGAAAAGTCTGCGATGCCCGAGGATGCAAAAGGCGAGAATGGCAAAAAGGCCCAGACCGTGAAGCTGTCAGCGGACCAGATCAGAACTGCCGGGATCGAAGTCGTGCATCCAGCTATCGGTGCCAACGGTGGCGCGATCGAATTGCCCGCCACCATTGCCGACAACCCGCAAGGCACGCAAATCGTGTCGGCGGCGCTTGCCGGACGGGTCGTGGCGCTCAATCGCAACCTTGGCGAGACCGTACGCCGCGGTGAGACGCTGGCCGTGATCGAGAGCCGGGAGGCAGCGTCGCTCAATGCCGAGGTTGAAGCGGCACGTGCGCGGCTGGGCCTCGCACAAGCAAACTTTGCACGGGAACAGCGGCTTTATGCTGAGCGCGTATCGCCCGAACAGGATCTGATCGCAGCGCGCACCGCCGCGACCGAAGCGAGCATCGCACTGCGCCTGGCGCGCCAGCAACTGTCGGCGACCGGCGGCGGCGGCGCTTCACTCAACCGCGTCCGCATCGTTGCGCCAATCTCCGGACAAATCATCGGCCGGAACGCCATGCTTGGCCAGACCGTCACGGCTGATGCCGAACTGTTTCGCGTCGCCGATCTATCGAAAGTTTCGCTGTCGCTGTCGCTTTTGCCGGCGGATGCAGGCCGGGTGCACCCCGGTGCAGCTATCGCGGTGACGGCGCCGGGGCGGACGGCGCAGGCGCGCGTGACCTATGTCTCGCCCGCGCTCGATCCGCAGACGCGATTGGTGCCGCTGTTTGCGACCATCGACAACCGAGGCGGCCAATGGCGGGTCGGCGAATCGGTGATGGCCGCAATCCAGCTTGTGGTCAGGGGCGGCGCTGCCGTTCGCGTACCGCTGACCGCTATCCAGACGGTCGATGGCAAGTCGATCGTGTTCGTCCGCACCACAGCCGGCTTTACGGCAATGCCGGTGACGCTGGGCGCCCAGTCCGGCGAGACGGTCGTCGTGGCGTCCGGTCTGACCGGGCGCGAGCTGTTGGCATCCACGAACAGCTTCACGCTGAAATCCGAACTCGGCAAGAATGCGGGCGGGGACCAGGACTAGGCATGATCGAACGTATCGTCACCTTTGCGGTCGCGCGGCGCTGGCTCGTCCTGCTGCTTGCGACCATTGCCGCCATCATCGGAATTGTATCGCTCAGGCAGCTTCCGATCGACGCTGTCCCTGACGTCACGAACAATCAGGTGCAGATCAACGTCCGGGCCTTGGCGCTCTCACCCGAGCTGATCGAAAAACAGGTCACATTCCCGGTCGAGGCGGCGCTTGCCGGTATCAAAGGTCTGGAAAGCACGCGGTCGCTGAGCCGCAACGGCTTTGCCCAGATCACCGCCGTGTTTTCGGATGCGACCGATATCTATTTTGCGCGCCAGCAGGTGGCGGAGCGCCTGAACGACCTGAAGGAAGCACTGCCGCCCGGGGTCACACCGCAGATGGGCGCAATCGCCACAGGGCTTGGCGACATCTACATGTGGACGCTTCATTACCGGGAGCGCGATCATGAGCGGCACAAGCCCGGCGAGCCGGGCATCCAGCCCGATGGCAGCTACATAACGCCCGAAGGGGACCGCCTGATCAGCGAGGCCGACCGAGCGACTTACCTGCATAGCGTCCAGGAATGGATCGTGGCGCCACAAGTGAAATCGGTAGCCGGCGTCGCCGGGGTCGATTCGCTGGGAGGTTTTGACAAGCAATATCTTGTCGTCCCCGATGTGCAGAAACTCGCTGCACTCAAACTCAGCCTGACCGATCTTGCCGACGCGCTGGAAGCGAACAACAGCGCGATCGGTGCTGGCGTGGTCGATCGCAATGGCGAGGGGTTGGCAGTGCGCGCCGACGCACGGATCCGCAGCATCCCGCAGTTGCGCACCACGGTGATTGCCACTCGTGATGGCATTCCGATTTTGCTCGGACAGGTTGCTGAAGTCCGTATCGGTCAGGGGATCCGCCTGGGGTCGGCGTCCGAAAATGGCCGCGAAGTGGTGACCGGCACCGCCGTGATGCGGATCGGCGAAAATAGCCGCACCGTTTCGACCGGGGTAGGCGAGCGATTGCGCAAGATCGGCCCATCGCTTCCTGCCGATGTTGTGATCGAGCCCGTGCTGGATCGCACTACGCTGGTGAACTCGACTATTTCGACCGTTGCCCGCAATCTGGGTGAAGGCGCAGTGCTGGTGATCGTCGTCCTGTTCGTACTGCTCGGCAATATTCGGGCTGCACTGATTGCGGCAGCCGTCATCCCGGTCACGATGCTGTTGACCAGCTTCGGCATGCTGCGGGTGGGCGTCTCGGCCAATCTGATGAGCCTGGGCGCGCTTGATTTCGGGCTGATCGTCGATGGCGCCGTCATCATCGTTGAAAATGCACTTCGGCGCCTTGCCGAGCGCCAGCACCATCATGGGCGGCCGCTCGACCTTGCCGAGCGCCTGTCCGTGATTGCTCAGGCCGCTCGCGAAATGATCCGCCCTTCGGTTTACGGGCAGGCGATCATCATGATCGTCTATGTGCCGCTGCTGACCCTTCAGGGCGTCGAGGGCAAAACATTCGAGCCCATGGCGCTGACCGTGATCATGGCGCTGGCGTTCGCGTTCATTCTCTCGCTCACCTTCGTGCCAGCAGCAATTGCGATCTGGTTGAGCAAGCCGGTAGAGGAAAAGGAGAGCCGGATCGTGGGATGGTTGCGCCAACGTTACGAGCCGGGCCTTGACCGCGCGCTGAGCCGTCCCAAAGTTACGATCGGCGTTGCCGTGGCGTCACTGGTGATCGCAATGGTCGGCTATCTCACGCTGGGCCAGGAGTTCTTGCCGCAGCTGGATGAAGGCAATGTCCTGGTGTCCGCCTCTCGTGTGCCGGGTACTTCGGTGGAGCAGAGCCAGAAAATGCAGTTTCAGATAGAGCGGGCGCTGGCTGGGATGCCCGAAATTGAAACGGTATTCTCTCGCACCGGCACGGCAGAGCTCGCATCCGACCCAATGCCGCCCAATGCCACGGACACTTTCATCATGCTCAAGCACCGCGATCATTGGCCTGAGCCCGGCGAACCAAAGGCAGAGCTGCTTAACCGTATCGAGAAGCGGCTCGCGGGGGTTCCGGGCCATTCCTATGAAGTGACACAGCCGATCCAGATGCGCTTCAACGAGCTGATTGCCGGTGTCCGGAGCGATGTCGCGGTCAAGGTGTTTGGCGATGACTTCAGCCAGATGAACGACGTGGCCGACAAGATCGCGGCCGTGCTCCGCCGGACAACAGGGGCCGTGGATGTCAAGGTAGAGCAGACCGAAGGACTGCCCATGCTCGACATCGCTTTCGACCGTGATGCCGCAGCGCGGTTGGGCGTTACCGCCCGGGACGTCCAGGCGGCCGTTGCCGCAACCGTAGGCGGCCGGGAGGCAGGCGTGATCTTCGAGGGCGATCGCCACTTTCCCGTTGTCCTCCGCCTGTCCGATCCGGATCGGGCAAATTTCGCGGCATTGGGACAAGTGCCCGTACCAATTTCTGCGGGCGCTTCAGTGCCGCTGGCAAGTGTTGCCAGCATCGGCATCAGCGATGGACCCAACCAGATCAGCCGCGAGAATGGCAAGCGGCGGGTCGTCGTTCAGGCTAATATTCGCGGGCGTGATGTTGCCAGCGTAGTGGCGCAAGCCCAGGCGGCCGTAGCCCATGACGTTCGGCTGCCAGCCGGCACCTATCTCGAGTGGGGTGGTCAGTTCGAGAACCTTGCATCCGCCCGCGCACGACTTGCCCTGGTCGTGCCGGCCTGCTTTGCGCTGATCCTCCTGCTCCTCTACGCGGCGCTTGGGTCCGCGCGCGATGCCGCGATCGTGTTCACCGGAGTTCCATTGGCGCTGGTGGGCGGGGTACTTGCGCTCGTGCTGCGCGGCATCCCGTTCTCGATTTCGGCTGCGGTCGGTTTTATCGCCTTGTCAGGCATCGCGGTGCTCAATGGTTTGGTGATGGTGACATCGATCCAGGATCTGGTTCGCGACGGTGTCGACCGGGCCACCGCAAGTCGTGACGGCGCCCTGGCGCGGCTACGCCCCGTTGCCATGACGGCGCTGGTGGCGTCGCTCGGCTTTGTGCCCATGGCCATTGGCCATGGCGCGGGCGCCGAAGTACAGAAGCCGTTGGCAACTGTCGTTATCGGTGGGCTGATCACAGCCACCATGCTCACCCTGTTTGTTCTGCCGACGCTCTACGCCCGCTATGGTTCCGTCAAAGATAGCCACTGACCTCGGCAGCTACCAGCAACAAGCTGCTGCACGGTGCCATTGACCTGCTCTTTACAGAGCAAAAAATGGTGCTGTTCACGATTTTCAGAAAATTTTGATTTCAGAAATCGAGAACGAAAAGAGATGGCGACTACTGGCAGGGCTTGGGCCAATCATACTGGTCAGTCGGGTGATACCGATGTCAGCAGTATCACCCGACTGACCATAATCGCGCACCCGCGCTTCTCGACTGTCAGGTGATGTGCGCTGCAAAAGCGCCGCGCTCAACCGTTATTACAAGGGGCAGCCCGTCCGCGCCGATGATCTGGCGGTGATACTGCGGATCGATGGCGCCTGCTTTATTCCGATTGCGCCGCGCCCAGCGGGCTTCTAGGCGCTGCCAATGCCGTCCACAGAATCGCTCAATGATGATCTCGGCGTCGCAAAGGTGCAAGCATGAGGGATCCGGGTCCAATCGCCGATACTGTGGCGCTCGATGTCGATGCCGAATCCGCTCCGCATATCGGTGGATCGCTAAGCGCCCTGATGCTCGGCGCGACCGGCGTCGTGTTTGGCGATATCGGCACCAGCCCGCTTTACGCCCTGCAAGCGATCATGACCGGGGAGCATCCGCTCGCCATCAATATCCTGAATATTTACGGCGTCATCAGCCTGATCTTCTGGACGATGATCGTGGTGGTGACGATCAAATATGTGTTCATCGTCATGCGTTCGGACAATCATGGCGAAGGCGGCAGCTTGGCCTTGTTGGCGCTGATTAATCGCAAGCTCGGCTTTTCCAAGCGGATGCGCTGGCTGACAGTGTGCGGCCTGCTGGCGACGGCGTTATTTTATGCCGATTCGATGTTGACCCCGGCCATTTCGGTTATC
Source organism: Sphingomonadales bacterium (assembly GCA_043740855.1). Classification (GTDB taxonomy): domain Bacteria; phylum Pseudomonadota; class Alphaproteobacteria; order Sphingomonadales; family Sphingomonadaceae; genus Novosphingobium. The sequence goes on along the minus strand of JAYUBN010000012.1, from coordinate 11,186 downwards.
TCGGCGGTCGAAGGCCTCGATGTCGTCAGCCACAGCTTTCACCCCTATCTCGTACCCATCGCGCTGGTGATCCTGATCGGGCTGTTCCTTATTCAGGCGCATGGCACCGACCGCGTCGGCAAGGTGTTCGGCCCGATCATGTTGGTCTATTTCGTCGTGATCGCCATCCTGGGTATCACCAATATCGTGGCACATCCCCAGGTGTTGTGGGAACCGCTCAATCCCTGGTATATTTTCCTGTTTTTCCAGGCCCATCCGATGGTGTCGTTCCTGTCGCTGAGCGCGGTGGTCTATGCCATCACCGGGGTCGAAGCATTGTACGCCGATATGGGCCATTTCGGGCGTAAGCCGATTGCCTTGGCCTGGATGCTGATTGCCCTGCCCTGCCTGATTCTCAACTACATGGGTCAGGCGGCGCTGTTGATCACGCAACCGGCGGCAGCGGCCAACCCGTTCTTCCACATGGCGCCGCCGCAATTCCTTATCCCGCTGGTGATTCTGGCGACGATGGCGACGGTGATCGCTAGCCAGGCGGTTATTTCAGGCGCGTTTTCGGTCACGCAGCAGGCCATGCAGCTCGGCTATATTCCGCGCTTCAAGATCAAGCACACCAGTTCGCAAGCCGCCGGGCAAATCTATATACCGGGCGTCAACTGGTTCCTGGCGGTCATGGTCGCCGGGCTGGTGATCGTGTTCAAGAGTTCGGCTTCGATGTTGCCAGCTTACGGTCTGGCCGTGGTCGGAACGATGCTGATTACCACATTGATGCAATATGAAGTGATTTTCCGCATCTGGAAGACGCCGGTCTGGATCGCCAGTTTCGGCCTGGTGTTCTTTGTGGCCATCGACTCGGCTTACCTTGCCGCAGGCAGCGCCAAATTCTTCGAGGGCGCGTGGCTGCCGGTGGTAGTGGGGCTGATGATATTCACCCTGCTGACAACGTGGGCTGAAGGCCGCAGGCTGCTCAAGCTCAAGTTGGAAAGCTCGGCGCTGCCCGTCGAGGTCTTCATCAAGTCGGTCGCAGGTTCGGCGATGCGCGCGCCCGGCACCGCCGTGTTCCTGACGGCAGCCGCCGAAGGCGTTCCCTCCGCGCTGTTGCATAATCTGAAGCATAACCATGTGCTACACGCGCACACCGTGTTGCTGAACGTCAAGACTGTCGGCGTGCCTTATGTCTCCGACGCCGATCGCTATACGGTTACCGATCTGGGTCAGGGCTTTTGCCGGCTGCGGTTGCGTTATGGTTTCATGCAGCAGACCGATATCCCGGAAACGCTCAAGCATGTGCAAGGCTGCGGCACCGATTTCAACCCGATGAAGACCAGCTTCTTCATGTCACGTGAGACCCTGCTGCCGTCACGCCACCCCGGCATGGCGATCTGGCGCGAGCATCTTTTCGCCTGGATGATGCGTATGTCCGATTCGGCGATGTCGTTTTTCCATCTGCCGACCAATCGCGTCGTGGAAATGGGCAGCCAGGTCGAGATCTGAGCGTGCGGTTTGCTCGACTTGGGCGCAGCGCTGGACGCCGGAGCCCGCAGCGCATAGAGGGCGCACGGTATGCGCGTTCCCTTCGTCAAGATGCATGGTCTGGGCAATGATTTTATTGTGCTCGACGGGCGCGAGGAGATTTTGCCGCAGGTCAATGCCGCGCTGGTCATGGCGCTGGCCGATCGCCATACCGGCATCGGCTGCGACCAGTTGATCGTGCTCGAACGCTCCACCAGCGCCGATTTGCGCATGCGCATCTTCAATGGTGACGGTTCCGAAGTCGAGGCTTGCGGCAACGCCTCGCGCGCGGTCGGCCTGCTCCATGGCGGCGCGGCGCGGATCGAAACAGCGGGTGGAATTATCGCTGTGGCCCCCTCTCCTGGCGGCATCGCTGTGGAGATGGGCAAACCGCATTTCGACTGGGATGCTATCCCGTTGGCCTTTGCGATGGATACGCTGAATATGCCCGTAGCCTGGGGTGACTTGACCAACCCGGTGGCCGTGAATGTGGGAAATCCGCATGTCGTGTTGTTCGTGCCCGATTGCGACGCCGTGCCGTTGGCCGAACTCGGCCCGATTATCGAGCATGACGCGTTGTTTCCGTCCCGCGTCAACGTCAATGTCGCCACGGTGACGGCCCGCGATGCCATCCGCCTGCGGGTGTGGGAACGCGGCGCGGGCCTGACGCGGGCCTGTGGTACCGGCGCGTGCGCAACGGCAGTCAGCGCCATGCGGCGCGGCTTGGTCGATCGGAAGGTCGCGGTCACGCTGCCAGGCGGCAAACTGGCGATCGAATGGCGCGATGACGACCAGATCGTCATGACGGGCCCAGCCATGGAAAGTTTTCGCGGCAGCTTCGATCCCGCAGAATTCGGCCAGTTGGCATGAAAGTAGAAGTAATCTCGCTCGGTTGCCGCCTCAATCTGGCGGAAAGCGAAAGCCTGCGCGGACTTCTCGCCGGTGCAGGCGATCTTGTCGTCATCAACAGTTGCGCGGTAACAGCGGAGGCGCTGCGCCAGACGCGACAAGCTATTCGCCGCGCCCGCCGCGCCCGACCCGGTGCTCGGCTGCTAGTGACGGGATGCGCCGCCGAAATCGACCGCTCTGCAATCGCCGCGATGCCCGAGGTCGATGGCTTGATCGCCAACGCCGCCAAGCTCGACCCGCGCGCCTGGAACGTCGCACCATTCACCGCCCGACCCGCCGCCAGCCAGCACACCCGCGCTTTCATCGCCGCGCAGACCGGTTGCGACCATGCCTGCAGTTTCTGCGTGATCCCGCAAGGGCGCGGCCCAAGCCGTTCGCGGGCTATTGCCGAGGTTGTCGCTGACATCTCCCGCCAGCTCGATAGCGGGGTCCGCGAAGTGATCCTGACCGGAGTCGATCTTACTGCCTGGGGTCTGGACCTCCCCGGCGCGCCGCGCCTAGGCGCGCTGGTCGCGGCGATCCTGCGGGCTTGCCCTGCCCTGCCCCGGCTGCGGCTGTCGTCGCTCGACGGCGTAGAGATTGATGGCGAATTGCTTGAATTGCTGGCTGGCGAACCGCGTGTCATGCCGCATCTCCATCTATCGCTGCAACATGGCGATGACATCATCCTGAAACGCATGAAACGCCGCCATTTGCGCCGCGATGCCTTAGATCTGGTCGCGGGCTTGCGCGTGCGGCGTAGCGACCTTGCGATCGGCGCTGACCTGATCGCCGGTTTTCCCACCGAGGACGAGGCCGCGCATCGGGCCAATCTGGCGATAATCGCTGACCTTGGCATCGTTCACGGCCATGTCTTTCCCTATTCCGCACGCGCGCAGACCCCCGCTGCGCGGATGCCGCAGACCCCCTTGCCAGTCATCCGTGCTCGCGCCGCCGAATTGCGCGCCGCCGTTGCCAACGCACACGCGCGCTGGCACCAGGGATTGGTCGGTACGCCCTTGGCTGTGCTTGCTGAGCGCGATGGCACTGGCCATGCTGAAAACTTCGCCAGGGTGTTACTGCCCGCTGGCGCCATGCCCGGCACATTGCTGACGATCACGCCTACCCGCGTCGATAAGGGCCTGCTGGCATGAGCGGCGAGACCTGGACCGCGCGCGTGTTCGGAGGGCTGGCCAAGACCTCCGAACGATTAACTCAAAATCTGGCCGAAAACCTGGTGGGGATCGTCGGCAAAACCCGGCTCGATGCCGCTCAGCTCGATGAGCTGGAAGACGCGCTGATCCTGTCTGACCTGGGTCCCCGGGCCGCTGCGCGCATCCGCGAAAAGCTGGCCGAGACCCGATTTGACCGCGGCGCCGACGAGCGCGCCATCCGAGAAGCCGTTGCCGAAGAGATCGCCGCGATCCTGCGCCCGGTGGCCAAGCCGCTGGACGTTACCGCCTTTCCTCGCCCACATGTCGTGCTGGTGATCGGCGTCAACGGATCGGGCAAGACTACCACCATCGCCAAGCTGGCGCATTTGTTCCAGGAGCAGGATTACACCGTGATGCTGGCCGCCGGCGATACTTTTCGCGCCGCTGCCATCGGCCAGCTTGCGGTCTGGGCCGAACGGGTCGGCGTACCGCTCATTCGCGGCGCAGAGGGCGGCGATCCTGCCAGCGTCATATTTGACGCAGTCAAGGCAGCGACCGCGCAGGGCACTGACGCGCTCATCGTGGATACAGCTGGGCGGCTGCATAACAAACGCGAACTAATGGACGAGCTGGCGAAGATTCGCCGCGTGCTTGGCCGCATCAACCCTGCCTCGCCGCACGACGTAGTGCTGGTGCTGGATGCCACGAATGGACAGAATGCTTTGGCGCAGATAGAAATATTTCGCGAAGTGGCCGGGGTGACCGGCCTGGTCATGACCAAGCTGGACGGGACTGCGCGAGGGGGCGTGCTGGTGGCGGCGGCCGAGCAATATGGCCTGCCGATCCATGCCATCGGCGTCGGCGAAAAGATCGACGATTTGCGCCCATTCGATCCTGATCTGGTAGCCCGTGTTATCGCCGGAGTGGCGCAATGACCGCGTCCCGGAAAAGTTCGACATGGCTGAACGTCGTCGTCGATTATGGCCCAGTGGTGGCCTTTTTCGTTGTCTATAAATGGGCGTCGCCAGCCCATCACGAGGACAGCCTCGCCGAGGTAGCGGCGGTGATCAAGGGCACCGTGGCCTTCATGATCGGCGCCGTGGTCGCGTTGACGATCAGCCTGGTCAAGTTTCACCGCGTATCGCCGATGTTGTTGCTGTCGACTGCGCTGATCCTGTTTTTTGGTGGCTTGACGGTATTCCTGCACGACGGCGTCTGGATCCAGCTCAAACCGACAGTGATCTACCTTATTTTCGGCGTGGCTTTGCTGGCTGGCTGGTTGCGCGGACGGGCTTTGCTGAAGGTGTTGCTGGAAACCGCTTTCGAAGGGCTTGACGATGCCGGCTGGATGATCTTGTCACGCAACTGGGGCTGGTATTTCCTGTGCCTGGCAATGCTCAACGAAATTTTGCGGCACTTCTTCAATTTTGAAAACCACAATTTTGGCCTGTGGCTGCAAGCCAAGCTTTATCTGTTTCTGCCTGCTTCCTTCCTGTTCACCTTCGCGCATATCCCGATGCTGTTGCGGCATGGGTTAGGCGCCGAACCCGATGACATCGTCGATACCGCAATCAGCGGGGAACCGCCCACCGCTTGATTTTTTCGGGCGGCATGCCAACGATTGCAGAAACGCAGTGACAAATCGCGCTGTGCACGCAATATGGCTCCTCGTCGCCCGAACGTGGTGATAAAAATGAAATGATGCCCGCCAGTCTCGGCCAAGGCATACATAGCTGGAGGGGCACTCGTGGCTAAATTTTTTGGAAACCTGCATCTTGTGCTGGCAGTGGGCTTCGTGCTCGCGCTGGTGGTCATGTTCAAATTCGCCGGAGATCCGACGGCCGGCGCACCGGTAAATGCCGGTATTGTGCTGCTCTGGCTGCACGTGTTCTTTGGCATCATGTGGATCGGGCTACTCTATTATCTGAACTTCGTCCAGGTGCCGACGATGCCCAAGATACCTGCCGAGCTTAAGGCCGGCATCACTGGCTATATCGCCCCACGGGTATTCTTTTTCTTCCGCTGGTCCGCGCTGGCGACTGTGGTGACCGGCATCAGCATCGCTGTCATCGGCGGCTGGGCGCATCAAGCCTTCAGCTTTACCGGTACCGGCAAGGAAAAGCTGATCGGGTTGGGCATGTGGCTGGCGCTGATCATGGCGTTCAACGTGTGGTTCATTATCTGGCCAGCGCAAAAGAAAATCCTCGGCATTGTCCAGGCGACCGCTGAGGAAAAGGCAGCTGCTGCACCGCGCGCGCTGTTCGCCAGCCGGACCAACCTGCTGCTTTCGCTACCGATGCTGTATTGCATGGTCAGCGCGAACATACCGGTCGGCTGATTATTTGATTTTCGCAGGGGTGCGACGCCATACGGCGGCGCACCCCTGATCGATCAGCCCTGATCGGCGCGGGCGACGCCCTTGCCATCGAGGTTTTGCGCCACGAACTCCCAATTGATCGCCTTATCGAGCAGCGTCTGGACATACCGGGGCCGCTCGTTGCGATAATCGACGTAATAGGCATGCTCCCAGACATCGACCGTCAGCAGCGGTACCATCGCGTCATGCGCGGCGGGGCTGTCGGCATCATGCAATGACGTCACCTTCAGCGTATCGCCGTCCAGCAGCAACCAAGCCCAGCCACTGCCGAAATGCGCGACCGCCTCGTCCTTAAGTTTGGTCAGCAACGCATCGTGCGATCCGAAGCTGCTGGCGATCAATTCTGCCAGCCTGCCGGTCGGCGCGCGCGATTCGGGTGACAGGCACTCCCAATAAAAACTGTGATTCCAGATCTGCGCCGCGTTGTTGAACAACGGCTTGTTGGCGCTCGCCTTGGCCTTACCGATAACCTCGACGAGGCTTGCTCCGGCTAGATCGGTGCCCTCGATCAGGCTGTTGACCTTGTCGACATAGGCCTTGTGGTGCTTGCCGTGATGATAGGTAAATGTCTCGTCAGAGATCATTTCGCCGAAAGCAGTTGTCGCATAGGGCAGGTTGGGCAGGAAAAAGGGCATCGGCGTTCCTTTCGCGTTACGGACAGGGGCGCCTGTCTAGACGCCCCTGTCCGATAACGCGCGAGACCCAAAAAGAGGCCTTTTGCCGCGACAATATTGCCGCTTCAAGGCGCCATACCGGAAGCGCGAGCTTGACCAACCAACGCATCGAGTTCGAGCAGTTTCTGCGACAGATCGCTGCGCCACGGTGCATTGACGGGGCTGCGGGCAAGCAAACCAGCCCATTCTGCCCGCCCCGCCGCCAGTTTCCCTGACCGAGCCAGCGCCAGCCCAAGAAAAAACGGAGGCCCCGGCGCGACCGGATCGGCAGCGGCGGCGCGACGATAGGCCAGCAGCGCAGCGGGTGACAACGACCCCTGGCCATGGCTGACCAGCGCATTGGCCAACGCCAGCCACGCCTGGGCATTGGTAGGATTCATGTCCACGGCGCCGCGCAAAATATTGGCTGCATCGGCAAATTGGCCATGCCGTGACAGCGCGTCCGCAACCATCAGCCAGCGGTCGCCCTGATCGTCGCTGCCCGACAATTTTTGCCGGACCGCGACCAGTGCCTCGGGATTGGCCGCCGGCGTCTCGTCGGCACCGCGCGGCGCGCCGGGCTTGCCCGGCTGGCCCTGCAGTGCATAACCGGCAAGTCCGAGCAGCAATGCCGCCAGGATGGCTTCCCAGCCCACACGCGTTGCACGAAAAACGAAAACAAGTGCCACAAAGCAAACCGCCGCCAAGGCAATGATAAGCACCCAGGTCATGCCCGACTCCCCGGTCCAAACCGCTTGCGCAGCAACAGCACCGCCAACGCCAACAGGAACACCGGCGCGGCAAATAGCGGCCAGGTCAGCGCCGTCATGCGTGGCGCATACGTTACATAGTCACCATAACGCTGGACCAGCCAGGCGCGGATCGCCTCGGGATCCTCGCCCCGAGCGATCCGCTGCCGTACCTGATTGCGCATGTCGCCCGCGATCGGGGCATCGGAATCGGCGATAGACTGGCTCTGGCAAACCAGGCAGCGGAGCGTTTCCATCAGCGCCTCGGCCTTGGCTTCCTGTACCGGATCGTCGAGCTGGCGGTAGGCGAAGGGCGCGGGTGGCATAGTGTCGTCAGCCAGCACCGGCCAAACCAGCGCAGGCAGACCCAGCAGCATGGCACCGGCGACCAGCCGCGAGAGGCGCGGGCGCCTCATGATGCCTCGTGCAGTTTGTTCAGGATCATCGGCACTTCTTCGGGCCGGATATCGCCAATGTGCTGGTAACGGATCACGCCGTTGCCATCGATAACGAAGGTTTCGGGTACGCCTGATGATCCGATTGCCAATTGCACCGCGCTGACGTCATCGGCGCCGATGCGCGAATAAGGGTTGCCGTTGCGCGTCAGAAATGCAGCCAGATCGTCACTGTGATCGCGAATGGCGATGCCCTCTACTTCGGCACCCTGCGCTGCCAGCGCGGCGATCTGCGGCGTTTCGACAGCGCAGGGAATGCACCAGCTGGCAAAGATGTTCAGCAAGTGCGGCCTGCCATTGGCGAGATCGGCACGCGCCAGGGCGGGCCGGTCTGGCACCGCCTGCGGCAGGGCGAATTGCGGCATGGGCTGGCCGATCATGCGGCTGGGTACATCGCGATTAGCAGGGCGCAGCAGGCCCGCGACAACAAGCAGGACAAAGCCCAGAAAAAGCCCCAGCGGCAGCCACAAAGCCCAGCGCGCGGCGTGTCTGGCTTTGCCACCCAAACTGGCGGGGCGGGATGGCATTGGCTTGCTGGGTTGGGGCGCGTCAGGTGCCGTCATCGCCCTTGCCTCAGCCGGCGATCCGCCATTTTGTCCCGTATCGCAATGCGCTTGAGATCGGCAAGCAGGCGGCCGACCAGCGCCAGCGCGCCGCCCAGCCCGATCAGCACGCCGCCGAACCAGATCAGCGGCACAAATGGCTTCCACCACAGGCGCAATTGCCAGCGGCCGCCAGCCGCTTCTTCGCCTAACACGGTGTAAAGCTGCCCGTTCCAACGGGTATGCAGCGCCGACACCGTGGTGTTCTGCGGCGGTGCCCAGAAGCTGCGCGCCTGCGGGGCCATCACGAAGGACTCGCCGTCGGCATAGCGCACTTGCAATTGCGCCTCCAGCGCGGTCCAGTTTTGCCCGGCGACCGGCTCGACCCCCGCGAGCGTCACTTGCCACGGCCCCACCATTACCGTCTGGCCGATGCGCGCAGCCAGCAGCTTTTCGACGGTAAAGGCGCTGTCACAGGCCATGCCGAATAATGCCACCGCCAGCCCGAAATGCGCCACCACCATGCCCCACACCGGCAGCGGCAAGCGACGCAGACTTCGTCCTCTCAGCGGCATCAGGCTAGCCACGGCAATCGCCGGAGCCAGCGCCAGCCCGATGTAAGGCAAACCTTTTACGCCCAGCCAAAGCACGATGCCTGCGCCCACCAACAGCACGAGCAGCGCAGGCAGCAGCAGCGCACGGACGCGGACAAAGCTGTCGCGCCGCCAGCGCAGCAACGGTCCCACCGTCAGCACCAGCACCATCGGCACGAAGAACAGCGCCGCCATCGGGTTGAAATAGGGCGGCCCGACCGAAACCTTTTGTCCGAAAGCCTCGGTGACCAGCGGATACAAGGTGCCAATTAGCACGATGCCCAGGATCGAGGATAGCATGACGTTGTTGAACACCAGCGCGCTCTCGCGGCTGGTCACGGCAAAGCGCTCGCCCTCGGTGACGGTACCGGCGCGCAACGCGAACAGCACCAGCGCGCCGCCGATATTGATCGCCAGCAACACCAGGATAAAGCTGCCGCGCCGGGGATCGATGGCAAACGCATGGACACTGGTCAGAATGCCCGAGCGCACCAGAAATGTCCCGATCATCGACATCGAAAAGGCGATCACACCCAGCATCACCGTCCAGGCGCGCAGCGCATTGCGCGCCGCCAGCACGCCGCAGGAATGGAGTAATGCGGTCGCAGCCAGCCACGGCATCAGCGAGGCATTTTCCACCGGATCCCAGAACCACCAGCCGCCCCAGCCGAGATCGTAATAGGCCCAATAGCTGCCTGCGGTAATACCCAGCGTCAGGAACACCCACGCGCCCAGCACCCACGGGCGCATCGCCCGCGCGAAAGCCGGCCCCACTTCGCGCGTGACCAGCGCCCCGATGGCAAAGCTGAACGCCACTGACAGTCCGACATAGCCAAGATACAGCGTGGGCGGATGAAAGGCGAGGCCGGGATCCTGCAACAGCGGGTTGAGCCCCTGCCCTTCGGCGGGAACCGGCGACAGCCGCGCAAACGGGTTCGAGGCAAACAGCAGGAAAACATAAAAGCCCAGGCTGACAAATGCCTGCCCCGCCAGCGTCGCCAGCATCGTCGGTTCGGGCAGGCGGCGCTCCACCAGCGCGACGAAGCCGCCGGCAATGCCCATCACCGTGACCCACAACAGCATCGAGCCCTCGTGATTGCCCCAGGTGCCCGCCAGCTTATACAGCATCGGTTTGGCCGAATGCGAATTTTCCGCGACCAGCTTGACCGATAGATCGGTCTGCGCAAACAGGCTGACCAGCGCCAAGAACGCACAGACGGCGAGCAGGCCCTGCGCCACCGCAACCGGCCTGACGATGCCTGCAAGCACGGAACCTCGCGGCATAAGCGCCAATGCACCCGCGACAAGTTGCAGCCCCGCCAGCGCGGCGGCCAACCACAAGGCGGCAAGGCCAAATTCGGCTAACATCTGTGAGCTCGCCTCATTTGGTTTCGGCCACGGCTTGGCGCGCCTGTTGCGCCGTCATGTCCTTGAGTTCGCGCGGGACATACCGCTCGTCATGCTTGGCCAGCAGATTGGCGGCGACAAAGGTTCCATCCATGCCCATCCGGCCTTCTGCGACTACGCCCGAACCTTCGACGAACAACGCAGGGCGGATACCGGCAAATTGCACCGGAATACGCACCTTTCCATCGCTGACGACAAAATGGACGGTGACGCCGTCAACATCCTCATGCATCGAGCCGCGCTGGACCATTCCGCCCAGCCGCACTTCACGATCAGGCGCTGAGCGATGCGCTGCCATATCGCTCGGCAGGTAGAAATAGGATGCCTGGTTGCGCAATGCCCAAGCCGCGAGCAAGCCAGCGCTCAGCAGTGCGGCCAGCGCGATCATCACCAGCACCAGCCGCTGATGCTTGGCCTTGATCGCTGTCATGGTCTGCGCACCTCGTCACGCCGTGCTTCCGCGCCGCGCATCGCCAGCCAGCTGAACACCATCAGCGCCACCGTGCCGCCGCTGCCCGCCACATAAGCCGCCCAGACGAAGGGCCACGGATCGAGCACCTCCGTCATGCCGCGTCCCTGACAAGCGCCCGGCGCCGCAGCCGCGCGTCTGCCTGCGTCTCGGCCAGGATCGTGCGCATCCGCACCAGAATGATGCCTCCAAAAATCAGACTGAACCCCAAGGTAGCGGCCAGCAACGGCCACAGGAATGCCGGCGCCATCGCCGATTTGCCCATGGTGATGCTGGGCGGCTGGTGCAGGCTGTTCCACCACAGCACCGAATAATGGATAATCGGAATATTGACCGCACCGACCAGCCCGAACACGGCGGCGACCCGCGACGAACCGCCGTCGCGGGTCG
>JAYUBN010000011.1:0-25906 GCA_043740855.1 Sphingomonadales bacterium | reverse complement strand
ACTCGGTGCCTCCACTCAGCGAAGCTGGCTGTCCTTGCTGCCGCGCCGGTTGATGCCGGCAAAGCTGGGACGCTTGTCCCGGATCAGTTGGCACGGCACGCAAGTACGCACTCCGCAGAGCGCCTGCCGCCGCGCCACCGGTATCAGTTCACCACAATCCTCGCAAAAATCGCTGCCTTCGCCCGCTGGCATCCGCGCCCGCGCACCCGCCAGCATATCCTTGATGCTGTCCTCGATCTGATCCTGAACGGCGCCGTCCGGCGCCCAGCCATTAGCCATGCGCGTCTCTTTCAATTTTGAATTGTCAGATGTTGGAGATAGGAAACGCGCTGCCATTTTCCAATGCTGCGGCAATCAGGGTCTGACGCACGACGTTCAGATCAGGCTTTTGTTGTCGCATCGTTCAAGATTAAAAAGCCATACCCGCTTTTTGGACCGATGCTCTAAATACCCGCATACCACTGATAGCCAGCGTTATCTTCCCAATATCCACCCTTCCCACCACCAATTACGTCGAGGTTGGCAACCAATTCGACCGCCATCACATATTTCGCCTGCTTGTAGCCGAGCTGGCGTTCGACGCGGAGACGCAGCGGCGCGCCATGGCCGACGCTGAGCAACTGGTCGTTCATGCCCCAGGCCAGGATCGTCTGCGGGTGCGTGGCATCGATCAGGTCGATGCTTTCATAATAGGGGGTGCCGGAAAAATCGTCGGCGCAGTGGAACACGGCGTAGCGTGCGGTGGGCAGAACGCCGGCCCGGTCCATCACCAGCTTCAGCGGCAGCCCGGTCCATTGGCCGATCGCGCTCCAGCCCTCGACGCAGTCGTGGCGGGTGATCTGGGTGCGCGCCGGAACGCTGCGGATTTGCGCCAGCGACAGCGCCAGCGGGTTGCGGACCAGCCCGTTCACCACCAGCCGCCAATTCGCGAAGCCTTCGCCAACATGCGTCTGGTAGGTCGTGCTACCGGGCATTGTATTGCCATTGGTGCGAAATACCGGCGACATGTCATGCACCGAAAACTCGCGGGCCAGTGCGGTGCGGTCGATCACCACATGCTGCGCGCGGCGGGTCAGATCCTCGCCCAGCCCCAGGACATGCTTGACCGTCGGCGAAGCGACGATGCGGTCGCAGCCGGACAGCAGCAGGCCGCCGGCGCCGACGCCGATCGAGCCGATAAGCCGGCGGCGTGACAGGATGGTCATCCTACTTTTCCTTTGGCAACCGGTACCAGCCGGTAATCATCGAGCGCATTTCATTGAACGGCCCCGCCAGGACTACCATGACCAGATGCACAACGATGAAACCAAACAGCAGCGTCGCGCAGATGAAGTGGATCGAGCGCGCGGACTGGCGGCCGCCGAACAGATCGAGCAGCCACGGCCAGGCAGCGTTGATGCCCGGCGACATGGTCAGGCCGGTCAGCACGACCGTGGGCAACAGCACGAAAATCACCCCGACATAGCTTAGCTTCTGGAGGATATTATAACGCCGCGCCGACTCGCCAATGTGGAAACGCAGCCGGGCGTGGTTCGTGATGTCGTGCCATATATTGGCCGGGTGCAATTCGCGGGGCGTCGGTGCGAGATCGTGCTGGACGTGGCGACTGACGAAACCCCAGGCCCAGAACAGCAGTCCCGGCACCACCAGCAGCCAAGCGAAGGCAAAATGCCATTGCCGGGCATCGGCCAGGCTGTAAGTAGACGGAATCGTGACCAGCGGCGGGAAGGCACGGTCGGAGTTGGCCGAAAGACCGAGCACGCCTGTGGTTGGTATCGTCACCTGACCCACCCGCAGGAAGCCGGCAACGTCGGTATGGCCGATCTCGAGCCAGGCGGTCTCATTATTGGCGCCATACTGGCCCCAATAGAGCCGTGGGTGGGCGTTGAAAATCATCGCCCCGCTCATCAGCATGACAAATACCGTGAGTGCGTTCAGCCAATGCCAAAGGCGCACTGGCACCCTCTGCCGATAGACGAGATCGCCACCCTTCGAAAGGACGGCAACCGGCGTCAGCGGAGCGGGCGCGTCTGTTGCAGCCGAATGCACGGCAATGTCCCCCAAATTTGGCGCAGGACGTGATGCGAGGCTGGGCGCGGGGATTTTGGCTATGTCTGCATCCTGTCAATCGCAAGGGGCGGGCGTGGCCCGAAGGAACCACGTCCGCCCCTTGCGGCATAGCTGCGAATCAGTGACCCGGCATCATGTTTTCACCTTTCATCATGTCGGGATGCATCTTCATCATCTTCATGCAGCCGGCGTTTTTCATCATCATGTCATGCGACATGGCCTTGCACTTGTTCATTTTCTTCATAGCCATGGGCGACATTTTCATCGCCGAGCCAGAATCCATGGCGCCGCTTGACATGGCGTACTGGGCCAGGGCGGGCGCGGCCACCGCAATTGAAAGTGCCGAGGCCACGATAACAGCGAATATACGCATGATAGTTTCCTTGAGGTGACGCCGGGCGAGGGAAAAGACAGCTGTGGCGTTGGTCATAAGGCTGTCTCTGTGTTGGCGTGAGTTAGTGACAAAAACGGGTGCTCACGTTTTGCGATCCGGCTCTGAAACATCCTTGCAACGATAATGGTTCCGCCCCTGCCGCGCTAAATTAGCACCGCGCTGGTCAGGCCAGCCTGATGCGCCGGTGGCAGCGCAAAGCTGGCCGAAACGGCTGTCTATTCGCCCAACTGTACCGGTTCGCGCACGATATCGCGATGAAACAGCAAGCGCTGATTGGCTGGCGAGGGAGCCGGGCAAAAGCTGGACGATTTGCCCGGCGCTGGTGCTGATGCTGTCCTTGCCGAAATTCGCCGGGTCTGACTGCCGCTGCCCGAGCCGCGACAATCGCTGGCCTGCATGGCCCGGAAGTCTCGGCACTGTTCGTGCAGCGTTGGTGAAATTGCCGGTGAAGGCGCCTATCTATCGGGGCCCCGACGAGAAAGCGACGAGATGACGGATAACTCAGTGCACCGGTCGAATCTGCCCGAACATATCGAAGCGACCGTCGTCGCGCTGGCGGAACTGCATGCCGACCATCACCGGCGTGCCGCGCCGATCCAGCGCGTCGTCGACCGCGCGGTGCGGCTGGTTGGGCGCCCGCGTTTTGTCGCCATGCTGACGGGGTTCGTCGCGGTCTGGATTGCGCTCAACCTCGTTTTGGGGCGCTTCGGGGCGGCCTTCGATTCGCCGCCATTTTCAATTCTGCAGGGCATTGCCCAGCTGGCCGCGCTTTATATCACGGTGCTGATCCTGATCACACAGCGGCACGAGAACGAGCTGACCAACCACCGCCAACAGCTTACGCTCGAACTGGCGATGCTCAGCGAACAGAAAAACGCCAAGATTGTCGAACTGATCGAGGAAATGCGCCGGGATAATCCGATGATCGAGGATCGCATCGACCCCCATGCCGATGCGCTTTCGGTTCCCGCCGATCCGCAACAAGTGCTGGAAGCCATCAAGGAGCGGCATGAGGAAATGCTGGCATCGGTCGCGGCCGAGGTGGCGGCCCGCATTTCGGGAGCCCCCGACGACCTGCCATAGGCAGCGATCAGGCGCAATTTGCCATCACTGGTGCCGTAATAATGCGGCGCGAGCCGCCAGGTGGAACCACAGGAAATCTTAATCGTATTTCATCCACCAGATGAATGGGTTGCGTTTTCTGGATGGAGTTAAGATGATTTCGGACACACCGCGATCCGCCTTTCTGCCACTGCTGGGCCGGGTCCTGCACAGGATCGTCAAGAATGGCCGGCTGACGATCATCGATTGGCGCGGCGGCATATCAAGCTTTGGCGAAGGCGGTCGTGGGCCATCCGCCACGATCCGGCTCCACAGCCGCTGGATGCCGCTGCGCATCGCGATGAACCCGGCCCTGGCGACGGGTGAGGGCTACATGCGCGGCGATCTCACCATCGCGGAAGGTGATTTGCGCAGCTTTCTGATGGTGGTCACCGAACAAAGCGAGCAGATCGGTTCGACGCGGGTGTTCGGGCTGATAAATGCGGCGCTGAAGTGGATAAAATGGGCCACAGGCGGCAACCACCGCCGGCGTGCCGCCCGCAATGTCGCGCACCACTACGACCTCGGCACCGAGTTTTACCGGTTGTTTCTCGACCGCGACATGCATTATTCCTGCGCTTATTTTGTTACCGGATCCGAAACTCTGGAAGAGGCGCAGGCCGCCAAAGCGCGGCATATTGCTGCCAAACTTTGCCTTGAGCCTGGGAACCGCGTGCTCGATATCGGATCTGGCTGGGGCAGCCTGGCCCTGGCGCTGGTCCATGGGGCGATGCTGCACCAGGCGCCGGTGCATGTCACCGGCGTCACGCTCTCACGCGAGCAATTGCAGGCGGCCCGCGCCAAGGTCGATCAGGCCGGGCTTGCCGGGGCCATATCCTTTGCCTTTCAGGACTATCGCGACGTCACCGGGGTTTTCGACCGCATCGTCTCGGTGGGGATGCTGGAACATGTCGGATTTGCCGAGTTCGACGCTTATTTCGGCAAGGTCGCGGAATTGCTCGATCGCGACGGCGTGGCGCTCATTCATGCGATCGGGCGCTCTGACGACCGGAGCGGACCGGATGCCTGGACGCAGCGCCATATCTTTCCGGGCGGACACATCCCATCGCTGTCGGAAGTCATTCCCGCCATCGAACGCAGCGGCTTGATCGTCACCGACATCGAAATTCTCCGCCTGCACTACGCAGAAACGCTGCGCCACTGGTCGCTCCGCTTCGCCGACCGCCGCGCCTCGGCCCAGGCGATGTATGACGAGGAGTTCTGCCGCATGTGGGAATTTTATCTCGCCGCCGCGGAGATGACTTTCCGAAACCGCCCGTTGATGGTGTTCCAGATCCAGTTGGCGAAGCGCAAGAACAGCGTGCCCCTGACGCGTGACTATATCGCCCGCGCCGAAAACCAGCACGAGACGATCGAGCCTGATATTTTGGAAGCGGTCGCGTGACGCGATGATCAAACCGGGCCGCAGTTTAAAGTACATTGCGATAAGATAAAACCGCGTCGTGCCCTAGGGTCATTGTTCTCGTGTGCTTTACTGAGAAAATCGGTGCCTATTTTTTGTCATCACGCCCCAGTGAATTTTCCCGCAACAAGAACCTGATTTCGTGCCGGGGAAAATCGATCGTGACCTGCGCGAACAGGCGCAGCGTGTGCATTCCGAGCAGGATCGCGGGTCGGTGGACCAGCTGGAATTTTTTAAAGGTTGCGATATCGCCAAATGCCATTTGGACATTGTCGAGCCTGACGCCGCCGATCCGCAGCTTGCCGATCACCGCATAATCAGCGGGCAATGTCCGGCCCGTCACGCTGATCAAAGTCGCCGGCCCCACCTCCTTGTACGCGCTACGGCCAAGCAGAAGTCTGGCCAGCGCCGGATTGCCGATGCTATCCTGCGAACCGGTATCGATGATCACCGCCACGGCAATGCCGTCGATCTCGGCGTTGG
This sequence comes from Sphingomonadales bacterium, assembly GCA_043740855.1. Taxonomy (GTDB): domain Bacteria; phylum Pseudomonadota; class Alphaproteobacteria; order Sphingomonadales; family Sphingomonadaceae; genus Novosphingobium. The sequence continues at coordinate 20,435 of JAYUBN010000011.1, read as the reverse complement.
TAACGATCAGTTCGCCCATACGCGATCGGGCAACTACGATGATCGTTTCCGGGTCGGCATTACCATCTTTTGGGCTCGCGCTGCGCTCGGGCTTGCGCGACGATGGCGTAATAGTCAGCACGGTGGTGTTGCGAAAATCGATTGTTACCCGCTTGTTGCGCAGCATATCGAGACCCAACAAGCCATCGCCGCCCAGATTGCTGCGCGCCAACGACGGCGCAACGATGTCGCGCACCGCGAAATCCGAAAAGCCCAGTTCGGGAATGGTAACCGATTGTACGGTATCGATCCCTCCGATGTTCAGGATTTGCATCGCCTTGCCTTTGGGAAGGTCCAGGCTGTCCGCCACATCGCTGGCGATGACCGAGCGCGTCGAAGCGGTATCGATCAGGAAGTGGCAGAGCCGCCCGCCGATGGTCACCGGAACACTCAACCTTGCGGATTCGTCGAGGGCGACCGCGATGCTCTGCCCGGTGGGCGGCGAAATAGGCAATATCACAGGCTTCGGTAATGGCTGAGGTTGAGCCTTTGTCGGGGCGGCAACAAACAGCCATGCCAAACCAAGGGCCGCTATCAGCTTCATTTTGCCTAAAAGCTCCTTATCTCCCGCAGCGACGCTATACCATGGTGCGCCGCAGCTTCGATAATGAGCATCACAAAGATGCCACCGAACAAACACCGGATCGCACCATAATATCAGTCTGGCAAACCACCAGTGTTCCCTATCGTTACGTCCGCAATCGCCAGCCGGTCCTGAATACCCACGTAATGAAGCCAACGCAGACGCCCATAAACAGCAGGATTATGGCCAGGCTGAGGCCGACGCCGACATCCGATTGGCCGTAGAACGCCCAGCGAAAACCGTTCACCAGATAGACGATTGGATTGAACATGGTGATCGTCCGCCAGGCCGGCGGCAACATCGCAACCGAATAGAAGGTCCCGCCCAGAAAGGTCAGCGGGGTAATGATCATGATCGGCACGACTTGCAGCTTTTCGAAGCCGTCGGCCCATAGACCCAAAATGAAGCCGAACAGGCTGAAGCTGATCGAGATCAGGACCAGGAAGGTCGCGGCCCATAATGGATGGACGATCTCGAACGGCACAAACAACCGCGCTGTGCCCAGGATGATCAGGCCGAGCAGCACCGATTTGGTTGCCGCCGCGCCGACATAGCCGATCAGTGCCTCGATCGCCGAGACCGGCGCCGACAGCAATTCATAGACGGTGCCGGTAAAGCGCGGCAGGTAAATGCCGAAAGACGCATTGGCGGTGCTCTCAGTCAGCAGCGCGAGCATGATCAGGCCAGGCACGATGAAGGCGCCGTAGCTGACCCCGCCGATCATGTGCATGCGCGAGCCGATCGCTGAACCGAAGACGACGAAATAGAGCGAGGTCGAGATAACCGGCGAGGCCAGGCTCTGAAACAGCGTTCGCAGCGAGCGTCCCAGTTCGAAACTGTAGATGGCGCGTATCGCATGGAAATTCATGACCGCTTCTCCACCAGATCGACGAAAATGTCTTCCAGCGTCGAGCGCGTCGTATCGATCGAGGCAAAATCGATGCCCTCTGCGGTCAGCCGCTTGACCAGATCGGCGGCAGCACGGGGGCCATCGTTGGCGCCCGGAACAGTCAGCACCAGCGAGCGCCCGTCATCGCTGAGTGCCAGATGCTCGGCGACCAGCGCGTCGGGCAGGTGGGCGAGCGCCGCCGCCAGCCCGACGGTCACCCGGGTACGGCCGAGTTTTTCCATCAACGCATGCTTTCCCTCGATCAGGATGATCTTGCCGTCATCGATCACGCCGATGCGGTCGGCCATTTCCTCGGCTTCCTCGATGTAATGCGTGGTCAGGATGATGGTCACGCCCTGCTCGCGCAGCTTGCGCACCATGTCCCACATGTCGCGGCGCAGTTCGACGTCGACGCCGGCGGTCGGCTCGTCAAGAAACAGAATTTTCGGTTCATGCGACAGCGCCTTGGCGATCAGCACCCGGCGCTTCATCCCGCCCGACAGCGCGCCGATCTTGCTATCGCGCTTGTCCCACAGCGACAGGTCGCGCAGCACCCGCTCGACATGGGCGTGATCGCGTGGCTTGCCGAACAAGCCCCGGCTGTAGTTCACCGAATGCCACACCGTTTCGAACATGTCAGTGGACAATTCCTGCGGCACCAGCCCGATTTTGGCGCGGGCGGCGCGATAATCGAGAGCGATATCGTGGCCGTCGGCGATGACCGTGCCGCCGCTGGGCCGGATCAGGCCGCAGACGATGCCGATCAGCGTGGTCTTGCCCGCACCATTGGGGCCGAGCAGCGCGAAGATTTCGCCGCGATGGATTTCGAGATCGACCGATTTGAGCGCCCGGTGGCCACCCTTGTAGATCTTTTCGAGACCGACGATTGAAACGATAGGATCGGAGACGGAACTGGCTGCCATCCCTTCACGTAAGAGCGTCAGGCCAATTCCGCCAGAGCTTTGGCCATGAGTGCGTGGCGACTGCCGCATCGTTGATCCAGAATCGACCAAGTAACCGGGTAAACACCAACCGGTACGACGTTTCGCCCAATCGACGAATTCAATGTCAGACGGTCAAGTGCCCTGCGCCAGCCTGACGGTACAGCGCGCTGCACGACGACAGGGCAATTCAGCGCATCAGCACCAACTCTTCGGCCATTGACGGATGCAACGCCATGGTGGCGTCGAAATCGGCCTTGGTCAGCCCGGCCTTCACCGCGATCGCGGCGGCTTGCAGGATCTCGGGCGCATCGGGCCCGATCATGTGGACGCCCACCACCCGGTCGGTGGCGGCATCGACCACCAGCTTGTACAACCCGCGCTCCGGGCGATCCGAAAACAGGTTCTGCATCGGCCGGAAGTCCGACTTGAACACCCTGACCTCGCCCAGTTTTTCGCGGGCCTGAACCTCGGTCAGGCCAACGCCGGCGAGTGGCGGCTGCGAAAACACCGCGTTGGGGATGCAATCATAGGATACGGTATGCGGGTTCTTGCCGAACACGCGGTCGGCAAAGGCATGACCTTCGCGGATCGCCACCGGGGTTAATTGCACGCGGTCGGTGACGTCGCCCACCGCGTAGATGCTGGGGCAGGAGGTGGCGTTATATTCGTCCACCGGGACTTTGCCCTTCGCCCCCAACGCGATGCCCGCCGATGCCAGCCCCAGCCCTGCCGTCTTGGGCTGACGGCCCGTCGCGACCAGGACCATGTCCGCCGGCAGCGGCGCCCGGCCGTGGGTGTGGACCATCAGGCTGCCATCCGGCTGCCGTTCGACCTGTTCGATCGGGCAGTCGAAGCGAAAATCGATGCCGCGCGCGCGGGTGATGTCCAGCAGGCGGTCGCGCAGGCTTTCGTCATAACCGCGCAGGACCTGGTTGGACCGGTTTACCACCGTAACCTGCGCCCCCAATGCATTGAAAACGCCGGCAAATTCCATGGCAATATAGCCCGCGCCCTGAATCACCACCCGTTTTGGAAAAGTTTCAAGGTCGAACACCTCGTTGCTGGTCAGGCACAGTTCGTTGCCCGGAAAGTCGGGCATCACCGGCCACGCCCCGACCGCAACCAGAATGACCTTGGCGCTGATCTCGCGGCCGCCGGACAAGCGAACGCTGTGGGCGCCGGTAACGACCGCGCGCTCGTGGAAATGTTCGACCTGATGGCTGTGCAGCGTCTGGGTATAGGCCTGCTCGATCCGGGCGACTTCGCTGGCGACGAAATCGCGCAAGCGACCCCAGTCAAAGCTCATGGCGCCGAAGGTCCAGCCAAAGCCTGCCGCATCGCGCAGGGCGTCGGCAAAATGCGCGCCATAGACCAGCAGCTTTTTGGGCACGCAGCCACGAATGACACAGGTGCCGCCGACGCGATGTTCTTCGGCCACCGCGACCCGCGCGCCATGCGTGGCGGCGATGCGCCCAGCCCGCACACCGCCCGAACCCGCGCCAATCACGAAAAGGTCGTAGTCGAATTCAGCCATGATAGCTCCTGCAAGTGGCGATGCGGATCGACGGATCAGCCAGACTTCTGTCGCGCGCGATATGGCAACGACGCCCGGTAATTGCCAATCGGAATTGCTTGCGACTGTGGATGGTGACTTTTCTGCACGGCTGGCGCCGGGAAATCTCTTCCCCTTGAAACCAAAAGCCGCCATCACCCATATAGCTGGGTAAGGAGAACAGCATGTTTACAGACCTACCCACTCGCCGCCGCCTCCTGAGCTGGCTCGGTGTCACTGCAGCCATGCCGATCATTGCGGGGTGCGGTGGCGGCAGTGCCCAAGCCAAAACCTGGCCAGTACAATTCAGCGAGGCCGACTGGCGCAAGCGGCTGACCCCGGAACAATTCAACATCCTGCGGCAAAACGGCACCGAGCCGCCGTTTACCTCACCGCTGTTGAATGAACATCGCCGGGGTACCTTCGTGTGTGTCGCCGACGGCAATCCGCTGTTCGATTCGCGCACCAAGTTCGATAGCGGCACCGGCTGGCCCAGCTTCTGGCAACCGCTGCCGCACGCGGTGGAGACGCGCACCGACTGGGGTGTCGGCATCCCGCGCACCGAGGTGCATTGCGCCCGCTGCGGCGGTCATTTGGGCCACGTTTTCAATGACGGCCCGAAGCCGACCGGAAAGCGTTATTGCATGGATGGTGTCGCGCTCAGCTTTCGGCCGGGTTGACGCACTAACTGGCGCCTCGCATGGTGCAATCGCCGATGGGACGGCGGGGACCATGCAATACCATGAAAGATAATGTGGCGCGGGCGGGGATCGCGGCCAGAACGGTCGATGACAGCAGGCTGTTGCGACAATTGGCAGCGGCGTGGCTGCTGCTGCCACTGGCATTGCTGGCAATCTCGCGAGCCCACGAAGATAATTTTACCTATTGGCTGATGGTCAGGCAGAACGCCCAATTGCTGCTGGTCTGGCTGGTGCTGTCCGCATTCATCCTGATCCCGGTGCGACTGGGTCCGGCGGTGCTGTCACTGTCGCGGGCGCGGGTCGTGCTGCTGGCGCTGGCGATCGGCAGCCTGGGCTATGCCGGACATTATCTGTTGCTCAGCGGCTATGATCTGTCGCGCGACGAACAGATGGCCAGTTTCGACGCCTTCATTTACGGCGCCGGCCATATGGTCTGGCCGCTGCCGCCGATCTGGCAATCCACGCCCGGCCCACTCAACATGCTGTTCATGCTGCCGGGGCCCCATCCGGTGGCCTGGGTGTCCGGCTATTTGCCCGGCAATGCGCTGTTGCGCGCGGGGTTCGCGCATCTGGGCGACGCGGCGCTGACCGAAGCGGTGCTTAACGCGCTCAGCGTGCTGCTGGTGTGGGGCTGTTCGCGCCGTCTGTGGCCGGGACCAAGCGGGCGGGACCACGAGGCCGGTGCGGTCGCGGTCATATTACTGGTGCTGTCGGGGCAGTTCGTAATGAGCGGCATGACCGCCTTTGCCATGACCGCGCATCTCACCTTCAACCTGTTGTGGTTGTGGTTGTTTCTGCGCGACAGACGCACCAGCGACCTCGCCGCGCTGGCGGTGGGTTTTGTCGGGATCGGGCTGCACCAGCCGCTGTTTCATCCGCTGTTCGTCGCGCCGTTCCTGGTGCTGTTGCTGCTTGATCGACGCTGGGGTCGGCTGGCGCTGTTTGCCGGATTTTACGCGGCCGCCACTGCATTCTGGTTTGCATGGCCAATGCTGACACACGCGCTGATCACCGCCCCGCATTCATCGGCCAGCGCCGTTGGCACCGATTACTACACGCGGCTGGTTCAGGTGCTGGGCCAGAACCAGTACAATATCGCGATCATGGCGGCCAATCTGCTGCACTTCGTCACCTGGCAACACATCCTGCTGGTGCCGTTGTTGCTGGCCGGTTGTATCGCCGCCCGGCATGACCGGATGGCGGCGGCGCTGGCGGTCAGTTTCGTGGCTCCGATCGTGATGATGACCGCGATTCTGCCATTTCAGGGGCATGGCTTCGGCTATCGTTACCTGCATGGCGTGCTGGGCAGTGCTGCGCTGCTGGGCGGTTATGGCTGGCGGCGGCTGGAGCCATGGCATGACAAGCTGCGGCCGCTGTTCGTCCGCGCCAGCCTGGCTACGCTGCTGGTGCTGCTGCCGTTGCAGGCATGGAAGACCCACGGGCTGTACGCGACCTATGCCCTGATCGACGCCCGGATCGCCGCCGTAAACGCTGATTACATCATCATTGGTGAACATGACGTGCCGCTGGGGCTCGACCTGGTGCTGAACCGGCCCGATCTGGGCAACCGCCCGATCCGGCTGGTCGCAGGTGAAATCGCCGACACCGATGCCCTGGCCCAGCGCATCTGCCACCCCGGCGTGGTGATTGCGCTGCCCACCGACGCCTTTTTCCACGACGTGATGCGCTGGTACCACTGGCCCGCCATGGGCCGCGCCGATGCGCGGCTGGCGGAGGATACTGCGGCATTCGAGGGGGGGGGGTGTCAGGTGCTTCAGGTGCGGTAGGAGTCAGGTTTATTGGGGCCAATGGCCCCAAACCCCAGTCGTTTTGACGTAGTGCGTCAATGCTGCGGTGCGCCATCTGTCGGCGCTGCAAGCTTGTAGTCGTCAAATCTGACGCTTCGTATGTCGTTTTCGCCGAAAGCGGACGTCTGGAATTGGTGGAAAGCAGACATTGAGCGTCCCTGCTATTTCAGGCATGCTCGATGGATGAAGCAAGGCGATCAAAAACCTCGGTGGAGAGCCATGTTGGGCAGGTGGGACCGGTTCGCTAATCCGGCGGTTTGTCTCGCGATCGTGGTCCTGCTCGCCGGAGGCTATTTTGGTTCGAGCCGAGACTTTGGGAGCTTTCTGCTCTCGATCCCTATAATGGCAATCTTGTTCCTCGGTGCTATTATTGCCGTAGTATGGGTTGAATCCCGCAAGGCTGAGCGCGCCAGTGTGCTAATGGCCTGCGCATTAATCTGCCTAACGCCGCTGGCCTATTTATCTTCATACGGGCTCGTTCAACAAATCCGTTTTTTACTTTGGGCGCCCGCACAATATCGTCAGTTGGTGGAGGCATCCGAGAAGAATGAGGTTGTCATGGGTTGGGATAGTTGGGGGATGGCCGGACAGGACACCTTCTCCTACCTCGTGGCCGATACTGAGGATCGTTTAGGGTCAGAGGCTCGAGCGGCGCAATGGACCAAGCAGATTGGCCAATCTTGCGGTCTCTGGGAGCAGCAGCGGGTGTGGCCAAGACTTTATATCGTGACCACATATACCAACTGTCCGTATGACGGCGTCGAGCCGGCGAACTGAGGGTTACCCCCGAGCCGAGCATACGTATTATGTCGGCTAAGGGGCGGAAGCTGCCATCGGCACATGATGCCAAGCGTCATATTTTGGACGCACGCCACTGCGCGGCGGGACATGACAATGCGGCGATGCGCCACGACGACAGGAACGGGAGTCCGAGGGCGATGGCCCTCGGACCTATTCCAGAACTGCCTTTGCCATGGCCTGCCAACTGTAGGCCCCTGCTGCATAGTCTGCCATCGCCACTCGCCCCTCGGAATCGATGCGCAGGCCCGTGATCGCATCGGCGCAGCGCAGCGCGGAACCGTCGGGATCGCCAAGATCGATCGCCACCCCGGTAAGCCACTGGGCAGCAGCGGGATCGGCGCGGTTGCTGGGTTGGCCGCAGATGACGGGCAAGCCGCAGGCCATGGCTTCCTGAATGACCAGCGGATAGCCTTCGCCGACGCTGGGCAACAGCAACAGCGCGGCACTGCGGTAGAGATTTGCCAGCGCCTGCGGCGTCTGCGGACCGAGATCGCGGACGTTGGCGAGGCCCCAGCCCGAGGGGCTGATCGGGCCGCTGCCGGCGAGATAAAAGGTCAGGTCCGGACGGAGCATGGCCAGCGCGCGGATGACGGCCAGCCCCTTTTTCTCGACATATCGCCCCACGAACAGGATCGGCGGAGCGGATTGCTGCGGTGTGGCGGCGGGGTAAAAGACCGCCCTGTCCACGCCGTTGAACACCAGGCGATAGTCGCGCCGCGCCGGATCGCCCAGCAGGTCGCGCCGCACGGTGTCGCTGATAAACACCAGCCGGTCGGCGGCGCGCAGCATCGGGCGGGTCACCAGCAGATTGGCCAGGGCCATGATCCCGCGCAGCAAAGCCGACGAAAAGGCGATGCCTGCGATATGCTGGATCAGGACCACTTTGCGCCGCTGAAGCCGCGCCGCCAGCATCGCGCAGATCGAGGTGACGTAGAGCGAATCATGTACGATCACGATGTCGCTGCGGCCGACCTCATGCCACAGCGCTCGCAGGCCGCGCCAGCCGGGGATGGGCATCGGCAGGCCGGTCAGCCGTTCGGTGGGGTTGACGCAGCGCAGCGGCAGCGCCGTAATGGCGCCCACCGACAACGCCGTAATGGCGCCCACCGACAACGCCGAGATGGCGCCCAGCGGGGGCGCGTCGGCATCGCTTGCCACCCACACCGCATCATGTCCCGCTGCGGCGAATTCGCGGCACAACTGCCCGGCGACGCGTTCGAGACCGCCGCCATGCGCCTCGTAGAAATGGCTGACCGTCAGGATGCGCATTTATACCGCAGCTTAGACCGGATCGAAGCGCATCGTCACTTCCAGCCGGTTGGGAAAAATCAGCGCATAGGCCCCGGTGCGATAGCGCAGCGGCGACGCGCGCGCGGCGATGCGGTATCCGGCGGCATCGGCCAGCACCTGCCACTCCGCCGCCGACAGATAGCGCGCCCACAGCATCCCGCCGAACGGAATATTGCCGATCGCATCGAGCGCGGTCAGCCGCCAGTGATCGATCATGCCCCGGCGCTGATGATCCTTGATATACAGCGGCCCGGCCACCGTGCGGCGAATTTCGCGTAACAAATCGACCCGCGCCGCGACCGGCACATGATGCAACACATTGTTCAGCGTGGCGGCGTCGAAATGCCCGTCGGCAAAGGGAATATGCGCGCCATCATACCGTGCCGTGCCGACCGTCAGCGTGGGGCAAAAGCGATCGACCAGATCGATTGCCTGCACCTCTTCGACCGGGAACAATTGCGCCATTGCCTCGGCAATGACCCCGGTGCCGCCGCCGACATCGAGCAGCCGACGATGATGCCCCTGCCATACGGCGCGCAACGACGACAGCATATGCGCCTGGTAATACGGCACTTTGCCGCGGTACATTGCCAGATGCGGCGCCAGCATCGCCTGTAATTCCTGCGCGTCTACGCTCACCGCAGTCACCCCCTGCTTGCCCCCACGCGCCGACCGGCAATGGCCCAGCGGCTGAGCACAAAGTTTACCGCCACCATGCAGCCCGAGGCCAGCGGCGCCGCCCAGACCATCGGCAGGCCCACCGGCGTATGCCACACCCAGGTGGTGACATAGGCGAGCGGAATATTGGCCGACATCGCCAGCCCATAGCGCAGCAATGCCCGCAGCCGCAGCGGCTGGCGAAAGGTCCAGCGGCTGTGCAGCGCATAACCGGTCAGCGCCACCAGCATGAACGACAGCAGCACCGCGGCCAGCAGTGGCGCTCCGGCGCGATCCGCCGCGATCATCGTGGCATTGTGCAGCAGCAGGCACGACCCGGACACCGCGCCGTAAACCAAAGTGGTCCGTCCGATCACGGCCCGTCCGATTGCGATCCGTCCGATCATGGTGCAGCCTTGCGGGCGCGCACCAGATAGACGCTGGCATTGTCCATCCGCATTTGTGCAGGCGTGATCACATCCTCCAGCCAGGCGCGGATGTTCATGACGGTGGCCAGACCCGCAGCCAGCAGCGCGCCGACCAGCGGCAGCTTGCGCAGCATGAAGGCAAAACCGGTCATGCGGATCAGCGTGGTGGTCGCCAGCGGCCCGGCCAGCCCCAGGCATTCCTCCACGACCAGGCCGTGTGCGGCCAGATCCAGCGCCAGCCCGGTGCGCGTCCAGCGACGATGATCCTCGGGGTGCGGATGGTACAGCCAGTTGCCATGGGTGGAGAGCAGCAGCACGCCGTCATCGCGCATCAGCCTGCGGATTTCGGCGCAATAGCTGGCAAGATCGCGGACGTGTTCAAGCACTTGCACCGACAGCACGGCCCCGGCGCAACCATCGGGCAGCGGCACGCGGCCAGCGGCGTCGATCTGGATTTCGCCGGAAGAACCGATGTCCGCGCCGCGATAATCGAAGCCCAGCGCGCGCATCGCCGGGGCATAGGGCATGTCACCGCACCCGAAATCGACCATAACCGAGCCCGGCGCGACATGCGCCGCCGCCTGTTGGCGCAGCCGTTGCGCCAGCGGCCGCAGCACCAGCCAGTCGGTATCCCAGATACGCGGCGCGCTGCGGCTGGCCCTCATCGCGGCGCTTTGTCCGCGCCGGAATCAGGGGCGAAGGCGGCGACATGCCCGGCGATGATCGACAGCAGAAAGCCGCCCAGCGCGGTTTGCACACCCACCGCGCCGACCGCGCTGGCGACGATCAGCGGCAGCACCGAGCGTAGCGCGACGAACCCGCCAGTGCTCCAGCGGATGCCGATCAGGCCCAATGTCGCCGCCGCCACCGCGATCAGGAGAAGGCCAATCGCCAGCGCATTTTCCAGTGTCAGCAGATAGCCCCAGCGGGCGATGACCGGTCGCAATTGGCGATAACCGCTGCGCACGCCATAAAAATGCGTCGCCACTGCCATGATCACGGCAAAATGCCCGACGGACAGCAAAAAGCCGGCCATAATTTGCCAGCTGGTGCCGAAGGGGGTCCTGCCTGGCAGCCAGTCGAGCTCGTACAGCCCGGCCACACCGAAAATCACCGCCGCCGCCAACATCGCCAGCAGCGCGGGTACGCCGAACACCCAGGTCGGGCTGAGCATCAACAAATAGCGCAAATGCCGCCAGCCATCGCGCCATGGGCGCAGATGCGGCGCGCGGTCGCGCAAGTCAGCCGACAGCGTGGCGGGAACCTGATCGATCCGCATCGCTCGCAGGCTGGCCTTGATCACCATCTCACTGGCGAATTCCATGCCTGACGACGACAGGTCGCAGTCGCGAAAGGCTTGTTTGCGGATGGCCCTGATCCCGCAATGGGCGTCGTCGATACCGGATCGGAAAAACAGGTTGAGGATGCCCGTCAGTGCCGGATTGCCGATGTAGCGGTTTTTCCAGGGCATCGCCCCCTGGGCAATGCCGCCCTGAAAGCGCGAGCCCAGACATAGGTCGGCGCCGTCGATCAGGCGGCCGATCATGGCGACGCCGTCCCGAAAATCATAGCTGCCATCGGCGTCGCCCATTAACAGATAACGCCCCGCCGCCGCGTGGCAGCCACCGATCAGCGCTGCGCCATAGCCGCGTCGCGCAACCGGCGCGACCCGCGCACCCAGGCTTTCGGCAAGCGCCTGGCTGCCGTCGTTCGAACCGTTGTCGGCGATCACCACTTCGCCGGTCAGGCCATAGCGGTCCTGTATCTGCGCCAGCGCGGCCCGGGCATTGGCGATGCAATGGGGCAGGCTGTCGACTTCATTGAGGCATGGCATGATCAGCGAGACATCTGGCGCGGCACCAGTGCGCGCCGCCGTGGATTCCAGGATCGCCTGTTCGCCACTCACCGCATTTGTCCCGCCTGATCCATGCTACCCCTATCATTCAGGAAGCCACGGTTAACAAGTGCTATAGCGTGCGCGCATCGCCTCCAGCGACGCGTCATGCGTCAAGTCGAGCTGCAACGGGGTTACGGCGATGAAACCGTCGGCAATGGCTTCAAGGTCGGTGGCGTGGCCGGGGGTGTGTTCCATGCCGTGCAGGCCGAACCAGAAATAGCGATAGCCGCGCGGGTCGACGCCTTCGACCAGCGATCCGCGCGCATAATCGTGGAACCCCTGCCGGACCACGCGGATGCCCGCGACCTGATCCGCGGCGAGCGCGGGAAAATTGACATTGACCAGCGTGCGCGGCGCAAACGGCACATCCAGCAACGGCCGCAGCACCTGTTCCCCCCAATGCGCAGCTGTATCGAAGGGCACGCTATCGGCCATGCCCTCTTTGGCATAACCCTGACTGAGCGCGATCGAACGGATGCCGGCCAGCGCGCCTTCCATTGCGGCAGCGACGGTGCCCGAATAGGTGACGTCATCGCCCAGATTGGCACCGCGATTGACGCCTGACAGGATCAGGTCGGGCGGTTCGGGCATGATCTTGCGCAGCGCCATGGTCACTGCGTCGGTGGGCGTGCCGCTGACCGAAAAGCGCCGGGCATCGTGTTGACGCAGGCGCACCGGCCGGGCCAGGGTCAACGAATGGCCCGCGCCGGATTGCTCCTCGCCGGGCGCGCAGATCCAGATATCGTCCGAAAACTTGCGCGCGATCGCCTCCAGCACCACCAGCCCCGGTGCGTGGATGCCATCGTCATTGGTCAGCAGGATACGCATCAAAAGCCCTTTTTTACTTGGCCGGAACCAGCATTTCGAGTCCGCCGGTGTAGGGCCGCAGCGCCTCGGGCACGGTCACCGAACCATCGGCCTGCTGGTAATTTTCCAGCACAGCCACCAGCGTGCGCCCCACCGCCAACCCCGAGCCATTGAGGGTATGGACGAATTCAGGACCGGGCTTGGGCTTTTCAGCCGTCACATCGGGCCGATAGCGGGCGTTCATCCGCCGCGCCTGGAACGGGCCGCAGTTGGAACAGGAGGAAATCTCGCGATAGGCGCCTTGTCCGGGCAGCCAGACCTCCAGATCATAGGTCCGGCGCGCGGTGAAGCCCATATCGCCCGCACACAGCAGCATCTTGCGGTACGGCAATGCCAACGCTTGCAGGATGGCTTCGGCGGCGCCGGTCATGCGCTCGTGCTCCGAAACCGAATCCTCGGGTCGACAGATCGAAACCAGCTCGACCTTCTCGAATTGGTGCTGGCGGATATAGCCACGCGTGTCCCGCCCCGCCGCGCCCGCTTCAGAACGGAAACAGGGGGTCAGTGCAGTCATGCGCAGCGGTAGTGCGCTGTCGGCCAGGATTTGCTCGCGGACCGAATTTGTCAGCGAAACCTCGGCGGTCGGGATCAGCCAGCGACCATCGGTGGTGCGGAACAAGTCCTCGGCAAATTTGGGCAATTGCCCGGTCCCGAACGCCGCATCGTCGCGCACCAGCAGCGGCGGTGCGCATTCGACATAGCCGTTATCAATGGTCTGACGGTCCAGCATGAACTGGCCCAGCGCGCGTTGCAGCCGGGCCATCTGGCCGCGCAGGAACGTAAAACGCGCGCCGGAAATCGCTGCACCAGTCTCGAAATCCAGCCCCAGAGCCGGGCCGATGTCGGCGTGTTCGCGCGGGGTGAAGTCGAATTGGCGCGGTGCGCCCCAGCGCGATACCTCGACGTTGCCCGCTTCATCGACGCCATCGGGGACATCGGCGTCGGGCAGATTGGGAAAGCGCGCCAGTTCGTCATGGAGCCTTGCGGTCAACACCTTTTCTTCGCTTTCCAGCGCCGGGAGGGTCTGTTTCAGCTCGGTCACTTCGGCCATCAGCGTGGCGGCTTCATCCTCGTCCTTGCGCGCCTTGGCGGCGCCGATCGCCTTCGATGCCTCGTTGCGCCGGTTCTGCGCTTCCTGCGTCCGCGTCGCGACGGCGCGCCGTTCCGCATCGAGCGCCAGGATGGCGGACGATGTGGGCGCCAACCCCCGGCGCTGCAAACCCAGGTCGAAAGTTTCAGGATTCTCGCGGATGAATTTGATATCATGCATGGCTGCGCGGGGTATGGGCCTCGCCCGGCGCGGTCAAGGTTCGCGTGGCAGGAATTGCTGCAACAGCATGACCGCTCGATGTCTGCGCTCCTCGCGATGACGGTCTAACTGGCGGTCATCACGCTTTCATCTGCCGGCGCGACATCTACGGAAACCTTCATCTTCTGCCTGCCGCCGCCGCGAAAGACGCCGTCGAGCGGCGCGACATCGGTGTAATCGCGGCCCATCGCGGTGAAGATATGATCGCCGCGCACGATCACATTGTTGGTCGGGTCGAAACCGATCCAGCCAAGTTCGGCGCCGCACCACAGATTTACCCAGGCATGCATCGCGTCGGCGCCGACCAGCCGCGCCTTGCCCGGCGGTGGCAGGGTGCGCAGATAACCGCTGACATAGGCCGCCGGAATGCCATGCGCGCGCGCGGCGATGATCATGACATGCGCGAAATCCTGGCACACGCCGTGGCGCGCGCGGAACGCCTCCAGCGGCGGGGTATAACTGGTGGTAACACCCGATTTGTAGCGAAATCCGGTGTAAATCGCGGCCATCAGCGCCTTGCCCCCGGCGATCACCGATTGGCCGTCATCCAGCAGCGGCCGCGCCCAGGCCGCGATTTCGTCGGCGGGAACGGCGATGGGGGATGCGAACAGATAGGAGCACGGGCTGGTGGCGTGCAGATCGCAATGCCCCAGCGCGGCCTTGCGGATCTCGGCGATGCTCCGCGATGGCACGCTGTCGGGATCCACAGCAGGCGCCAGCACCTCCACGGTCATGGTGCTTTCAATCCGCAACCCGGGGATGACGCCGCCCAGCACCAGCCGGCTGGTGTTGACGAGATAGGGTCCCTGTTCCTGGCGGATCGCCGAGGGATGCGGGTCGATCGCCACGGCATAGTCCAGCAGCCGCTGGTTCGGCCAGTCTGCCGGGCGCAGCCGCAGGTTGAACCGGGCAAACGTGACCGGCGGCGTGTAAGCGATCTCGGTCAGATTACGGATCTGGTAGATCATCCGAGCAAATTGCCCGCCAGGGGTGTGTCCAAGCGTTCCATCGGCAGGAAATAGCGCTTCGAGATCGCGTCGGAAAGGTTCAGCAACTGCGCCTCGACATGCGCCAGCGCCGCATTATCCAGCATATCGACGGTCAGCCCTGCAAGCGGCGCGAGCAGCCCGCGAATCGCGCGCAGCGGCGCTTCGGGCATGCCATCATCGACCAGCGCGGGCAGTGCGGCAATGTGGCGGTGCAGCTCGTGCAGCTGGAAGATCAGCGACCGCGGATTGTCCGGATCGAGCAGTACGAGATCATAGACCGGATCGCGCACCGTGCCGCTCAGATAGCGCGAGCGATAAATGATCTGGCTGTCGCACAAGTCCAGCAGCAGGCTGAGCGCATCGGATTCGTCGCGAGATTGTTTCAGGTGCTCGACGATGCGGCAAGTCAACAGCGCCCGCTCGATCCGGCGACCCATTTCCAGAAAGCGGAAGGCATCGTCGCGCACCATGTTTTCCGCGATCAGTCCGGACAGCGTGCCAAACCGCTCCAGCAGCTCCTTGATGGCATCGCGAATCGTCTCCGGACCGCTACCGTCAAATTCGGCGCTGTCGAAATGTGGCGGCGCGCGGCGCGCGATTCGCCAGAAATCGCGCGCCAGCCGGTCGCGCAGGCTGAGCCCGACACGCTGCATGTTGCGAACCAGCGCGGCGACGCCCCCCGGCAGATCGTGCTCGGCCAGCGCGCCGCCGCAGATCTGGATCAGCGATCCGTCGATGTCGTCTTTCGGGATCGCGCCCCATCTCTCCAGCAGTTGCGCCAGGAAACGGCGCAACTGGGCATCGCGCGCGGCGCCGGCGTCAGCCTCGATCGAGCTGCCCAGAATACTGCGCAGGATGCGCAGCGTGGCTTCTGCGCGTTCGCAATAGCGGCCGAACCAGTAGAGGTTGTCGGCGGCCTGGCTGGCAAGAATGCCGCCGCCCCGGCGCACGGCGGGGCCAGGGGCCACGCTGCCGCCCAGGCTGGGGCCAAAGTTGGCGGTGTTTTGCAATCCGGTTCCCGGGACATCGTCGACGATGCAGACATCGGCCGACAGATCGCCGGCGCCCATGAGCGAGGTGAGCAATTCACCCGATGACGATAGCCGCGCAAAACCGCCGGGCATCACCGTCCATTGGCCATTGCCGTCGCGCGCGACGAAAGCGCGCAGCGTGAACGGCCGCGCCGCCAGCCGCCAGTCACCTTTTTCGGCATCGATGAACACCGGCGTGGTCGAAAGATGGACGATTTCCTGTCCGCAATAATCCATCGGCCGGCGGGCGATCGCTGCGGCGAGTGCCGCCCGCTGGTCGGCGGACAGCGCGGCACCGGGCCACATGGCGCTGCCCGGCAGCACCTCGACCGCCTGGCCGAACGCCGGCCCGACCAGCAATTGGTCGAGGCGGGCAAGCACTTGCGCGGCCTCATCCGGCTGGCCACACCACCATGTCGCGACGTTGGGTAGCAGCAGGCTTTCGCCCAGCAGGATTTTACTCAGGCGCGGCATAAAGGCGGCGAAGGCGCGCGATTCCAGCACTTCCACGCCGGGCCAATTGGCCATTTCCAGCCCACCATGTGCCCACGCCTCGAACAGGTCAGGCACCCCGATCGCCGAGCGTGCGTCAAAGCTCAACGGGTCTAGGGCGTTGGTATCAATCCAGCGCCACAGCGCATCGATACGCCGGGGCCCGGCGATGGTGCGCACATAGAGCCGTTCGTCAGCGACGGTCAGGTCGCGGCCTTCGACCAGCGGCAGGCCGAGATAACGCGCCAGATGCGCCTGCTCGGGATAGGACTGGTTGAAGCGGCCGGGGGTCAGCAGCGCGATCCGCGGCCGCTCACGCGGGCAATTGCGGGCGATGCCGGCGCGCAACGCGGCAAAAAAGCTGGCAACGCGGCGGGTATTGATCGTGCTCAGCAGCGATCCGGTGCTGCGCGACAGCGCCAGCCGGTTTTCCAGCGCATAGCCGATCCCCGTCGACAGCCGCAGCCGATCGCCGAGGATGCGCCATTGCCCGTTCGGCCCACGCGCAAGATCAAAAGCGCAGACCTGGAGATAATTGCCGCCCTGCGGCTTCAGCCCCACCATCTTGCGCGCGAAATAGCGGCTGCCGGCGATTACCGCAGCGGGCAGGCGGCCCTCCTGCACCAAAGATTGCGAGCCATAAATATCGGCGGCCAACGCTTCGAGCAGTGTGGCGCGCTGGATCAGCCCCGCTTCGACCTTGGCCCATTCGTCGGCGCCAATGATCAGCGGCATCGGGCTGAGCGGCCAGGCGCGCTCATCCTCGTCACCGGCGACGCGAAAGGTCAGCCCGAGATCCTGGATCTGGCGGGCGACCTGCTCGTGGATCGTACCCACTCCATCATGCGACAACGCTGCCAGCCCATCGGCCATTGCCGCCCACTTTTGCGCGACTGCGGCAGGGGCGTCGCGGCACAGATCGGCGCCGGGACAGCCGCGCAGGTAATCCGCCATCCGGCTCATTGCCGGGGCGCCGAAGGTGTCCAGCTGTTCCAGCGTTCAGCCGCCCCGAACGGCTTGGTGCAAATGCGGCCGGCGCAGATCGAGCGACATCGGAAATTCCCCCAAGGCTTCCGCCGCCGGGATCGGCTGCGGACCGGGCGAATGGCCATGATCCTGAAACCGCGCCTTGCGCCGCGCTTCGGCCTCATAGCTGTTGATCGGCACGACATCATACGATCGCCCCCCCGGATGCGCGACATGATAGACGCAGCCGCCCAGCGATCGGCCATTCCAGGTGTCCAGAATGTCGAATGTCAGCGGGGCGTGTGCGGGCATCATCGGGTGCAGGCAATTGGCCGGGAACCACGCCTTGTAGCGCACCCCTCCAACCCCTTCTCCGTGGGCACTCGTTGCGGTCATCGGCACGCGGCGGCCATTGCAGGCGATGACGTGGCGCCCCGGCACCAGCCCGGTGGCGCGCAGTTGCAACCGCTCGGTCGAGCTGTCGACATAGCGCACGGTGCCGCCGATCGCCCCGGTTTCACCCAGCACGTTCCACGGTTCGAGCGCGTGGCTGACTTCCAGCGTGACGCTGCCGCCTGTGACCGTACCATGGACCGGGAAGCGGAACTGGCGCTGCGCCTCGAACCATTCGGGGTCGAAATGATAGCCAAAGCGGCTCAGATCATCGAGCACGTCCAGGAAATCGGCCCAGACGAAATGCGGCAGCATGAAGCGGTCATGCAGCGCAGTGCCCCAGCGGACCAGTTCGCCATCGAGCGGCGCTTTCCAGAACATCGCGGCGAGCGCGCGCAGCAGCAATTGCTGGGCCAGGCTCATCCGCGCGTCGGGCGGCATCTCGAAGGCGCGGAATTCGACCAGCCCCAGCCGCCCGGTCGGGCCATCGGGCGAAAACAGCTTGTCGATGCAGATTTCGGTGCGGTGGGTATTGCCGGTGACATCGACCAGCAAATTG
This sequence comes from Sphingomonadales bacterium, assembly GCA_043740855.1. GTDB lineage: Bacteria > Pseudomonadota > Alphaproteobacteria > Sphingomonadales > Sphingomonadaceae > Novosphingobium. The sequence continues at coordinate 2,240 of JAYUBN010000011.1, read as the reverse complement.
CGGAACAAGCGGTCCACCACCCACGGCCGGGGTTGCGGCGTGTCCGGCGTCGGAACTTGCGCCAGCGCGATTTCCAGCTCGTACAGGCTGTCGTGACGCGCTTCGTCGATGCGCGGTGCCTGGCTGGTCGGGCCGATGAACAGCCCGGAAAACAGATAGGACAGCGCCGGGTGACGCTGCCAGTAGATGACAAAGCTCTTGAGCAGGTCGGGGCGCCGGATGAAGGGCGAATCAAGCAGGCTTGGCCCGCCCAGCACGATATGGTTGCCGCCGCCGGTCCCGATTGGCCTACCGTCGACCATGAACTTGTCGGCGGTCAGCCCGATTTCGCGTGCGCAGTCATACAGCGTTTCGGTGATGGTCACCGCTTCGCGCCAGCTGGTCGCGGGGTGGATATTGACCTCGATCACGCCGGGATCGGGGGTGATTTTCAGCACCGTCAGCCGGGGATCGGGCGGCGGCGGATAGCCTTCGATCCGCACCGGCGTGCCAGTGGCCTCAGCCACGCTTTCGATCGCGGCGATGAGGTCGAGATAATCCTCCAGCGCCTCGACCGGGGGGATGAACACCGAGAGGTATTCGCCATGCGGCTCGACCGTGATCGCGGTGCGCACCGCGCCTTCGATCATGATTTGCTCGACCCGTTCCTGCGCGCGGTTCCCGGCGCCGGTGACGGGTTCGGATCGCTGCGGCTGCGCTTCTTCCGAAACCACCGCGTCGCGCTGCTGGCTGCCGCGCTCGGTCACCTGGCTGCGGAAATCGACGAGCGGATCACGCGGTGCAGCGGTGTCGCGTACATGGATAAAGGGATAATCGCCGGGCGGTACGAAAGGCAGCGCGCCCAGCGGCAGGCGGTACCCCAGCGCGGAATCGCCGGGGACGGCGCACAGCACGCCGCGCCGCACGTGCCAGGCTTCGCTTTTCCAGCGGCTGGCGGTGGAGGGCGCGCTGTTCCAGCGCTGCACCGGCAGCACATAGCCCACCGGAACAGTCAGCCCGCGCTCAAAGGTACGCATATAGCGCGCCCGCTCCTCGGGGTCTTCGAGCTTGGGGTCGATCGGGCTGGTATTGTCGGGAAGCTGGGCCTCCTTGATGATCCATTCGATGCTGTCTTCATAGACCGGCTGGACGAACTGCTGGTCAAGCCCCAGCCGTTGCGCGGTCTCGCCCAGAAACTGCGCCGCCAGCGCCGGATCGATGGCGCACGGGCGCGCGGCCGGTTCCTCGGCGGCGCTTTTTTCAGAGGGTAGTTTTTCGCCCGCAATCAGCGCGGCATCACGCCAGATCGGCACCCCATCCTTGCGCCAATAGATCGAATAGCCCCAGCGCGGCAGGCTTTCGCCGGGATACCATTTGCCTTGGCCGTGATGCAGCAACGATCCGGGCGCGAATTTGCCGCGCAGCAGCCGGATCAGTGTGTCGGCATAAGCGGCCTTGGTCGGGCCCACCGCCGAGCCGTTCCATTCGGGCGCATCGTAATCGCCATCGGCGATGAAAGTTGGCTCGCCGCCCATCGTCAAGCGCACGTCATGCGCGACCAGATCCGCGTCCACCCTGTCGCCCAGCGCCAGCAGCGCTTCCCATCTGGTATCGGTGAAGGGCTTGGTGATCCGCACCGCTTCGGCCAGGCGGGTGACGCTCATCTCGAAATGAAAATCGACCTCGGCGTATTCGGCGGCCCCGCTGACCGGCGCTGCCGAACGGTAATGCGGCGTTGCAGCGAGCGGAATATGGCCCTCGCCCGCGAACAATCCGGAGGTCGCGTCAAGCCCGACCCAACCGGCGCCGGGCAGATAAACCTCGGTCCAGGCATGCAGGTCGGTGAAATCGGCCTCGGGGCCCTTCGGTCCGGTCAGCGACTCGATGTCAGCCTTCATCTGGATCAGATAGCCCGAGACGAAGCGCGCGGCATAACCAAGATGGCGCAGCAATTGGACTTGCAGCCAGGCGCTGTCGCGGCACGAGCCGGCGCCCAGCTCCAGCGTCTCCTCCGGTTCCTGAACCCCCGCCTCCATCCGGATGACATAGCCCACCAGCCCCATCAGGCGCTGGTTCATCGCCACCAGGAAATTGTTGCTGCGCCCGCGAAACGCCGCAAATTCCGCCACCAGCGCGGCAAAGCGCGGCCCCTGCGGCTCGGTTTCGAAATAGGCCGACAAATCGTCGCGCAGGGCAGCGTCATAAACGAACGGCACGTCCACGGCGTAGGGATCGACGAAGAAATCGAACGGATTGATCAC
>JAYUBN010000010.1:0-8946 GCA_043740855.1 Sphingomonadales bacterium | reverse complement strand
ACAGCGGTCCCGGGCATTGGCAGACGCTGTGGGAGCAGCAGCGCAGCGATTGCCACCGTGTCGAACTGGGCCAGTGGGAACAACCGCATCGCAACAGTTGGGTTAACCAGCTCAATCTTGCTATTCGCGCCGCCGCCAGCGGCGTGACCCGCCGTCCGGTGGTGCTGGCCGCGCATAGCCTTGGCTGCCTCGCGGTGGCATGGTGGGCGTTGCTCGAAGCGGATGCCGGCCAACTCGTCTCCGGCGCTTTGCTGGTCGCTCCGCCCGATGTGGATGGTGCCCCGCACGACCCCCGACTTGCCGGATTTGCCCCCACCCCCGCCGCGCCGCTGCCGTTCCCGTCGATCCTGGTCGCCAGCCGGAACGATCCCTACTTGACGATGCGCGCCGCACGCCAGCTTGCCCACGTCTGGCATTCCGGCTTTGCCGATGCCGGGCCGATCGGCCATATCAACGCCGACTCGGACATTGCCGGCTGGCCGTTCGGCCAGTTCCTGCTCGGGCGGTTACTGGCGCCGCGGCCCCCCTCTCGCGGCAGCTCGGCCCATACGGCGGGTCCTGTCGGAGAGACTTCCCGTGTTGCGCATGCGCGGAAGGTTTCGCCTGCGAGAATATCGATCAATCCGCCACCCGCAGGCTGAACCGACACCTTATTCACATTATGTAAAACAGGGAAAATCATCAATGTCAGCCACCGCTTTCCAGCGACGCTCGTTACTCTCCCTCGCCATCGCTTCGTTGACGGTCTCATCGCTGGCAACAACGGCCGCATTGGCCGCTCCGGCTCCTGCAGCCATCACTAACGTCTCCTACGATCCCACGCGCGAGCTATATCAGGCGCTTAACCCGGCTTTTGCCGCTTACTGGAAGAAAAAGACCGGCCAGGATGTATCGTTTCGCATGAGCCATGGCGGTTCGGGCGCGCAGAGCCGTGCCATCATCGACGGCCTAGACGCCGATGTCGCGACGCTGGCGCTCGCCTACGATATTGACGCGCTCTCGGACAAGGCGCATTTGCTGGCCCCGAATTGGCAACAGGCATTGCCGCATAACAGCTCGCCCTATGTCTCGACCATCGTGTTCCTGGTGCGCAAGGGCAATCCCAAGGGCATCCATGACTGGGGCGACCTGGTCAAGCCGGGGGTACAAGTGATCACCGCCAACCCCAAGACCGGAGGCGGGGCGCGCTGGAATTTCCTGGCCGCCTGGGCTTATGGCCGCAAGGCCGGTCATTCGGAAGTCGCCGCCAGAGACTACGTCGCCAAACTCTACAGCCATGTGCCCGTGCTCGACAGCGGCGCGCGCGGCTCCACCACCACCTTTGTCGAACGCGGCATCGGCGACGTTTTGCTGGCCTGGGAAAACGAAGCCTTTCTGGCGGTGAACAAGCTGGGCAAAGGTGATTTTCAGATCGTCGTGCCCTCGATCTCGATCAAGGCGGAGCCACCGGTCGCCGTGGTCACCAAAAACGCCGAAAAGCATGGCAACACCGCGATCGCCAAAGCCTATCTGGAGTTCCTCTATACCCCTGAAGCGCAGACCATCATCGCGAAAAACTTCTACCGCCCGGTCAACCCGGCCATTGCCGCCAAATATGCCAGCCAATTCCCGCATCTGGCCATCGTTACCATCGACGGCGCTTTTGGCGGCTGGCGCAAGGCGCAACCGACGTACTTCAGCGATGGCGGCGTGTTCGACCAGATCACCGCCAACCGCTAGAGCCTCAATTTCCTTCAATCGAGCAGACCACTGCAGATGACAACAATTACTTACTCTCCCGCCGCGCCGCTGCGGCCCGCGCCCGCGCGGCAAAGACGCTGGCGCCAGCCGTCGGTGCTGCCGGGATTCCGGATTACCATGGGATTCACCGTCGGCTGGCTGACGCTGATCGTGCTGATCCCGTTGGCCGCCATATTCCTCAAGACCGCCGGGATGGGCTGGCATGAGTTCGTCCGCGTCGGCTTTTCGCACCGGGCGTTACAGGCGTATCGGCTCAGCTTTGGCACGGCGGCGGCGGCGGCTTTAATCAATGCGGTGTTCGGGCTGTTGGTGGCCTGGGTGCTGGTGCGCTATAGCTTTCCCGGCAAGCGCATGATCGGTGCGATTGTCGATCTGCCGTTTGCGCTGCCGACCGCAGTTGCCGGCATTGCCTTGACTACTCTCTACGTGCCGACCGGCTGGGTCGGTCAATGGCTGAACCCGCTCGGTATGAAGGTGGCGTTCACGCCGCTGGGTATTATCATTGCGCTGGTGTTCATCGGCCTGCCGTTCGTGGTTCGCTCGGTCGAACCGGTGCTGGCCGACCTGGGTCGCGAGGTGGAAGAAGCCGCCGCTACGCTGGGAGCGGGACGCGCTGAAACCTTTACTCGCGTCATCCTGCCGGCGATCGGCCCCGCGCTGCTCACCGGCTTTGCACTCGCCTTTGCGCGCGGCGTGGGCGAATATGGCTCGGTGATCTTCATCTCGGGCAATATGCCGGGCCGGACCGAAATCGCCCCGCTGCTGATCGTCGCCCAGCTTGAGCAATTCAATTATGCCGGCGCCACGGCGATTGCGGTGGTGATGATGCTGGCTTCGTTCGCGGTGCTGCTGGCCATCAACCTTATCCAGGCCGCGGTCCGCAGGAGGGAAGCATGAACGCAGCGATTGCTGGTTCCGGCGCCATGACCGAAAGCCGGGTCGCGCGCTTTGTGCTGATCACGCTGGCGCTGCTGTTTCTGGCGCTGTTCCTAGCGCTGCCGCTGGCGGCGGTGTTCGTGCAGGCGCTAAAGACCGGGCTTGGCCCGTTCCGCGATGCCATTGCCACCCCCGATGCCTGGTCCGCAATAAAGCTGACGCTGCTGGTGGCGGCGATCAGCGTGCCGTTCAACATGGTGTTCGGGGTGGCGGCAAGCTGGGCCATTACCAAGTTCAGCTTTCCCGGCAAAAGCCTGCTGACGACGCTGATCGACTTGCCGTTCTCTGTATCGCCGGTCGTCTCGGGACTTATCTTCGTGTTGCTGTTCGGGGCGCAGGGTCTGCTTGGGCCGTGGCTGGCGGCGCATGATGTAAAGATCATCTTTGCGGTGCCGGGGATCGTGCTGGCAACTGTCTTCATCACCTTTCCGTTCGTCGCTCGCGAACTGATCCCGCTGATGGAGGAACAGGGCAAGGATCAGGAGGAGGCGGCAATCTCGCTGGGCGCGAATGGCTGGCAGACTTTCTGGCACGTCACCATGCCCAATATCCGCTGGGCGCTGCTGTATGGCGTGCTGTTGTGCAATGCGCGGGCGATGGGTGAATTCGGTGCCGTATCGGTGGTTTCAGGGCATATTCGCGGCGAGACCAACACCCTGCCGCTGCATGTCGAGATCCTTTATAACGAATACGACTATGTCGGCGCCTTTGCCGTGGCCTCGTTGCTGGCCGGACTGGCGCTCGTGACGCTGGTTGCCAAGACGCTGCTCGAATGGCGCTTCGACCTGAATTCCAGCCAACTGACGCAGGGAGCCAAATCGTGATCGAACTCACCGACATTGCCAAGCGCTTCGGCCAATACCCCGCGCTTCATGGCATCGACCTGCAAATCCGGCCCGGCGAATTCATCGCGCTGCTAGGCCCGTCGGGCTCGGGCAAGACCACATTGCTGCGGATTATCGCCGGGCTGGAGTTTCAGGATAGCGGCGAAGTCCGGCTGGACGGTCAGGATGTATCCAGCCTCAAGGTCGCGGAGCGCGGCGTTGGTTTCGTGTTCCAGCATTACGCGCTGTTCCGCCACATGACCGTGGCCGATAACGTCGCGTTCGGGCTGACCGTACGGCGCGCCAGAAAAGATTTGGCCAAACGCCGCTTGTCACGCCGCGATATCCGCGCCCGCGCCGATGAACTGTTGCGGCTGGTCCAGCTCGACGGATTGGGCAACCGTTACCCGGCACAATTGTCCGGCGGGCAGCGACAGCGTGTCGCCCTGGCTCGGGCGCTGGCGGTCGAGCCGAAACTGCTGCTGCTCGACGAACCGTTTGGCGCGCTCGATGCTCAGGTGCGCAAGGATTTGCGCCGTGCCTTGCGCGATCTTCACCGACAGATGGGGCTGACCTCGGTGTTCGTCACCCATGACCAGGAAGAAGCGCTGGAACTGGCCGACCGGGTGGTGGTGATGAACCACGGCCGGATCGAACAGATTGGCACTCCCGACGAAATCTACGCAGCGCCAGCTACGCCGTTCGTGTCGCACTTCGTCGGAGAAACCAACCTGCTGCCCGGCGCGCTGTTCGGCCGAGGCGATGGCGATCTGCATGTCCGCCCCCACGAGATCGCCATTGTCACCGGCGATGCGCCCGATGGTCTCGCCAGTGCGCAAGTCCATATCGCCAACCGCTTCCGCAAGGGGCCGCAGTGGCGGATAGAGGGGCGATTAGCGGCAAGCGGCGCCCTGATCGAGATCGATTGCGCTTCGGGACAAGCCGTGCCCGCGCCGGGCGATACCATCCTTATCCGCCCCGAAACCGCACGCACATTCCCGGCACTTTCTCCCGCCCCCAGCAGCCTTCAGGGTGACCCCGCATGAGCCACAATCCAACTCCGCCTCAGCCCGGTTCGCAAGCAGCAAGCCAGATCGAGGAAAGCATCGCCAGCGTCCGCGAGGCGCTATACGCGCTGCGATACGGCACAGTCACCATAACCGTTCATGAGGGGCGCGTCGTCCAGATCGACGTGACCGAAAAGAAACGCCTGAAGCCGCAATAGCGGATTTATTGTGGGATCAACTGTCCGCGGATTGCGCCCTTGGGATAAGCCGTGTTGTGAACGTTGACGTAATAGTCACCCGGCGTGGCGACCAGTTTTTGGGCGACGTCCTTGTCGACCGCGATGCAGGTCTCGCTCGGCACGCTCGGCGCCAGCACGACCACGGGCGGTCCGGCGACACCAGCGGCGCCGACATGGATATGGGCCATCGTCAGCGCGGTCAGGTTCTGGCTGGTCAGCGTGTAGCACAGCTGGCCGGTGCCCGCATTGAGGCGGCCCATGAACATACCCGTGGCATCGGCGCTGGCGGCGGGCGTTTCGGCGGCGCCGGTCAGCGTGGCTGAGAGCATGACATCCCCGGGCGCGGCAGCAGCGGGTATCGCTCCCAAAGCGGCATTGGCCAAGAGGGCAAGCATGGTGGTGGTAAGTTTGCGCATCGGATTCTCTCCTGTTAAGCGGAATTTATCGCGAATTACTTAGCCGGAAACTATAACAGGAAGGCGTTGAACCAAACCTGTTTTGCGCCAGTCAGCCGGTTTTTCACGACCAGTCAGACTGAAGTGCCAAGACTTACCTTAAGATTTCCGTAAATGCTTCCTTGCGGCGATTGCGTAGATGACCAGCGCGGTGGCGGCGAACAGGAACCACTGCACGGCATAAGACAAATGGTTGTTGGCAATATCGCGCGGATCGGGGGTGGCGTTGGCGGCAAGACCGGCGAGCGGCGGATCAGCGACCAGGCGCGGACCGGTAGCGTCACCCGGCGCGATGACACCCGTGGCGCTGCCCCCGCTCCAATTGACCGGCTCGGGACCGTTAGACCAGCCCAGCACGACACGGGTGCTGCCGCCGTCGCGGGCACAGATGGCAACATGCGCCCAGCCGGGCGTACCTGCTGCATTGCGGCCCGATACTGCGGTAATGCCGGTAATGCGCGAGCAGACCAGTTGGCTATGGCGATACAGCGCCAGGCGCGCAGCTTCGGGACTGTCAGGCCAAGGCACGGGCGCCAATTGCTGCACCGACGTGGAGTAGCGCGCCAGTAGCGCCTCTTTCTGGTGCAGCCGGGCGATTTGCCAGAAGCCCAGCCGCATCATGATAGCGACCGCCACCAGCACGATCAGTGTAGGGATGGGCGGCCATCGGCGGATCATGCTGCGTGCGGCCCGGCGAAATCCAGCCCGCACACTGTGCAGCCCGGAGCGAAATCCGCCACACCCGTGAACATTTTGCCCGACCCGCAGAGGGGCGGAAACCCGAAAAAGGCAGCGCGGGTGATCCCCGGCTGCCCCACTGATTTCGCTACGGCGTCAGATGGCATCGGACGTTCTCAATCGGTGGCAAAGCCCCAATTGCCCCAGACGTAGATCGCCGAGAACAGGAACAGCCAGACGACATCGACGAAGTGCCAATACCACGCTGCGGCTTCGAAGCCGAAGTGCTGACGGGACGTGAAATCGCCATTGTAAGTTCGCTTCAGGCAGACGGCGAGGAATATCGTGCCGATAATGACGTGGAAGCCATGGAAGCCCGTGGCCATGTAAAAGGCCGAGCCATAAGTGTTCTTGCCGAAGCCGAACGGTGCGTGGATGTACTCGTAAGCCTGAAGGCTGGTGAACAGCATGCCCAGCAGGATCGTGCACCACAACCCGGTCTTCAGGCCCTTGCGATCCCCATGAAGCATGCAGTGATGCGCCCAGGTTACCGTGGTGCCCGAGCATAGCAAAATAAGTGTGTTGATCAGCGGCAGGTCGAATGCGTCCAGCACTGCTTCCACGCCCTTGGGCGGCCAATGCCCGCCAATGACCGTGGCGATCTGCGAGGGAAACAGTGAAAAGTCGAAAAACGCCCAGAACCAGCCGACAAAGAACATCACTTCCGAGGCGATGAACAGGATCATGCCATAGCGCTGATGCAACTGCACCACTGGGGTGTGGTCGCCAGCCTTGGATTCGGCAACGATCTTGGTGAACCACTGAAACACCGTGGCGAGCAGCAGCGCCATGCCGCCCCCGGCCACAAATTTACCTAGCGGGTTGCTGTGCATGAACAGCACCATGCCCGAGGTGAACGTCAATGCCCCGATCGTCACTAGCAGCGGAATAATGTCCGGCGGCAGGATATGATAATCGTGTGTTTTGGTGCCGGCCATGATCGCGTAGGTCCCTCGGAGTGAACGCAGACAGCGCGGACGCCGCCGATGGGTATATTTTTTCCCTTAACCGTCCCGCCGCTCATGGTCCAGAGGGTTATGGCAAAGTTTATGCAATGTTGAAGCCTCAGGCCCCGGCGGGAACCTTATGAAAGGTATAGCTCAGGGTAATCTGGTGGATATCTTTCGTGTCGGGATCGGTCAGGATCTTTGGATCGACAAAATAGGTCACCGGCATGCGCGCGCTTTGATGCGGTTGCAGGACCTGGCGGGTGAAACAAAAGCACTGGATCTTGGTGAAGTAATGCGCTGCTTCGCCCGGTTCGATGTTGTAGCTCGCCTGCCCGGTGATGGCGTGATCGGTGGGATTTTGGGCGTCGAAAAACGCCAGTTTTCGGGCGCCGATCTGCACCGTCTGTGTGTTCACTTCGGGCTTGAAACGCCACGGCATGCCCGATCCTACATTGGCGTCGAAGCGTACCGATATCGTCTTGCCCGCCGCCGCCTGCACCGTGGCCGCCTCGGCTTCGCTGATGCGGGCGGGCGTGCCGCCATAGCCGGTTTGCTGGCAGAAAATCCGGTACAACGGCACCGATGCATAGGATAGAGCCACCATGAACAGCGCAAATCCGCCGGCCATCATGCCGACCCGGTGATTACGAGCGACCATGCACTGCTCCTGCAGCCGGCGAAATAGCTGACGATGGCGGCGACTTGTGCGGCATCTTGGGGTGTTTCATCTTGACCACGGTGATCGCAAAAAACAGCACCACGACAAATGCCAAGACTAGCCCCAGCGCGGTATTCCGCTGGCGAATGACCCGGTTACGCTTTGCATCAGGATCGAATGGAGGCTTGAAATTGCGGTCTGCCATCGGCTTTACCTTTGTATGATCAACCAGCGGTCGGCAACCAGCGCGCCGAACAGCAGGAACAGATACAGAATAGAAAATTTGAACATCCGCCGCTCGGGCTTCATCGCGTCATCTGCGCTCTCGCGCTGACGCAGGCCAACCGGAATGGCAAATAACAGAAACAGCGTGGATAACATTGCCGCGGCAATGCCGTAAATGGCCCCGGTCCCACCGATCCACCACGGCACCAGGCTGAGCGGCACCAGCAACAGCGTATAGACCAAAATCTGACGGCGCGTCGATCGTTCTCCCGCGACCACTGGCATCATCGGAATGCCGACCTTGGCGTAATCGGACTGGACGAACAACGCCAGCGACCAAAAATGCGGCGGCGTCCACATGAAAATAATTGCAAACAACACCACCGGCATCAGCGTGATGTGACCGGTAGCGGCGACCCAGCCGATCAACGGCGGGAATGCGCCGGCGCCGCCGCCGATAACGATGTTCTGCGGAGTTCGCGGCTTGAGCCAGATGGTGTAGATGACGGCATAATAAATGATCGATGTCGCCAGTATCACCGCGGTCAGCCAGCTGATCGCCAGTCCCATGATCAACACCGAAGTCACCGATAGCGCCACGCCAAAATCACGAGCACTGGTACGTGCCATGCGCCCGGCGGGCAGCGGACGCGACAAGGTACGCTTCATCCCGGCGTCAAGATCAGCTTCCCACCACTGATTCAGCGCTGCTGCCCCGCCCGCACCGATCGCGATACAAAAGATTGCGGTGAAGCCCAGCACCGGATCGATCGTTTGCGGCGCCGCCAACAAACCGCACAACCCGGTAAAAATTACCAGGCTCATTACGCGTGGCTTGGTCAACGCAAAGAAATCACGCCAGTCGGTGGGAAGGGCAAGAGTCGATCGGGACGCCATTGTTGTGTTCCTATAAGCCCGGGAGGCGGCGGTGGAAAGGTGTCATAGCAACGTTCGGATGTGTTCAAAAGTGCAGCCTGCGGCGATCTTTGGCTACGGCTGACGCTGCTAATGACAGAGCGAGGCGGGCGGTGTAAGACATTTGTCATGAAAGAAACGCCCCTGACGCCGTTATCGGCCAAGACCCCCCTGCTTGATCGCGTGGCCAGCCCTGCGGACACGCGCGGCATGTCGCTGACGCAATTGCGGGTGCTGGCTGATGAAGTGCGCGCCGAGA
>JAYUBN010000009.1:0-2743 GCA_043740855.1 Sphingomonadales bacterium | reverse complement strand
CATGCTACGGGGATTCAAAAGAGGCGCATCGCCGCCTGAAAAAGCGGGACCGCGACGTGCTTGGCATCGCGGATTTCACCGCTGCCGACATTGTAGCGGTGCGCCGCGCCGAACCGCCCCAAGCGGCCGAAGCCTTCAATCACGAGCTTGACCAATAAGGCGTGGCCTTCGCCACCCGCTTTGTCGGCATAGCCATAAGCTGCCTGGGCGTCACGCAGATGTCCGCGAACCGCACGTAGGGCAGCTTACCATAGGCTGAGTTTGCCTCACCATCCGGTGGTCGGGATTGTGGGGAGACCGTTGTCGCCGGGGCGGAAGATGGATTGCTTCACAAGGGTTCGCAATGACGACGGAGGTGGCCGAAGGGTGTACGCCAATGGCAACCATGAATGAAGTTTTTTTGCTTCTTTTTGTTCACAAAAAGAAGGCGCTTCTCGACTGACTTCCCTTCCAACCTACCAAGGACGGAAACGCCACGAGGGTAATGGGCCAACTCGCCGGCGGCGGCTCTGGACTGCCACGGCTTCGCCTCGCAGTACGGACACGCGGTTGCGGTGGTGCAGTTCCAAGCGGAACTGCACCCTACGGAGTTCATCGAATTTTCTTGACAAACATTATACGTTAATATAAATGCCTGTTCATGTTTTCATTTTCCAACATCCTTCGTGACCTGCAAGCCGTGATAGCGGCGAAGGCGGCGCGTGAGCGGACGCTTACTGTGCTGCTGGTGGCGGTGTGGGGGCGGATTGCGCGGATGGGGACCCGGCTGGAGCGGCTGGTGGCGTTGTGGCGGGCGGGGAAGTTGCCGAAATCGCGGGCGCCTCGGACAAAAGGCGAGCGGGCGGGTGAGCCGCGCGCCAGGCCGCGATTGAAATTTCCGACCTCACAAGGATGGTTGTCGCGCAAGCTTGGCTATGAGGTGGTGGCGTTTGGGTCGCAGTTGACGCATTTGCTGACGGAGGCGGAGTGCGTGGAATTTCTCGACGCCTGCCCGCAGGCTGGGCGGGTTCTTCGCCCGTTGCTGCGGATGCTGACATTTGATCCGCCGCCGGAGGTGGTTCGGCTTCGGGTGAAGCCGGTGGTGCCGGTGGCGGCGCTGGTGGCGGCGCTGGTGGCGGAGATGGCGGGCGTTGTGGTTGGGCCGATCTCGCATTTTTTGAGTGCTTGACCAGCGGTGTGTTTTTGCGCCTTATTTGTTGCGATATCGTAATAAAATGCACCAACGATCGCCTCGCGGTGACGGGCTTTCGGGCGGGTTGGTGTTTTCGGCGCTGGGGGACCAGCTTTACATTGTGGCCTTGGGCTGGGTGGCGATCGGGGTGTTTGGGCCGGCGGCGGGGTATCTCGGGGCGGCGCGGGCGGGGCGGCAAATGCTGATCGGCACTGCGATCACCGGATTGGGAATGTTGGCGGTGGCGCTGGTCGGGCTGCTGAACCTATCGGCGAGTGCTCAGGGTTACGCGATTGCAGCGGCCTCCGCCTTGTCCGGGTTTGGCCGGCCGTTGCGCGATATTCCCAACCTGGCACTACGGCAGATGCTGGTCGGGCGGACCGGGATCGCCGCGGCAAGCCGGGCTTATCTGGTCAATACCTATGGCGATGATGCTGGCGCCGGTGGCGTGTGAGGTATTGGGGCCGGTGGTGGTGATGGTGATGTGTGCCGGTGCGTATGCGGTGGTGGTCGCCTATGGCGCGATCACGGGCGTTGACGATCCGTTACGCGCCGACACTGGTGTTTGATTCCAAGCCGATCACCGCCGCGAGGGTGTCCAACCTGCGGGTCACCGCTTCGCCGGCGAAGACGCCGCTGCCCTCGGCGAGCCTGAGGGTAAGCTGGTGGCCGAGCTGCAATTTGGTGCCGGCCAATAGCGCGGTGGTGCCGGCCGACAAGGTGTAGGCAAGGCGGAGCGCGACGCCGAGGATGGTGGCGCGCTGGATTGCCTCGGCGCTCAGCAGGCGGCGGGCGGGGGCGAGGAAGGCAATATCTGGCGCGGCCTCGTAACGCTGCGCCAAGGTGAAGCCGAGGAAAGCGCGGGCATGGTGATCGAGGCCGATGCCGGGCTGACGTAGGATGCGCAGGAAGGCTTGCTCGGCGCGGTATTCGGGGTGGTCGCGGCTGCCAATGTCGGACATCCAGCAGGCGGCTTCGCGGAGGCGGCGGGCTTCGCCGCTCTCGTTGGGGAACAAAGCGTCGGTCCAGGCCAGCAAAGCGAGCGGCAAGGCGGGGTCCCGGCTGAAACGGGCGGCGTAATCCTGGCCGGCGGCGATCAGCGGGTCCTGGCTGCCGGTGCCGTCATAGGCGCTCTGCATATACCAGCCTTCGCGCAGGCCGTTGGCGCTGAACACCACGCGGCGGACGCTGGTGGCGCGCAGCAGGCGGCGCAGCACGACGGCGGCGTAGGCGAGATCGTCGATACGGCGGCGCGGGGCGCCCGGCATCCGTTCGAGGGATTTGCGACTGGCGCCGGCGATGACGCCGGTCAGGTCGCGGGCTTCCTCGCGGCTGATCGTATAGTGGTGGACGATGTTGAGCGCATAGTTGGTCTGGGCGATGTGGATGCGGGCGAGCGCGCGCCAGGCGCCGCCGACGACGTAGAGATCCTGCCCGGCGCCTTCTGGCAGCCACGGCACTTTGGCGAGTTCGGCTTCGGCGATGGCCCGCGCACGGACCAGATCGCCGCCCGCGCGTTCGGCCAGGCGCAGCACGCCGAGCTTCATGGTGCGCACCGCGCCGCGCACGCCG
>JAYUBN010000008.1:0-9124 GCA_043740855.1 Sphingomonadales bacterium | reverse complement strand
AAACCGTAAGTAGCACCACTGAGGACTGAATATTGTTCCGAATTTTCAATGTCATAGAAATAACAACTGTCGTCTTACTTGGCGACTTCTGAGTAATTCCTCTCGACCAGCGCATCGCGCCCGATGTCGGCGATGCGGGTGACGCCGGTCAGCGCCATCGCCACCCGCATTTCGGCTTCGATCAGGCGCAGCACGTGGGCGACACCGGCTTCGCCGCCGCCGGCCAGCGCATAGACCCAGGCGCGGCCGAGCAGCACGCCTTTGGCGCCGAGCGCGAGCATGCGGACAACGTCGAGGCCGGAGCGGATGCCGCCGTCGGCGAGCACGGTCAGGCGGTCGCCGACGGCTTCGGCAATCGGTGGCAGTGCCTGCGCAGTCGAAGGCACGCCGTCGAGCTGGCGGCCGCCGTGGTTCGAGACGATCAGGCCGTCGACGCCGCAGTTCGCGGCTTCGATCGCATCTTCGGGATCGAGGATGCCCTTGAGGATCAGCGGGCCAGGCCACATTGCGCGGATCGCTTCGAGGTCCTTCCAGGTGACCGAGGGGTCGAAGTTGTTGCGCATCCAGGCGAAGAAGTCTTCGAGGCCGGTCTGGTCGCCGAGCACGGGCGCCACGTTGCCCAGCCCATGCGGACGGCCACGGACGCCGACATCCCAGGCCCAGCGCGGGCGCAGCAGCGTCTGGCCGAAGCGGCGCAGGCTGCCGGCCATGCCCGGCGCGCCCGCGAGCCCGGAGCGCAGGTCGCGATAGCGCGAGCCAGGCACCGGCATGTCGACGGTGAATACCAGCGCGCTGCAGCCAGCCGCCTGAGCCTGTGCGATCAGGTCACGCATGAAGCCGCGATCGCGGATCAGATAGAGCTGGAACCAGAACGGTACCTGTGTGCCGCGACGGACTTCGTCGATCGTGCAGGTGGAGACGGTCGACAGGCAGAACGGCACGCCAGCGGTCTGCGCGGCACGCGCCGCCTGCACTTCGCCGCGCCGCGCGTTGAGCCCGGCCAGGCCGATCGGCCCGAGCGCGACTGGCAGCGCCTGCGTGTGTCCGAAAAGGGTGGTGGTCAGATCGAGCTGGGAGACATCGCGCAGCACGCGCTGGCGCAGCGCGATGCCTGCGAGGTCGTCGACGTTGCGGGCCAGTGTGGCCTCGGAGTACGAGCCGCCGTCGATGTATTCGAACAGGAAGTGCGGCAGGCGGCGGCGCGCAAGCTCGCGGTAGTCGAGCGCGGAGGCGGCTTTCATCGGAGCGCGAACGGCAGGAAGGATGGCAGGCACATGGCGGGTTGCGGTGGGCTTCTGGTGGGCACGAGGCTGGAGCATGCCGAAGGATGCGGCGGGACGTAATGGCAGGAGGCCAATGTGCTGTCTTGCGCGGAACGCGCCTACTGGTCGGATCGCCGTGCCAGAACGCGTTAAAGGGGCCAAGCTCGAATTGTTGGGCGTCGATTTCAAATGGATAACGAACCCGAACCGATAGCAGGGCCGCTCGCAAGGCCGCAAGCACTTTGGGCTCGGTCAATGATTTCTGGCGCTGCCACGTGGTAACGGTGAAGAAGTACGTGCCACCGGGTATCAGCGCTCGCCTGAAAGTAGCCATGGGGTGAAAATATCGCTTCCGTGCACCACGCGCATGCTACCGACTGGAGAGATTCCATGATCGTTCAGATTCGATACGTAACACGCGAACGCGGCCGTCTGCGCGTCAGCAAGCCCGAAATACTGAATGACGATGACGGTAGCCCGTTTGCATCAATCGAAGAATATTGCTCCGCGCACGATGACCGCACGTTCTTCCTGAACTTGTGTGGCGATGCGCGTACCGCCGTTCTCGGACGCTGCGACGATGGTTCCGGGGAACTGTTTGCGCTTGCCGATGAGGGCGACAACGGATGGAGCAACAGGCTTGCGTTGCTTACCGAATTACTCTGAAGAGCCGCAGACTATTTTGTAGAGTGCCGACCAACGCTTTCGTGCGCGGAGCGCACACTACGTGACTGCGGTCAATGTGCGCCTGCATGTTGCGCGCAATCAAACGGCAGGAGGCCGCAGGCGTCCATGAAGCCGGCAATCAGACGGCGGCCGAAGGGACCGCGGGCCCGGATCGTTGATTTGATCTGCCCCCGCCGGCCCGCTCGCAGCCGGTTGCTGCTGACCTTCTATCACGCCACCGGCTGTCGACTCCCGTACAAATACCGGACACCGTCAGCGCCCACCTCTTCCCGGTGCACATCCCCGAAACGCATCACGAAGACATCACCCGGTCCGCAATGCTGGGCGTCGTTACTCCCGGTGATCACCATCTCGCCCGACAGAACCAGTCCTCGCACTTCAAAGGGGTGCGTGTGGTCGGGTTTGACGAGTCCCGGTGTGTACTCTCCGGCGATGGCCGGCTCAAACCCGTCTCGAATCAACTCGGCCTGAAATTGTTGCGCGTCCATCACTTTTCCTCCTGCCAGCCCACTGAAGAATAAACCAATGGCGCCGGAAAATGGCTGTGCGGCAACACACTCCGTACAGCGGGACGGCGTGATGACGGGCGTGAAAGGGGCCACGTTAAGGGCCAAATGGCCAATCTCGAATTGTTGGCGAGCGGCGCAACTTGACTAATCAAATCAACGCTTCCGAAAGAACAACATCGCGACACTTCTGTTCGATCTGGTAGGCAATCGCATCAATCTGCTGCGCGCTTAGAACCATGTCGGTTTTTATTTTCGGCAGAAACTTCGCTCCACCAACCGTGGTTGATCACGTAAACATCGCCCCGGCCGGTCTGATCTATCCACCATCCGGGGATGGCTACGACGGCGGCGGGTGAAAGCGGAATCTGCGTTGCTCGACTGAGCCATTTTCCCAACCACGCGGCTTGTCTCCGCGCCTGAAGGATCGGGCCGTCCGTCATCCCGTTCGGAAATTTCAAGGTTTTGCCATCGTAGGAAACGCGGTGCGTTTCCTTGTCGAGCCCGTGCTTGATCCGCACCTTGGTTTCAATGGCGAATACCCCGTTCGGACCAATGAGAACGTGGTCGATATTGAACTTGTCACCCGGCAGGTCGTGGAAAATCCGGTAGCCCATGCCTTGCAGGGGCGCGAGCCCTTCGGCGCTTGCCAGCTCGCCTTCCCAGCCCAGACGGTAGCTGCGCCGGCGCTCGAGAACGCGCCTTGCTTCCCACAAGGTCCCCGCCATGAGGAGGAGGGCGAGGAGTATCGAGAAGCCGATCGAACCCAACGACTCTGTAGCTCCGGTGTAGCTGATCCGAGCGAAGTGAACCAGGGCAACCATGATTGGCAAGAAGATCGCCAGCCAGAAACAGGTCAGGAAGTCGCCAAGCATTCCTTCAGCCTTCAATCCTGTCGTGTGTCCGGCCGGCCGGAGCAAAGGCGCCTTGAGCGGATGGCGTCGTCCTTCGCGGCTGGCGGACCATCGCCGGTGGCGAAGCCAGAGCGTGATGCCGAGGACGGGTAGCGCAACCGCAGCCGCGAAAATTCCGATCAACACCAGCGTAAAGATCATCGCCAGGAACTTCCCTGATCGATTCCGAGTTCAGATCGTAACGGTTACGCCCGTACTCCGAAAACAATGGACCCTCTCCTGAATGCGCGACTGCATTCCGGAATATCGACCTTGGTCGCCGACGATTTCCTTCCTGCGCGTTGGAGCTGGCGTCGGTGCGCTAGCGTACTGACGCTTTCCGCCCGTTTCCTCACACTCGACAGACGTAAACCCGTTCGGAGCAATCCATGAATGCAATTCGAAAACTTGCGGTCTTCCTCTTCTCGATCTGTGCATTGAGCCTGATCGTCTCCGGATGTGATCGGCAGGAAACGCCGGCCAAGACTGCGGCCGATGTCGCGAAGGCGCGCGCAGAGGGTGATAAAAACGTCGCAAAGGAGCGCAGTGCCGCGACCGCGAATACGGTCGAGGCGCAAAAGGATGCCAGCAAGGCTGACGCGGAACTGGCGCATCAATCGGCCACGGGCGAGCACGATGTCGCCATCGCGAAGGCGGAGGCCGCTCACAAGGTAACCCTCCAGGCGTGTGAAGCGCGGTCCGGCGACGCGCTCAGTGCCTGTAAAAAGCAGGCGGACGCCGATTTCGAATACGCGAAGCTGCAAGCGAATTCGACCGAGCGCGCAGCGGACCCCAAACGCTGACAACTCGCGAGACGGGATAGCCGCGCAGGACGGGACACGGCTTCGCCTGCCCCGCCCGGTTTCCTAGTCGTTGGCCATGATCGGCACGCTTCGGGCCCGATCCACATCGGGACTCCGACAGGTCGACTCGGCAATCTCACCGAGCCTCGACTCATGGACCTGCGCCGGCGCGAGTCCGTAGAACTGCTGGAAGCTCATGATCAGCGGCAGCCGGCACTCCGGTTCTTGCTATTCAATCCAGTGGCGGTTTGCCGAGTCGATCAGCATCGCCTATCCCGCCCAGTTCGCGTCCCCGATCAGGCTGCGACGGCAAGCTCCGCCGACGTTTTCCGCGCCGCCTCCGGCTTCGCGACAAACTCCAGCAGCCCGTCCTCGATCGGTCCTTCGAGCAGCATCGGCTTGTCGCGCTCGTAGCTGTGCAACACGCGCCACGGGAGCTCCCGGCCCTGGCGTGGCAGGGTGTCGTGGGCACGGCGGATGTAGCCGGAGCCGAGCGAGCCGAGAATGGTTTCGTCCAGCATCTCGCCGGCCGGGGCGCGCGCGGTGAACCGGGCCAGGCCCTTCGCGTCCATATGCTGGATGAGGCGGCAGATGTAGCGTGCGGCGATGTCGGCCTTCAGCGTCCACGGGGCGTTGGTGTAGCCGATGATCCAGGCCAGGTTCGGAACGTCCTGCAGCAGCGTGCCCTTGTAGGTCATGAGCTGGCTGAGGCGGCGCGGCTCGCCGTCGACACGCACCTCGACGCCGCCGAAGACCTGGAGTTGCAGGCCGGTGGCGGTGACGATGATATCGGCCTCCAGCTCCTGGCCGGATTTGAGCCGGATGCCACGCTCGGTGAAAGTGTCGATCTCGTCGGTGACGACCGAGGCCTTGCCGGCGCGGATGGCCTTGAACAGGTCGCCGTCCGGCACCGCGCAGAGGCGCTCGTCCCAGGGTTTGTAGCGCGGCGTGAAGTGACGCATGTCGGCGTTCTCGCCGAGCTGCTTTTTCACACCCGCGAGCAGCAGGGCGCGCACGCGCTCGGGCCAGCGCTTCGCAGCCTTGTAGATCCAGCGCTGGATCGCGATGTTGCGTCTGCGCGCGAACTGGTAGACCCACCGCTCCGGCAGGATTTTGCCGAGCCACGCGGAGATCTTGTCGTAGCCGGGCACGGAGAAGATGTAGCTCGGCGAGCGTTGCAGCATGGTCACGTGCGCGGCTGCGTTCACCAGCGCCGGCACCAGCGTCACCGCAGTCGCGCCGCTGCCGATCACGACGATACGCTTGGCCTTGTAGTCGAGGTCTTCCGGCCAGTGCTGCGGGTGGATGCGAAGACCCTGGTAGCGCTCCACGCCGGGGAAGTCCGGCAGGTAGCCGTTGTCGTAGTTGTAGTAGCCGGTGCAGCTGATCAGCAACTGGCTCGTGAACGTGCGCTCAGCGCCGCCGGCTTCCTCGGTGGCGGTGACGGTCCACTGGTTCTGCTCGCTGGAGAACTCGGCGCGCGTGATCTTCAGTCCGAACTGGATCTTCCGGTCGACGCCGTATTCGCGCGCGGTGTCGGTGACGTACTGGCGGATCGCGGGGCCGTCGGCCAGCACCTTGAGCGCGTTCCACGGCCGGAATGCGTAGCCGAAGCTGAACATGTCCGAATCCGAGCGGATGCCGGGATAGCGGAACAGGTCCCAGGTCCCGCCGATGGCCGTCCGTCGCTCGAGGATCGCCACGCGCTTGCCCGGACATTCGCGGGCCAGGTGGCAGGCCATGCCGACGCCCGACAGGCCGGCACCGATGATCAGCACGTCGTAATGATCCTGCATTGCCTTCTCCCCAGTTTGCGCGGGCCTTGCCCGGGACGCGGCCAGTCTGCGGCTGGTCGTCGGAATCGTTGCGGGAAAGCCATATCAGCGGCCCCGCAGGTTCCATCATCCTGCATTTCGTGCGCCGAGGCATAGCGCCGCAGCCGACCCAGGGCGGGACGGCAAAAACAATTGCGATAGCATCAAGCCCCCAACCCACGGAGACGACCATGCAACTGCTTCTTCACGCCAAGCTGCACAAGCCCGATCGCATGTCGAACGCCGAATTCTTCGGAGTCTGGAAACAGGAGTCGGTTGCCGTGCTCGCGGGCGTCAAGGCGGGCGTGATCAAGAACGTCTGGAAAGTGCCAGGACGCTACGAGGTCATCGCCATTGTCGAAGTCGAGTCCGTGCAGCAGATCGACCCGCTCACGCATGGCCTGCCCTTCTTCAAACTCGGCTACGACTACGCCGCCGACTTCCAGTGGACTTTGCTCGGTTCGTACGAAGACTGGGCCAAGCAGCTCGACGAGCTTGCCGCAGGCTGATCGACGTCACGGGCTCGAAAGCTTTAGCGTGCGCGAAGCGTGCGCGACGGCGGCAGGCCGCACCATCCGCAGAGGCTTGAACCCACGCTGAGCAGAACCATGTCCGACGCCTTTCACTTCTACGAACCCCGCCTCGGTCATGGCCTGCCGCACGATCCGTTCAATTCGATCGTCGGGCCCAGGCCGATCGGCTGGATTTCTTCGCAGGATGTTGCCGGTCATCTCAATCTGGCGCCCTACAGCTTCTTCAACGCCTTCAACTACACGCCGCCAATCATCGGCTTTTCCACCATCGGCTGGAAAGACAGTGTCGCCAATGTCGCGGCGACCGGCGAATTCGGCTGGAGTCTGGCCACCAAGGCCCTGGCTGATCAGATGAACCTGACCTGTTCCCCGGCTCCGCCAGAGATCGACGAGTTTGACGTCGCCGGCCTGACTCGCGCGCCTTCACGCCTGATCGCCGCACCACGCGTGCTGGAGAGCCCGGTCAATATGGAGTGCCGCCTGACCCAGATGATCCAGCTTGAGGCGGCCGATGGCGCCAAGGCCAATAGCTGGCTGATCCTGGGCGAGGTCGTCGCCATCCATATCGACAAGACCCTGATCAAGGACGGTGTCTATCAGACCGCCGAGGCGCATCCGATCCTGCGCGCCGGGCGCATGGGCGACTATGCGGAGATCCGGCCGGACGCCATGTTTGAAATGGTCCGACCGCGTTGGCCGATCGCCTGAATCCACGTCATGATGTTCGCCAAGCGCCTGCGCGAAGGGGTGATCAACGGCGAGATCACCTGCAGCGTCCGCATCTGGCAAAAGCCGCACGTCAAGGTTGGCGGCCGCTATCGTCTGGGGGCCGGCGCCATCGAGGTCACCCGGCTGCGGCCGATCGAAATGGCGGACATCACCCCGGCCCTGGCGCGGGAATCCGGCTTTGACGGATTGATCGACCTGCTGAAGGTGGCCAAACACGGGCCGGGCGACAAGGTGTTTCTGGTTGAGTTCGTCTACTATCCGGATGCCAGCTAGGCTGGCCGGACGTCAGGGCCCGGAACCATCCGGCGGCCGCATTTTTCGCAGTTTACGCGCGATAATTTCCTCTCGGCTCTCTTCATGGGCAATCCGAAAGACGGACAGGCCCTGGACGGCCAAGCCGATCCCCCAGGCCGCCAGCGGCCATTGAAACCACAGATGGTGTGAATCGCTCATCAGATTGATCATAGCCAGGCCGGTATTGACCACGACGAAGCTAAGGGCGTGCTTGCGCAGGCGGATCTCGGCATCAGCCCGCCTCGCCGCCAGCCGATGCAGATCATCCTTCGGGGCCGGCTCTGCCCCGGAAACGATCGCCGGCCGCCCTCCGGTGCGGTTTGAGTGCTCAGCCACCCCGCCCGTCAGTTCGACAATGCTGCTTGTCACCTGGCGCCAGCCCTGCGCGTCCGGCTCGCCATGCCAGTCCGAGAGGTCGGCGCACTGAAACTGGTTGAAGGGCATCGGCAGACGCGCCCGGTCAACGGTGAGTTGCACGAGCTTACGGCCCTCACGCGCCAGTTCCGCTTCGGAGCGGACCCATTCCGACTTCACCGCATCGGCGGACCAGATCACCACCACCGACTTCGCCGCCCTCAGCCGCTCCTCGATGACGTCGGCATAGGCGCGATGCGCGGGCAGTTGATCGTCCATCCACACCTCGTAGCCATCCCGGCGCAGCGTTTCCGCCACCGTTCGGGCGGCGGCCTGGGTCGATCGGGCATAGGAGATGAAGACGTCGGACATCGCGGACTCAACTGTACCGAAGCGCCCGCGCGGGGCGCAAGAGACGCGAGATCAGACGGGCCCCGGTCTAGCCGCCGCAGAACCCCGCCATGTCGGCCGCCGTGGCGCGGCTGATGTCCGGACAGCAGAACGAGAAGATCTCGGTCCCGTGGATTGTGCCCATCATCTGGCGGCAGCGGGCGCTGACGCCGGCATTCATCAGCAGCCGGTAGAATCCGACGCCTTCGTCGCGCAACGGGTCGCACTCATTGACGCTGATCACCGTAGGCGGCAGGCCCTTGACGTCGTCAATGGTGGCGAAGGCCGGCCAGGCCAACGGGTTGCCGGCGTTGAACGCCTCGATGCCATAGGCCATGGCGCCCCGATTGCTGTGCAACTCCAGGAGGATGCCGTTGTTCTCCGTAGAGGATGGGTTTTGCGGCAGGGGCCATTGGCCGGCGATATAGGGACACAGGGCATAGAGCCCGCTGATCAAACCAATGTCGCCGTCCTGTTTGAGCTTCAGCGCCGTGGCGATGGCGAGATTGCCGCCGCCGCTCTCACCTGCGACGATCAGGCGAGAGGCATTGATATTCAGCGTGTCGGCATTCGCGACCACCCATTTGAGGCCCGAGACGCAATCGTTGAGGCCCGCCGGGAACGGCGCGACCTCTGGGGCCGAAGACGGCCGCAGCGCATTGCGGAAATCGACCATGACCACGGCGACGCCCTGCGCCGCAATGATCCTGGCCCAGGAGCGGTACATACCGTTGAAGCAGGACATGGTCTGCATGCCGCCGCCATGGATGTAGTAGACGCATGGCAAGCGCTGACCGTTGTCCGGTCGGGTGAACAGGATGTCAATCTTGTTGCCGTCCGGCGCTGAGACGAAGCTCAG
>JAYUBN010000007.1:0-2800 GCA_043740855.1 Sphingomonadales bacterium | reverse complement strand
CCGGCGCATGAGGCACGGGGCACATTATTGCAGGCGTTGGGGCGCTTCGGCGAAGCGGTGGCCAGCCTGCGACGGGCACGCGCGCTTGATCCGACGCTTGCCCAAGCACAGTTGCAGCTCGGCATTGCACTGCGAAAGCTGGACCGGCTTGATGACGCAGAATTGCAGCTCGACCAGGCCATCGCCCGCGAGCCGGGTTCCGCCACCGCGCATGCCGAGCGCGGCTACCTCATGATCGCCCAGGCCCGGTACGATCAGGCGGCCGACAGTCTCACCCACGCCATAGCCCTTCGCCCCGACGATGGCGAAGCGCAGAACGGGCTCGGGATTGCGATGAGCCGGACCGAACGGCATGACGCGGCGCTGACATATTATGATCGCGCGGTTGCGCTGATGCCCGGCAAGCCGAATTTCATCCATAATCGCGGTGTTGCCCTGCTCAACCTTGACCGTGCGGCCGAGGCGCTCGGCTGTTTCGATCAAACATTGACCCTCGAACCCGACGACCCGGTTGCGCATAATAGTCGCGGGCGCGCGCTTTGGGTGCTGGATCATCGCGGCGAAGCCTTGGCGAGCATTGCCCATGCGCTGGAGCGCGACCCCGAGCTTGTCGACGCGCATTGGAACCTTGCGCTGCTATCGCTGCAACTCGGCGATCTTCCGACCGGGTTCGCGCACTATGAATGGCGCAGCAAATTGCCCATCCCAACCGGCAAGCGTAACTTTGCGGCACCGCAATGGCTGGGTGAACCCGATATCGCCGGCCGCCGCATCTTCGTCTATTGGGAGCAAGGGCTGGGTGATACACTCCAGTTTCATCGCTATCTCCCCCTGCTGGTCGCACGCGGCGCGGAAATCGTCTTTGCGGTGCAGGATGAATTGCGCGGTCTTCTGACGCCGTTCCTGCCCGGCATCGAGCTGATCGGACCGAATGAGATGCCGTCCGTGTTTGACCTGCATAGCCCGCTGCTGAGCCTGCCGCTAGCGTTCGGTACGACGCTCGCCACAATTCCCCCACCATTGGGGCTGCATGAACCACCGGCGATACGCGCAAAATTCGCCTCGATGCTGGGGGGCAAGCGGCGCCGCCCCCGCGTTGGCATCGCCTGGAGCGGCAGCCAATTCCTGCGGCGGCTGCGCAACCGGTCGATCCCGCTGGCCGCCTGGCAGGGGTTGCTGGCAATGGAGGCCGACTGGGTGGTGCTGCAAAAGGATATCCTGCCCGAGGATATCGCAACGCTGTCCGCCTTCCCCCAACTCCGGTATTTCCCGGACGCAATTCAGGATTTTGCCGACACCGCGGCACTGATCGCGGATGTCGATCTGGTGATCACCATCGACACCAGCGTCGCCCACCTCGCTGGTGCCATGGGCAAGCCGGTCTGGATCTTGTTGCGCTATGATCCGGATTGGCGATGGATGCTGGAACGCAATGACAGCCCCTGGTATCCGTCCGCCCGGCTGTTTCGCCAGACAATTGCCACCGACTGGGACGGCGTGTTGACCGACGTCGGGCAGGCATTGGTCACCACCCTCGCCGAACAGGCGGCCAACCAGCCGCCATGATCCTGAACCAGGCGCTGCAGGAGCAGTTATCCGCGGCCCTCGTCCTGCATCAGGCCGGACGTCTCGAAGACGCGCAACGCGCCTATGAGATTGTGCTCCAGACCGTTCCGGATCATCCACAAACACGCTATCTGCTCGCCCAAATTGACCTGCGCCGCAGCAAAGACACGCTCGCGACGCTGGATCAAACACGCGGGCGGCATTCCGATGACCCCGAGGCATATCGCCAGCGTGGGATTGCCCTGCACGCGCTCGGGCGATCGCAAGATGCCATCCTGGCCTATGATCGCGCCATCGAACTTGCACCGCACATGCCGACTGTCCACTACAATCGCGGCAACGCATTGCTGGCCGCCGACCGCGCCGATGATGCTCTGCTCAGCTTCGGGCAGGCGCTCCGGCTGCAACCCGACTACCTCGAAGCGCGCTATAACAGCGCCGTGGTGTATTATGATCGCAAGCGTTTCGATACCGCGCTTGCGCTGCTCGATGTAATCGTCCGGCGATGGCCCGATTTCGCCCCAGGGCATAATTTGCGCGGCAATACGCTGATGCATTTATGCCGACCGGCCGATGCCAGGGTCTGTTACGAAAGTGCCATTGCAGCCGATCCGACACTCGCCGACGCCCATAACAATCTTGGCAGTGCCGTGCGGGAGTTGGGTGACCATGGCCGGGCGCTGATCAGCTACCGGCACGCGCTCCGCCTGAAGCCGGATTTCGCCGAGGCGCACTGGAATGTCGCGGTTGCCCAACTTCTGCTCGGCGATTTTTCCCTTGGATGGATGGGATATGAATGGCGCAAGCGGCTGGATCGTGCCCATCCGGTGCATGCCTATCGGGAAATCGAGTGGGATGGGCGGTCCGCAATCAACGGGCTGACATTATTGGTGTATTGCGAGCAGGGCTACGGCGATACGATTCAATTCTGTCGTTACACAACCATGCTGGCGGGGTTTGGCGCCAAAATTAAGCTGTTAGTGCAACAACCCTTGGTGGCGCTGCTCCGGCGTCATCTCGTTGGGATTGAAGTGATTGACGAGGTCGCCAAACCACCCGCATTCGACCTGCAGTGCGCCCTCCTCAGCCTGCCACTGGCCTTGGCAACCGATATGGATAGCATTCCGAAACAACAGCCCTATTTCCGGCCCGATCCCACCCGGCGGAAAACCTGGCTGAGACGGCTGGGAACCCAACGGCGTCCACGCATCGGCATAGCCTGGAGCGGCAATCC
>JAYUBN010000006.1:0-9167 GCA_043740855.1 Sphingomonadales bacterium | reverse complement strand
CAGCATTCTTCGGAGTGCGACCGCCTCAACCTCCGCCAGTACCATGGCCGCGTGTTCCATGCGGCAGATCAACAGGTCGGGTAAATAGACATCAGCCCGGTTGTAGACCAGCGGGCTGCCGTCGATGCGGCTGCAATGCAGGCCATGCGCCAGCGCGACCGCGACCGGCGCGCAGCTATCCCATTCGTACTGGCCGCCCGAGTGCAGGTAGATATCGGCCTGCCCCAGCACGATCGCCATCGCCTTGGCGCCCGCCGAGCCCATCGGCACCAGTTCGGCGCCGATGCGTGCTGCAATCTCGGTCGCTTCTCGCGCCGGGCGGGTGCGGCTGACGACCATGCGCAACTGGCCAGGCGCGGGCGGAACGATGCCCGGACGGTCAGTGCGCAGCACCAGGCCTGTACCGGCATTGACCCCAGGCAGCGCCACTGCGCCGATGCTCGCCACCCCGTCTATCGCTAGCGCGACATGAACCGCCCAGTCGATTCGAGCGCGTCCGTGCAGGTCGTCCTCGGCATATTCACGGGTGCCATCGACCGGATCGACGATCCACACGCGGCTTTGGTCGAGCCGCGCGGGATCGTCCTTTTCTTCCTCGGACAGCAACCCATCATCCGGGCGCTGCTCGCGCAAGGCATGGCACAGAAACTGGTTAGCGATTGCGTCCCCGGCCTTGCCCAGCGCCTTCAGGCTCAACATGCCGCTGTTCCGCACGGTGAGCAGCAATTGACCCGTCACTTCGGCGAGATGCGCGGCCAGTTCGGCGTCGGTCAACGGTTGGGTCATGACAGATCGCCCAGCAGCGTATCGACAATCAGCGTTGCCGCCGCATCGGCAGTCATACTCGTCGTGTCGATACGAATCTCGGGATTGGGCGGCGCTTCGTAGGGGCTGTCGATGCCGGTGAAATTCTTGAGATCGCCGGCGCGCGCCTTTTTGTACAAACCCTTGACGTCACGTTCTTCAGCGACCGCAAGCGGCGTGTCGATGAACACCTCGAAGAACTCGCCCTCGGGCAGCATCGCCCGCACCATGTCGCGATCCGCCTTGAACGGCGAGATAAACGCAGTGATCACCACCAATCCCGCGTCGGTCATCAGTTTGGCAACCTCACCGACCCGGCGGATATTCTCGATGCGGTCGGCCTCGGTAAAGCCCAGGTCCCTGTTGAGGCCATGGCGCACATTGTCGCCGTCCAGCAGAAACGTATGCCGGTTCATCCGGTGCAGCTTTTTTTCAACGAGATTGGCGATGGTCGACTTGCCCGAACCCGACAAACCGGTGAACCACAGCGCCGCCGGTTTCTGATTCTTGAGCGCGGAATGGGCCTCGCGGCTGATATCGAGCGCTTGCCAATGCACGTTCTGCGAACGCCGCAGCGCGAAGTGCAGCATACCAGCGGCCACGGTGCGATTGGTCATCTTGTCGATAAGGATAAAGCCACCGAGCGTGCGATTGTCGGCGTAGGCCTCGAAAACGATCGGCTTGTCGGTCGAAAGCTGCGCCACGCCGATCGAGTTCAGCTCCAGCGTTTTGACCGCAACATGCTCCATCGTATTGACATTAATGGCATATTTAGGCGACTGCACGACTGCCGAGACCAACTGGGTACCCAGCTTCAGCCAATAGGCGCGCCCGACATGGAGCGGCGCGTCGTCCATCCAGACCACAGTAGCCTCAAACTGGTCGGCGACCTGAGGCGGATTGTCGGCGACGGAAATGACGCTGCCGCGCGAGCAATCAATTTCGTCCGTAAAGCAGATGGTTACCGACTGGCCCGCAACCGCTTCCTCAAGATCTCCATCGAGAGTGACGATGCGGGTCACCGTGCTCGTCTTGCCCGAGGGTAGCACGCGGATCGCATCGCCCGGCTTGACTTCGCCAGTGGCGATCAATCCGGAAAAGCCCCGAAAATCGAGGTTCGGGCGGTTGACCCATTGCACCGGCATACGGAACGGCTGCCCGGCATCGACAGAGGAATTGACCGCGACGGTTTCCAGATGCTCGATCAGGTTCGGGCCGGTGTACCACGGCGTATTTGGCGACGCGGAGATGATGTTATCGCCCTTGAAGCCCGAAATCGGCATCGGCACGAAATGCCCGATCCCGATCGACTTGGCGAACACCGTGTATTCGGCGACGATCCGGTCGAACACGTCCTGATTGTAATCGACCAAATCCATCTTGTTGACCGCCAGCACAATGTTGCGGATGCCGATCAAGTGGGCAAGGTAAGAGTGCCGGCGGGTCTGAGTCAGGATGCCCCTGCGCGCATCAATCAGGATCACTGCAAGATCGGCGGTCGAGGCACCGGTGACCATGTTGCGGGTGTACTGTTCATGCCCCGGGGTATCGGCGACGATGAACTTGCGCTTTTCGGTGTTGAAAAAGCGGTAGGCGACATCGATCGTGATACCCTGCTCGCGCTCCGCGGCGAGGCCATCGACCAACAGTGCAAAGTCAATCTCCTGTCCCTGCGTGCCGATTTTTTTCGAATCGGATTCAAGGCTGGCCAGTTGATCCTCGAAGATCATCTTTGAATCGTACAGCAGTCGCCCGATCAAGGTCGATTTGCCGTCATCGACGCTGCCACAGGTGATGAAGCGCAGCATCGTCTTGTGCTGGTGCTGGTCGAGATAGGCGTCAATGTCCTCGGCGATGAGGGACTCAGTGACGTAGATCGGATCAATCATTTTAGTCCCTTCTGGTCCACCTCCCGCTTGCGGGAGGGGCTAGGGGTTGGCACTTTTTCTATTCCGGCATTGCGCGTGAACCCGCCCGCCCCCGCCCCGTCCCGCAAGCAGGAGGGGAGAAGCGGGCGCTGCACTAAAAATACCCTTCCTGCTTCTTCTTTTCCATGCCCGCACCGCCCGCATCCTTGTCGATGGCGCGGCCCTGGCGTTCGCTGGTGGTGGTCAGCAGCGTCTCCTGAATGATCTCGGGCAGCGTGCTGGCGGTGCTTTCGACTGCCCCGGTCAGCGGATAGCAGCCCAGGGTGCGGAAGCGGATTGAGCGCATCACCGGCGTCTCGCCCGGCTCCAGCGGAAAACGGTCATCATCCACCATCAGCAGCATGCCGTCGCGCTCAACCGTGGGCCGCACGCCGGCGAAGTACAGCGGCACGATCGGGATATTGTTGAGGTGAATATATTGCCACACGTCCAGCTCTGTCCAGTTCGAGATCGGGAATACCCGGATGCCCTCCCCTTTGGATTTCTTGGCGTTGTAAAGGTTCCACAATTCCGGGCGCTGGTTCTTGGGGTCCCAGCGATGCATGGCGGTGCGGAAGGAAAAGATGCGCTCTTTCGCACGGCTTTTTTCCTCGTCGCGCCGTGCGCCGCCGAATGCCGCGTCAAAGCCGTATTTGTCCAGCGCCTGCTTCAGCCCCTCGGTCTTCCACATGTCGGTGTGCAGCGCGCCGTGGTCAAAGGGGTTGATGCCCTTGGCCTCCGCCTCAGGGTTTTTATAAACCAGCAGTTCCATGCCCGAAATCTTGGCCATCTTGTCGCGCAGCTTGTACATTTCCCGGAACTTCCAGGTGGTGTCGACGTGCAGCAGCGGGAACGGCGGCGGCGACGGATAAAACGCCTTGCGTGCCAGATGCAGCATTACCGCGCTGTCCTTGCCGACCGAATAGAGCATCACCGGCTTGTCCGCCTCGGCGACGACCTCGCGGATGATGTGAATGCTTTCGGCTTCGAGCCGTTCGAGGTGTGTCAGGGTTCTGGGCATATTTTCCATCGCTTTATCGAGTTTGGCCTGTCAGCCGGACTGCTCGCCCGCAACCAAGACATTCTTGTTGATCGCAACTGCTATCTTTAGCCGTCCTTATTGGTAAGCCGTGATCGGACTGAGCGTAGCCAACGTGGTGATGGCGCCTGCCGTGCGACGACAGAACACGATCGGCCGTCACATTACTCGCATCGCCAATGTGCAATATCCCGCCAGCACGGTCGAAGCGGAATTGTTGGGGCGCGATATCGCGGCACAAATCGTGCGTTTCGACATCCCCGATCCCATCGACAGCCCTGGCACACCCGACGATCGATACCAGATCAACATGTGCCTGACTTCGCGCGCCCTGCACGCTCGCGCCTGCTATGGGGCGCGTTGGGGTCCGCATCGCTTCGGCCGGCTGGGAAACATCTATCTGGTAGCGCCCAGCGAAGTATTGCGCTTGCGCGGCGATCACGGGCGGCAGTCCTCGTTGACTTGCCAGTTGCGCCCGTCATTGCTTGCAGAGGTCGTTGGACGCGATCTGGTCTGGGACGACCGCCAGTTGGCCGCCACGCTTGATATCGGCAACGCTCGCCTCGGGGCGCTGTTGTTTCGGCTGACCGCAGAAGTGCGTTATCTCGGCTTTGCCGCGGACCGCATGCTGGAATTGTTCGGGCACGAACTAGCCATCGAAATCGCCCGTTATTGCCTGAACATCCACGAAAGTCCCGCAACTTGCGGCCTCAGCGCATGGCGGCTGAGCCTGATCGATGAACGGCTCGGCCGCGATAGCCCCCATAACAGAGGGGAAGCGCCGATGCTGGGCGAGTTGGCGGCAATATGCAATAATTCCATCCGCCAGTTCACCCGCGGCTTTCGCATCGGCCTGGGCTGCTCGATCGGCGATTATATCCAGCAGCGCCGCATGGAAACTGTCAAGCGGCGGCTGGCGATTTGCGAGAGCGTCAAGGGCGTTGCCTTCGCCATGGGCTTTGCCTCGCCTTCCAGCTTTGCTTTCGCCTTTCGTCGCGGCGTCAGCGTCAGCCAGTTCCGCCAGCGCCAGTTTTCCGGTAGTAAGGCCGATACAAAGGGCTAGTTGTCGCACCGCGACCTGATATCGACGAACCGGCAGGATTGGCAGTGGCGAGTGCGTTGCCAAACCAGCCTCATGAACCTTAGCGTCCGGCCAAAGCAGAGTAATGGGAAGGAGCCGTCACCTTGACCGATCATTTGTCAGCTGCCGCGATCATCGATGAGGCGCACGCCAGCAGCGGGCTCAGCAACTTCGACAGCGATAGCTATCGCGAAGGGCTGGATGTCCTGGTCGGTGACGTAAACGCCGGTATCGCCAAGGGGTGGTTCATCGAAGCTGGGGTCAAGCGCATCCAGCACGAAGCGATGCATTGCCTGCACACCCGGCTGAAAGTCGCCGATTACCTGACGCGCCATCCCGAACTGCTCGATCGCCAGATCGATCGCCCGGTGTTCGTGATGGGCGTGCCCCGCACCGGCACGACGCTGATGTCCAGCCTGCTGGCAGCCGATCCCGCCCGCCGTTCGCCGCTGACCTGGGAAATCGACGACCCGGTGCCTCCCGCGACAACGGCCACGCTCCGGACTGACCCGCGCGCGCTGATCCGGCTGGACCATGAAATGGTCGCGATGGCGGCGGATCCCGGCATGGGCAAATATTATCGCGGTTCGGCGATTTACCCCAATGAAGATGCTTTCATCATGGCCGGCGACTTCAAGACGCTGCTGATCGAAGCCAATGGGCGGCTGCCAGCCTACAAGGATTTCATGTTCAGCTGCGATATGACCTCATCCTACGAGTACCACAAAAAATTCCTGGCTGTGCTTCAGTCCGAGGCGCCCGGCGTGTGGAATTGCAAGGATCCATCGCACGCGCTTTATCTGGAATATCTGTTCAAAATCTATCCGGATGCACGCGTCATCTGGACTCACCGCGACCCCTTCACCGCCACCGGATCGCTGTGCAGCATCATTTCACTGAGCCACATGGCACACATGGGCCGGATCGACACCGCATGGCTGAGCGAGAATTATAGCTGGCAGGCAGCGGAACACGCCAATCGGATCATGGATTTCCGTGACAAATTTGGCGAAGACAAGATCATCGATGTCCATTACGCCGATCTGATTGCCGATCCGATTGGCACCATGAAAAAGCTTTACGCGCAACTGGATGACGCCTTCACACCCGATGCCGCGGCCGGCATCGCAGGCTGGCTGGATGAAAATCCCCAAGGCCAGTTCTGCACCCGCCAGTACAGACTGGAGCAATACGGGCTGAGCTTGCAACAGCTCGAACCGCTGTTTGAACGCTACCTGTCACGCTACGATGTCGCTCGCGAGGGCTAGCGTCTGATACCAAGGGGCCGGGACCGTGCCCCCTGAAGACAACTTCTAGCGGCCCTCGACAGCGTCGCGGTCGTGCAACGATGAACCAGATCGCCCCTTCCCCGCTCCTTGCGTAGAACCGCCAGAAGTTGCCGTCATGGGTCAGCGCCTACTCCCTCGATATAATGCCGGCCCGTTCCGCCCGGCGGCAGTCAGCGGCGTTGCGCGGCGATCAGAAATTCCACATTGCCTTCGGGACCGGTTATCGGGCTTTCGACAATTCCGGCGACGTGCCAGCCTGACTGCTCCAGCCAGTCGCGCGCTTCGCTGCAGACGCGCGCGTGCAACGCGGTGTCGCGAACCACCCCGCCCTTGCCAACCTCACCGCGCCCGACTTCGAACTGCGGCTTGATCAGGGCAACCAGCTGGCAGACCGGCGCGGCGAGGCGCAGCGGCACGTCCAGTACTTTTGCCATCCCGATAAAACTGGCATCGCATACCACCCAGTTACAGTCGGCAGTGATATGCGCCGGGGTCAATATCCGGGCGCTGGTCTGCTCCAGCACGGTGACACGCGGATCCTGGCGCAGCTTCCATGCGAGCTGGTTTGTGCCCGAATCGACCGCAAAGACGTGGCGCGCACCCTGCGCCAGCAGGACATCGGTAAACCCGCCTGTCGAGCTGCCAATATCCATCGCCACCGCGCCTGCCGGATCAAGAGCGAAATGTGCCAGCGCATGCGCCAGCTTGATTCCGCCGCGCGACACCCAGGGGTGATCGCGACCGCGCACCTCCAGCGGGGCATCGGCGCCAAGCGTCTGGCCCGATTTTGCAAGTTTGACTTCACCGGAATACACCAGCCCGGCCAAGATCAGTGCCTGCGCCCGCGTCCGGCTTTCCGCCAGCCCGCGATCGACCAGCAATTGATCCACCCGCGATTTCGTGGGACGCTTTGGGGGAATATTGTTCATGCAGGGTCGCTCATCGGGATAATATCACGGGCTGACAAGCTCGCGATTGATCGGGGTTGTGCGGTTCGGTGCCTGATCCCATAGCAAGGCGATGAAGCCTGAACGTCCAACCCGATTGCTTGCGTCAGGCGCCTTCCCCGCGTTTGGCGCTGGTACATTGCTGCTGCTATGCTCATGCGTCGGGCCGGTGCAAACCCCCGTTGCGCTATCCCTACCGGTCCGAATGTCACCGCCACCGCCGCCCCGGTTACCCCCTTCGATCGACTGGCACGACATGCCCGCCACCACGGGGGTCTGGCGTTGGGCCCAGGAGCGTAGCTTGAGCATCGCCCGGTTCGGCAGCCCGGAACAGGCAGCGCTGCTCAGCCTGACCTGCGATCTGCTGGGGCGCACGGTCACAATCACGCATAGCGGCCCGCCAACTGCATCGAATATGTCGATATTGACCACATCATCGTCCCGAATCGTGCCGATCCATATCGACGCCAACGGCGCCGCTGCCGCTACTTTGCCTTCGCGCGACCCGTTACTGGACGCCATAGCCTTTTCGCATGGCCGGTTTGCTTTGGAAATGCCGGGGGCGACACCACTTTTCCTGCCCAGCTGGCCGGAAGTAAGCCGCGTAGTTGAGGATTGTCGATAGTCAGCCGCCGCGATCGGTAACCGGCTGAGAATCGGGCCTGAAAGATCAGTGATCACGGCAAATTAATTTCTTGCAAGTCTTGTTGTGCGGCGCGGAACCGCTAAGTTGCCACACCAAGGCTGCTCGACATCGCGTCGGCTGCCCCACCCGCGAGAGCGGGAACTTTGGCTCAACAGCGCGAAAGGAGGTGATCCGATGTCTCATGGTTCAGTACAGAGGTCGGCTTTCCGTTACGCAAAGCATTATTGCTGAGTTGTTCTCCAGCGATAAAGGCTTTGTAAGCGGCACTTCCGGCCGCTGACCATGCGAAGGGCCGTTCCCGGAACCGGGGGCGGCCCTTCTCATTGGGGTATTATGGGCTGGAATCGCATCCATTTCACATTTGCGAACACGTTCTGGCCAACTTGTCTGACAGGCAGGCCGTCGCTGCATTCCAGCATCCTCAGTGCAACAAACGGATGCGGTCCGTGGGGCAAAATGGACCCTGAAACGAGTCAAGGGTCGCGCTTCCCTTTGGTTGAGCATGGGTCCAAGGCAGCTGACATGGGCTGACATGGCATTATTTTATGTCTTTTATGTTGCTCAAAAAGTAATTATCATTCAAATTCTGTCGGTCGATAAGGAGTACTGCCATGGCGAGCCTCGCCGAAACCAAGATTGCCTTTACCCGCCTGCCCCATCTGTCACCGACGCCGGTGGAGGCACGTGCGCGGGTGTTGGCGGCACCGGGTTTCGGCACGAATTTCTCTGATCACATGGTGGTTATCGACTGGCACGAGGGCGAAGGCTGGCATAATGCCACGATCGGCCCGCGTGGTCCGATCGCGCTCGACCCGGCAGCGGCGGTGCTGCATTATGCACAAGAAATATTCGAAGGATTGAAAGCATACCCCCAGCCCGGTGGCGGGGTTGCCCTGTTCCGTCCGCAGGCCAATGCCGCGCGCTTCAACCGTTCTGCCCAACGTCTTGCCATGCCCGAACTGCACGAGGCGATCTTTGTGGAGGCGGTGCGTCAGCTGGTGCTGGCCGACCACGACTGGTTGCCCACGGTCGAAGGCGGCTCGCTCTATTTGCGCCCCTTCATGATCGCCACTGAGGCATTTTTGGGAGTTCGCCCGGCCAAGCAATATAAATTTCTCGTCATCGCCTCGCCCGCTGGCAATTATTTCAAGTCTGGCGCGCCCGCCGTATCAATCTGGGTCAGCCAATACGCCCGCGCCGCACCCGGCGGCACCGGTGAGGCCAAATGCGGCGGCAATTATGCCGCCAGCCTCGTCCCCCAAGCCGAAGCCATCGCGCGCGGCCACGACCAGGTCGTATTCCTCGATGCCGCAGAACAGCGATGGGTAGAGGAATTGGGCGGCATGAACCTCTATTTTGTCTTCCGCGACGGCAGCCTGCTCACGCCAATGCTCACGGGCACGATTCTGCCCGGCATTACCCGCGACAGTCTGCTCACGCTGGCACGCGAGCAA
>JAYUBN010000005.1:0-2807 GCA_043740855.1 Sphingomonadales bacterium | reverse complement strand
CGTTCAGCGAATTGGTCATGACGTTGTTGAACAGGTTCCACTCCGCGCCGAGCAAGCCGTACCAGCCGCGATTGGCCCCGTAATTGCCCGGTGAATCGACCGTGGTAATCACCGGATAACCCATGATGACCGGAGAATTGGCGGCGACCTGCTGGTCGTCACTGTCGGCTTTTGAAAAGCTGTAGCGGCCGACGGCGGTGATTTTCAAATTGGGCGTCGGCGTCCAGTTGAACTTGCCCGAAACGCCCAGGCTTTTGGAACTGGTGTCAAGGTTGCCCCCCGGCGCAATCGGATAACCATCGGTGCGATAATAACTGGAAGACAGCGCATAATCGACATTGCCCTTTACGCCGGCGACGCGCGCGCCGCCATCATAGGTACCCATCGAGCCGCCCTCCGCTCGCAGCGAGACGCCGGGTGCTTCGCGACCGGACAGCGTGTTATAGCTGATGACCCCGCCAATCGCGTCCGAACCGTAAAGCGAGCTCTGCTGGCCGCGCAGCACCTCGATGCGTGAGGCTTCGTCGTTGATCAGGGTGCCAAAGTTATAGCGGGCGAAAAAGGGGTCGTCGGCCTTGATGCCGTCAACGAAGACCAGCACCTGATCGGATTCACTGCCGCGAATGCGCACATCAGTAAGATTGCCGATTGCGCCGCTGCGGTTGACTGCGACGCCCGGGACGTCGCGCAGCACATCCGACAGCACACGGGTCTGGCGATCCTGCAAGTCCTGATTGGAAATCACCGTGACCGACGAGCCAATCAATTCGGCCGGGATCGGATCGCCCGAGCGGGTGGCGGTAACGACGATATCGTCATTGTTGACCGGGGTATTCTGGGCAAGCGCCGGCACGGCGCAGCCGGTGGCAAGAAGTACGGCAAAACTGAGTTTTATCACGATAGGTTCCCTGCGGCATCTGAAGCGAAAGGCCGGGGCGTCCGTGCGGGAGATTTCCGCGCGCGGTCGACGCATATACCTGGCGGACACCATACAGCGCCCGGCACACCTGCCGATACGGCCCCAGCCGCATATGCGTCGCTCAGACGGAGAACCGTGCCTTGGCCAATCCCTGGACCATGGCAAGAGCGACCGGACGCTGGCAGGTCTCCTGGCTCACGGGTCATAGCTTGATGCACGCCTTCCCAGGCCTTGCCGTGTTGGCAGGGTGCCCAGTGGCTGCCCGGTTGCCCGGGCTGTGCATCGCGCTCGCCGCTTACAGTTGCAGGGACAGCCGCGGATCAGAAAGCTTGACCGAAACCGGTTGCGCGTTCCTACCGCATTCCCAATGAAGCCCTTTCGGGCACCAACGCGATCGAAGCCTCGGTATTCCCGAAGCCCGCGTGGTCTCTAGTTCAGCCGTGCCGTAAGGCCAAGAGGGAATAGCCCCGGAATGGCGCTATCCGGCGCGCAGGGTGCGGGCTTTCAGGAACACGGCGGGATTGCCTGAATAGACTTCGTCCGCCCCTACATCGCCAAACAAGACGCCGCGCGCCGCCAGCACCGCCCGGTCGCCCATGGCGGTGCCCGGCCCGACAAAGGCTTCAGCGGCGATCCAGCAATTTTCGCCAATGGCGATCGGGCGCAGCACCAGCTGGAAATGCGGATCGTTGAGGTCGTGGCTGCTGGCACAGAGATGGGCACGTTGCGACACCACCGTGCCCGCGCCGATGGCGATATGCCCCTGGTTGTAAAGCCGCGCGCCGGGGCCGATCAGGACCCGATCGCCCAGTTGCAGGTTGGCGGGCAGCCAGATCTTCACGCTGGCATGGACGCGGGCGCCCCGCCCTACCGCCGCGCCAAAGCAACGCAGGACCAGCGCGCGCCATCGGTGAAACGACGGCGGCGTAAAGCGGCAGAGGACGGCCCAGCTCGCCTGCCAGATCACCCGCGCAAGCCGGTTGCGTAAGGAAAAACTCGGGCCACCCGCAAGGGGCTGCGTGCTGCGCGCGTCAAGCAGGCTCATGAATCATCCTTTTGCCCGCCATCAGCGCGCCATAGGCCTGCGCCCAGCGAGCGGCCACCGTTTCTGCGGAAAACGGCCCCGCCGCCAGCGCCCGCGCCGCCCTCGCCATCGCGCGCCACTGCAATTCATCACAATGCAGCGCCGTAGTCAGGGACTGCGCCAGCGACGCGGCATCGGGCGTGCAGGCCAGCGCCGCGCGGTCAGCAAAACCTTCGGGCAGGTTGCAGGCCGCAGTCATGATCGACGGTGCACCCGCCGCCCAGCCTTCCAGAATGGCCATCGGCAGGCCCTCGCTCAACGAGGGCAGGATGATGAAACGCGCGCTGTCGAGCAGCGCCTGCTTTGCTGCGCCATAGACGGGACCGGCAAAGTGGATGCTGTGTCCGGTTTCCCCGATGGCGCTGCGCAAGGCGGCGACATCGGGTGTTTCGCCCCAGCCGGCGATAGTCAGGCGGCTGCCCACGGGCTTTGTCGCCAGCCGCCACGCTGCCACCAGCGCCGGCAGGTTCTTCTTGGGATGGATGCGTCCGATATAAACGACATGCAGGGCGCGCGGGGCGGGGTCGGGTGGCGCGACGAGCGGGCCGGCATTGGGAATCACAACAATTTCGCCGTGCCCGCTTTCGCGCCGGATGTCCCCCGCCTCGGCTGCGGTCAGCCCGTGGAAGGCGGCGGCGGCACGCCAACTGGCGCGCTCATAGCCAACGCGGGCGAGCGCCTTTTTCCTGCGCCCCCGAGCGGTAATCCAGGGATCGAGCATGCCGTGTGGTGAAATCAGATAAGCCCGCCCGCTCCGCTGCGCCCAGTGCGCGCCGGCGCGCGAGGGATACATCCAGATGCCGT
>JAYUBN010000004.1:0-2819 GCA_043740855.1 Sphingomonadales bacterium | reverse complement strand
GCCGGCCTTTGCGCTCGGCGTGGCGTTCGCGCCCCCAATCATGCGGGTGCTGCGGGCCTCGCTGATCGATGCCTATCAGGAAGATTATATCCGCCAGGCGCGACTGCGTGGGGTGGGGGAGACGCGGATTTTGCTCGGTCACGCCTTGCAGAACGCGGTGTTGCCGACCCTGACCTTGATGGGGGTGCAGTTCGGCTTCCTGTTCGGCGGCAGTTTGTTGGGTGAGGTGATTTATTCTTATCCCGGCATGGGCAATCTGATGGTTGATGCGGTGCGCAATGCCGATCTGCCGATCATCCAGGCGGTTGGGCTGACCTATTGCGTCGTGGTGCTGGCGATCACCGCGATCGTTGATGGCTTGGTGATGCTGCTGAACCCAAGATTGCGGGGCGCATGATGCCACGCTGGCTGCGCGATACGCGGGTGATTGTCGGGCTTTCGGTGTTATTGGCCGTTCTGGTGCTGGCGTTGCTGGCGCCGCTGCTGGTGCAGGCGGCGCCCGATGAGCAGGATTTGCTGGCGACCTTGCTGCCCTCCGCCTGGGCAAAAGGCGGGGAGGCGGCGCATCCGTTGGGCACGGATAGTCTGGGGCGCGACGTGCTGGCGCGACTGTTGTACGGCACGCGGCTGGCGCTGATGGTGGCGGCGATCGCGGCGCCGGGGGCAATGATTATCGGAACGATTGCGGCGCTGCTGGCGGGGTATTTTGGCGGCTGGGTGGATTGGGTGATCGGGCGCGCCGTCGATGTCTGGATGTCGTTCCCGCCGGTGATCTTGTCGCTGATCCTGATGGTCGGGCTGGGGACTGGGTCGCGCAACGTGATCCTGGCGATTGTGCTGGTCGATTGGACGCGGTTCTGCCGGGTGTTGCGCGCCGAAGTGTTGGTGGTGGTGCGGCGGGAGTATGTGACCGCCGCGCGGCTGGTCGGGTTTTCGCATATGCGGGTGGTGCTGCGGGAAGTTCTGCCCGCGGTGGTGCCGCTGCTGCTGACCTTGCTGACGTTGGAAATGGGCATTGCCGTGGTGGTCGAGGCGATTTTGGCTTTCGTTGGCCTAGGGGTGAAGCCGGATGAAATCGCCTGGGGGCAAATGATCGCTGACGGGCGGGCGACGATCTACCAGGCGCCGATCAATTTGCTGGCGCCGGTGGCGGCGATTTTTGTCACGGTAGCGGGGTTTAATTTACTTGGGGATGGGTTGCGGCGGAGCTTGGATTTGCGGTTGGTGGAAGGGCGGGGATGACCCTCCTTCGTGCCGAAGGCTTGAGTGTCACTGCGCAAATTGGCGGGGTGAAAGTCGCGGCGCTTGATGGCCTGTCGCTGTCGCTGGCACCGGGCAAGGTGCTGGGATTGGTGGGCGAGTCGGGCGCCGGAAAGTCGATGCTCGGCCGCGCCATTGCGCAATTATTGCCGCCGGGCTTTGCGGTGAGCGCGGGGACGCTGGAATTTGCCGGGCAGGATCTGGTCGCCATGGCACCCGCCAAGCGGCGGGATTTGTTGGGGCAGCAGATCGGATTTATCCCGCAGGAGCCGCTTTCGGCGCTCAATCCGGTGCGCAGCATTGGCAGCCAGTTCGCCGAGCATTTACGTCGGCTTGGCATCGCCGATTGGCGCGCGGCGGCGATCGCGGCGCTAGAAAGCGTGCAACTGCCGGACCTGCTCGACCGGTTCCCGCACCAATTGTCCGGCGGCATGTGCCAGCGTGTGCTGATCGCGATGGCGTTTGCCTCCAAACCGGCTTTGGTGGTGGCCGATGAGCCGACGACGGCGCTGGATGTCACCATCCAGGCGCGGATCGTCGCCCTGATGCGGGATTTGCAAATCGCGCAGAACACCGCGGTGCTGTTCATCACCCATGATCTGCGGCTGGCGGCGCAAGTGTGCGACGACATTGCGGTGCTTTATGCCGGACGGGTGGTGGAACATGGGCGGGCGGAAACCGTGCTGGCGCAGCCGCTGCATCCTTATACCCAGTGCCTGCTGCTGGCCGCGCCAGCGATTTCCGGGCCGCGCAATGCGCTCTATGTGCTGCCCGACCAGATGCCGGGGTTGCGGGCACTGGCCGAAATGTCCGGCTGCCGCTTCGCGCCGCGCTGCCCGTTGGCGCGCGATGCCTGTCGCGCGGAGGTTCCGGCGTTGGCCGGCGGGGCGCATAAAGCTGCCTGCCCGCATATCGGTGAAATTGAACAGATTACCGTTTCCGAGCTGGCGCCGGTGCCGGACACGGTGGCGGGAGAGACGCTGGTGTCGGTGCGCGGCCTCGGCAAGATTTTTCGCGGACGGTTTGGCCGCAAGCCGACCGTTGCCGTGCGCGACGTCAGCTTTTCCATCGCATCTGGTGAGTTCGTCGGCGTGGTCGGCGAAAGCGGCAGCGGTAAATCCACCCTGGCGCGGCTGCTGATGGGGCTGGAACAGAAAACCTCCGGCGACATTCATCTTGCCGGACAAGATGTCGGCGGCTGGGGCGCGGCGGCGCGGCGCCTGAGACTGCGCACCGCACAAATGGTGTTCCAGGACCCGCAATCGGCGCTCAACCCGCGCCGGCGGGTCGGCGCGATCGTGACCCAGGCGCTCGAAGCCGCCGGTGTCGGCTTGGCCGAACGCCGGGTTCGCGCCGCCGAAATACTCGCCGATCTCGGCATGCCGCTGGAACTCGCCGACCGCGCGCCGTCACAATTATCCGGTGGGCAACGCCAGCGGGTGAATATCGGGCGGGCCTTGTGCCTGGTGCCGAAGCTGCTGGTGGCGGACGAAATTGTCTCCGGCCTCGATGTCTCGGTCCAGGCGCAACTGCTGGCGCTGCTCGCCCGGCTGCGCGCC
>JAYUBN010000003.1:0-2822 GCA_043740855.1 Sphingomonadales bacterium | reverse complement strand
CGAACTTGGTGCTGGCAACATAGCCGTGCATCAGCGGAATTTTGCCTTTGCCAGCATATTTGCTGAGGGCGACTTCCTCGGCAGCTTTCTTGAGGTCCTGGGTCGGCAGCGGCAAATCAGACGCGTAGGCATCACCGAACACTGCCGCCATCGGGCCACCAACGCCGACGCCGGGATAAAGCGCCTCGCGGACCGTTGCGTAGTCGAGTGCATAGGCGATGGCGCGGCGGATATGGATATCGTCGGTCGGCGGCACTTTGTTGTTGAGCTTGATGTAGTAGCCAGACGCGGTCGGGTTGGCTATGACCTTGTAATCCTTCATTTTGCCAATGGCGTCGAAGGTTTCGGGCGCCTGATAGCGGCTCGACATGCCGAGTTCGCCGCGGGTCGCCAACGCCTTAACGGTCGCTTCGTCGGTCGTCGGGATGAAACGCACTTCATCGATCGCGCCGGCTGGGAAACCCTTGTGGTAGCCGGCGTAGCGGCTGATAGCGAACGGGCCGCCGCGCACGAAGCTGGACAGCACGAACGGGCCGGTGCCAGCGGATTTGTCGGCGAGATAGGTTTCCGCCCATGGCTCGCCATGGGCGTTGGCCATCGCGAGGTCGCTGTTGATGACAAACATCAGCGCACTCGTGCCAAGGAAGGGGGCGAAGACGCGCTCGAGGGTGATTTCCACTGTCGCGTCATCCTTGGCGACAACATTGTCGGGCTTGATCAGATTGCTGAACAGGAAGGCCGGGCCTTTGTTGATGGCGAGCAGGCGGCGAATTGACCAGACGACATCCTTCGCTTTGACCAGCTTGCCGTCTTGGAAAGTGACTTTCGGGTCAATGTGGAAGGTATAAACCTTGTTATCGGGCGAAATGGTCCATTTATCGGCGACCGCTGGCAGAGTATTGCCCTTGCCGTCAACTGTCGTCAGCCCCTCGTACGTATTCACCGCGCCGAGATATTCCGTGTAGTCCTTGACCTTGGCGGGATCGGTGGTGCCGAGGATTTGCGTGAGGGTTACCGTGATCACGTTTTTAGCGGCGGCCGGCTGAGCGGCGAGGGCAGCAAGGCCCAACAAAGCGGCGATGCGAAGGGGGCGGGACATGGTGATATCCTTGTGCAGATCAGCGAGCTTTGGACGATAAGCGGGCTTGCGGGCGCTGGCAATCAGAGCGGGGTGTAGGTCACGTCGCCGATGCCGAAAGCGCCTGGGCCAATTACTTTCAAGGCGGCTTCACTGCGCAACAACGGATGGCACGGCAGGCCGACAACGGCGCAACGCTGGCCATAGCGCAAAACTTCGGTTGTGATGGCGTGCCCGGTGTCATGGTCCAGCACCAGGATCAGGTCGGGCACGCATATTTCCACCACACCGCCGACCCGCATCACCAGGAATTCGTTCTGAATGGCGATTTCCGCGCTTTTCCCAGCGTGGCGGCCGAAGCCTTCCAGGGTGATCTCCCCGCGCGCAAAACCGCCTTCCAGCCGTCGCTGCAGATCGACGATCTTGCCGTCGAATAGCCGGCGGCCAGCTTCACGCGCGCAGATCATCTCGATCGGGTTCTGATGCAGGCGGTTGGCGTTGAGCACCGCCTGGCCCAGCCCTTGCGCCTGGCTCAGTGTGTCGGGCACCGCGAATTGCTTCACATAAGCGCCCGACATCGGCGCGATCGCCATGCCGGCGGAGCCGCCCATGGTGATTGCCGCGCTGCGGCCAAGCCGTTCGACCCATTTTTCGCTGATCGCGGTTTTCACGATCACCACATTGCCCTTGTCGTCGGCGAGGGCTGCCGGGGTGGAGGCGTGGCCGTAAATGCTGAACGTGGTCATGTCGAGTTCGGGGAAAGCGCGGCCCATGCCGTCGCCATCGACCACCGGCACACCGAGCTGGGCGGC
The DNA here is from genome assembly GCA_043740855.1 of Sphingomonadales bacterium. Lineage (GTDB taxonomy): Bacteria > Pseudomonadota > Alphaproteobacteria > Sphingomonadales > Sphingomonadaceae > Novosphingobium. The sequence continues at coordinate 932 of JAYUBN010000003.1, read as the reverse complement.
AGTGACCATCGGCGCCATGGAGTTCGAGCCGCCCATTTCGAACGCGATCACCGCGTCCATGCGGCGCCCGAGCAGGTCTTCAAGGGCGCGGACGGCGCGCAAACATTCCTCGCCCTGGCGGAGTTTTTCGATGCCGACCACCGGGGCGCCGATGCCGCCGACGGCCACCACGGCCGCATCATCGGCGAGTTCGGACAGCGTCACCACACCGACCCTGCGGCCGAGCGTGAGTTGCTGCTGGACCCGCAAGCGGCCGATATAGGGGTTGCCGCCGCCGCCAGTGCCAAGGATGGCGGCGCCGATGGCGATGGCTTCGATGTCGGGGAGGGTGAGGGTGCGCATGGTCGGGGTCTCCTCGGACGACATTCGGCCTTTTTCGCAGGAATTGCCAACGAAGCAACACAGATGATGGGACTGGTCCATCACGATCCTTGGAATTAATCTTGTCATCGGGAAGGTCCAAGCTGAGGATAACGGCGATGAACAAAATCGAACACGCTCTGGCCAATGCGATTGGTGACTGGAATGCAGGGAACCTTGGCGGCTACCTCGATCTCTATGATGAGCGGTTGAGATTGCACGGGTACAGCAAGGAGCCACTCGATAGAGCAGCGACCGCCAATCGCTATCGCGCCGTTTGGTCTATGATGGCGGCGGCAGGCAAACCCAATCCCAATCTCGAAATTCTTGACATGTTTGCGACGGATCGACGTTTAGTGTGTCGGTTCGCAATGTCAGGGATTCAATCCGGCCCCTATCTCGGCCATCCCGCAACCGGACGGCCATACCGATTACCCGGCATAACAATCATGGATTTCAACGACGTCAAAGTCGTGGAACGTTGGTCATTGACTGATCGATCAGTTGTCCTGGGCCAGATCGGCGCATTTGTCATGCCTGACTGACCCTTGCGCCCCTCCGAGTGACCGATA
>JAYUBN010000002.1:0-26571 GCA_043740855.1 Sphingomonadales bacterium | reverse complement strand
TCTTGTTCGATGGCGGCACGCTGCGCCACCGCCAACACGCCGCGCAGCAGGGTTTGATTGTGGCCCGCGCCCAATATCGCAGCACGGTGATCAATGCGTTCCAGAACGTCGCCGACACGCTCCATGCCATCCAGGCCGATGCCGACGCTCTGGCTGCGGCGGCTCATGCCGAAGCCGCGACCAAGGCTGCGCGCGATGTCACGCGCGACCAATTCCGGGTGGGCTATGTCAATTACCAGACGCTGTTGATTGCCGAGGGCACTTATCAGCAATCGGTTGTCACGCGGGTACAAGCCCAGACCAACCGCTTTGGCGATGCCGCCGCCTTGTTCCAGGCACTTGGCGGGGGCTGGTGGAACCGCACCGCCGGGCAGGATAAATTGGCCGCCGACGCGGGGTGATCAACTTGGCATGACTTGCGGAGCCACCCGCAACCCCTGCCCCGCTTCATAGTCGAGCCGGTTATAGCTGGGCCGTGTCGTGCGCAGGCGCTCCGACAGGGTGCCTGCTCCGACTAAACGAATGGGCCTGCCCCCGGCTTCGACGACGACATCGAACGCGTCATGGACATGGCCCGACAACACGACATCGGCCCCGGCCTGCGCCAATGCCGCCAGTGCCTGTGCGCCGCCGCGCGTAGAAGCGGTGGCCGCGGTGTTCGCCTCGATTAGCGGATGATGGCAGGCGACGATCCTGATCCCGGCGGCGCCCGCTGCCGACAGTCCCGCCAGCGCATGGGCCAGATCGGTCCGGCTAACGCGCCCCTTCGACCAGTTCAGCCGCCATTGTGCCGCAGCGACGGTCGGCAAGGCGATGATCGCCGCGCCGTCCAGCGCCAGGTCGCGATTCACGACCCGGCGGAGCGCGCGATACCGGGCGGTGGGGGCGGTAAAGCGCTCGATCAGGTTGAAATAAGGCAGGTCATGATTACCCGGCTCGACCATCACTGGTGCGGCAAGCGCCCCCAGCCACGCCGTCGCCGCCGCGAATTCATGGTGACGCGCGCGCATGGTCAGATCGCCCGTACAAATAACCGCATCGGGACGCACATCGGCGACGTCTCGCGCAAACCAGTCAAGCGCCGCGCGATCTTCGGCGCCGAAATGAAGGTCGCTGACGTGGAAAAGGGTGAGCGGCTTGGTCATTTGCAAAAAAGTCCGCTCAGGTGGCTGCCAGCAACGCTTCCCTGGCGATCTTTTCCCGCCAGACCAGCGGCGCCAGCTGGTGCACGTTGCGGCCCTCGGCATCGACCGCGACGGTGACCGGCATATCCTCGACGGTAAATTCGTAGATTGCCTCCATGCCTAAATCCTCGAAGCCGACCACGCGCGAGGCATTGATCGCGCGCGACACCAGATAGGCAGCGCCGCCGACCGCCATCAGATAGGCCGATTTATGGGCCGCGATCGACGCTGTCGCCGCAGGCCCGCGCTCGGACTTACCGACGCTGGCGAGCAGGCCAAGGTCGAGCATCATGTCGGAGAAGCTGTCCATCCGGGTGGCTGTGGTCGGCCCGGCAGGCCCCACCACTTCATCGCGCACCGGATCGACCGGGCCGACATAATAAATCACCCGCCCCTTGAAATCGACTGGCAACGGCTCACCCTTGGCCAGCATGTCCTTGATCCGCTTATGCGCCGCATCGCGTCCGGTCAGCATCTTGCCCGACAGCAGCAGGCGGTCGCCCTGTTGCCAGCCTTGCACCTGCTCGGGGGTCAGCGTGTCCAGATTGACCTTTTTTGCGGCGGCATCGGGCGCCCAATGCACCTGAGGCCATTGATCCAGCTTGGGCGTTTCCAGATAGGCTGGCCCCGAGCCGTCCAGCGTAAAATGGGCGTGGCGCGTCGCAGCGCAATTGGGGATCATTGCCACTGGCTTGTTGGCGGCATGGCAGGGGAAATCCAGGATCTTTACATCGAGGATGGTGGACAGGCCGCCCAACCCTTGCGCGCCGATGCCCAGCGCATTGACCTTGTCGAAAATTTCGATTCGCAGCGCCTCGATATCGGTCCGGGCGCCGCGGGCCTTCAACGGCCCCATGTCGATCGGCGCCATCAGGCTCTGCTTGGCCAGCAGCACGCAATGTTCTGCGGTTCCGCCGATGCCGATCCCCAACATGCCCGGCGGGCACCAGCCCGCGCCCATCTGCGGCAGCATCTCCAGTACCCAATCGACGATCGAATCGCTGGGGTTCATCATCTTGAACTTGGACTTGGCCTCGCTGCCACCGCCCTTGGCTGCGACATCGACGCTCAGCTTGCGTCCCGGCACCATGCTGACGTGAAGGATGGCGGGCGTATTATCGCGGGTGTTGCGGCGGGTGAAGGCAGGGTCGGCAAGCACGCTGGCGCGCAGTTTGTTGTCGGGATTCAGATAGGCGCGGCGCACCCCGTCATCGACCACATCCTGCAATGAGCGACCAGAACCTCCAGACGATTCGAGGCGGCATTCCTGCCCCCATTCGATGAACACATTGACGATGCCGGTATCCTGGCAGATCGGTCGATGGCCTTCGGCGCACATCCGGCTGTTGGTCAGGATCTGGGCGATGGCGTCTTTGGCTGCCGGGCCTTGTTCTGCCGCATAGGCGTCGCCCAGCGCGCGAATGTAGTCCATCGGGTGATAATAGCTGATATATTGCAGCGCATCGGCCACGCTTTCGATCAGGTCTTCCTCGCGGATGGTCACCATATCGGTCATGGGGCGGTCCTTTGCTGCGCTATCGGAGGACTGGCCCATAAGGGCACGTGCCAACCCCGTCAAAGCTCTTGGCGGGCCAAAATCCTTCGCCTAGAAGGCGGTCGATTGTGCCGCTACCCGATTTTGCCGCATGGTGGGCGTGCCATCGGCAACATTGGCAGCCACCGGCTGAGGGATTTCGTATGACGACAGCAATTGCGCAGGCTAACGCGGATCATCCCGCAGCGCGCCGCGCCATGATCGACAGCCAGTTGCGCCCCAGCGGCGTCAATGAACCATGGGTGCTGGCAGCGATGCTGGCCCTGCCGCGCGAGAGTTTTGTGCCCGTATCGCTGCGCAGCTCTGCCTATATCGATCGGGCAATACCGCTGGGCGATGGCCGTTGGCTGGCGGCGCCGCTGGTCCATGGCCGCTTTCTGGCAGAGGCAGCGCCGACCCTGGCCGACCGGGCGTTGCTGGTCGGCGACCCCGCTGGCTATCTGGCCGCGCTGCTGCGCCCGCTGGTGGGTTCGCTCGACGTGGCAGAGCCGGGTCAATTGGCCGAGACGCAGGCCGGGGCTTACACACTTATCGTGATCGACGGCGCGATCGAGCAATTGCCCGATACTTTGAAGGCGGCGCTGGCGGAAGACGGTCGGCTGGTCACCGGAACGATGGCGCACGGGGTGACCCGGCTGGCGGTCGGACGCAAGGTGGCAGGCGACGTGGCGCTGCTGGCGCTCACCGACCTGGGCATGCCCGTCCTGCGCGAATTTGCCGCACCGAAACGCTGGAGCTTCTAAAGAATGAGGCGCGCGGATGGGCCGCGGATTGCCCTGCTGGCGGGCGCCGCGCTGCTTGCCGCGCAGGGCCAGCCCGCGCGAGCCGATGATCTGCGCAGCGCATTATCGGCCGCCTACAACACCAACCCGACCATGCAGTCCGCACGCGAAACGCAGCGCGCCACCGACGAGGCCGTGCCGATCGCGCGGGCTGACGGCTTGCCATCGGCCAGTGTCACGGCCGATGAAACCGAATATGTGAAGAAAAGCGCAATTCTCAGCTCCGCCGGCGCGCAACGGACGGTGACGGTCAGCGGCAGCCTGAATGTCCCGATTTATTCGGGCGGCGCCGTGCGCAATGCGGTCAAGGCTGCCGAAATCAGGGTGGATGCGGGCAAGGCTGGCTTGCGCGGCACCGAAAGCGCGTTGTTCAGTTCGGTCGTCGCGGCCTATATGGATGTTATCCTGGACGAGGCTGTTGTCCGCCTCAACCGCACGCAAGTGCAAACATTGCAGGTCAATCTGCAAGCGACCAGCGATCGCTTCCAGATCGGCAATCTGACCCGCACCGACGTCGCCCAGTCACAATCACGGCTGGCATTGGCCCAAGGCAATCTGCGCAGCGTCGCGGCCAATCTGGAGGCAGCGCGCGAGCATTATATCCAGGTGGTAGGGAAGGCGCCGGTTGGTTTGGAAGCGCCGCCGCCGTTGCCCGGCCTGCCCACTCATGCCGACGAGGCGGTGGACATCGCGCTGGCGCATAATCCGGATCTGATAGCCGCCCGCGAACGCAGCCAGGCGGCGAAAAGTGACGTCAACGCCGCTGGTGCCGCGCGCCTGCCCCGGCTGAGCCTGTTTGCGGACAGCCTCTACGCCAATTACCTCGGCACGCTGGCGATCGTCGGGTTTGGCAACGCGGCAGCCGCGTTGCCGCAATCCGGCTCGACTGCCAACGTCGGCATCCGCGCCACCGTTCCGCTGTATCAGGGCGGGCGCCCCACCGCCCAGGTCCGGCAGGCACAAGCGCGCGAGGGTGCCGCGCTGGAGGATGAGATCGGCTCGGAACGGTCAATCATCGAACAGGTGCGCAGCGCCTTCATTGCGTTTCAGGCGGCCAATTCAATCATCGAGTCGACGCAAACCGCCGTGGCCGCCGCCACGCTCAGTCAGGAGGGCGTCCGCGCTGAAAACAGCGTCGGTCGGCGCACCATCCTCGACATTCTCAATGCCGAGCAGGAATTGGTCAGCGCGCAGCAGCAATTGGCCACCGCCCGGCGCAATGCCTATGTCGCCGGATTTTCGCTGCTGGCGGCGATGGGCAAGGCCGAAGCGCGCGATCTGGGGCTGGACGGCGGGGCATTGTACGACCCTGATCCGCATTATCGCGCGGCAAAACGGGCGATCGGGGATTGGGGATCCGATCCCACCCCGGTGGCGCGGTCGACACGCACCGTTGACACGCCCGTGCAGGACGGTTCTATTCCCCAGGAATGATCAACTGCCGCAAGGCGCTGCCATGCGCCCTTTGCACCCCTTTGCCGGCACTTTACAGGATACCATGATGCGCCAACCCGGTGAGCCCTCCGTCGATGAAATCCTTAATTCGATCAAGAAAGTCATCGCCCGCGACGATCGTGCCGGATTCGCAGTCCGGCAGGCGGCGGCCCTGGATAGCGCGGCGCTAGCTCCGGCAGATGATGACGACGACGTGCTGGACTTGGCGGTAGCCGCGCGTTTTCTGCCTTCCGAAGATGAACCCGATGTGCGATCCAATCCGGACGCCGCGCCCTTGGTAACCGCAGAATCGCGTGCCGCGATGCGCGAATCGCTTGCCGCGCTGGCGCTGATGGCCGAGCCTTCCGCCAGCCCGCAGATCGTGCGCTCGGGCGAAACCTCGCTGGAAGGACTGACGCGCGAACTGCTGCGCCCGGCGCTGGCCGCCTGGCTGGACCAGCATTTGCCGGCGATGGTCGAGCGGCTGGTCGCCACCGAAATTGCGCGGATCGTTGGCAAGAAGTCCTGAAGGCCCGACCACACCACCATGGCCAAACCCGATCCCGCCTTGCTCGATCCGGCGCGCTATCCGTTTCATTGCGCGGTGGCGACGCGTTTCGGCGATCTCGACATCAACATGCATCTCAACAACGTCGCGCTATTGGGGATAATAGAGGACGCGCGCGTGCGCTTCAATCACGCCTCCGGGTTCTTTCAGGCCACGCCTCATCACAGCTCCCGGGCCGGCATCACGACAATGGTCGCCAGCCTTGCCATCGAATTCCTGGACCAGGCCTATTACCCGCAACCGCTGGACGCGCATGTCGCCGTGGCCCACATCGGCCGCACCAGCTATGTCGTGCAACAATTGATAAAACAGGAGGACCGCATCGTCAGCTTTGCCCAATCGGTGATGGTGTGCGTGACCGATGGTCAGCCCACCGCAATTCCCGCCGCCTTTATCGACGGCATCGCCCGTTGGAGGCTCCGTCCGTGACGACCGCATTTAATGGGATGCTCCGTCTGTGACGACCGCAAAAGCTGAAAACCTGGCCCGCGCCACCACAGCTCTGGCCAAGGCCGGCGGCGACGGGATCGCGCGCCATATCTTTCTGTGTGCAGAGCCGCAAAAGGGCGAATGCTGTTCGTTGGCAGTCGGAGCGCCAGCCTGGAAATATCTTAAAAAGCGCCTGAAAGAGCTGGGACTGGACGGGGATGGCGGCATCGCCCGAACCAAAGCCGATTGCCTGAAGATCTGCGCGGCGGGCCCAATCGCGGTGGTCTGGCCCGACGGAGTCTGGTATCACAGCTGTACCGAGCCGGTGCTGGAACGGATCATTCAGGAGCATCTGATTGCCGGCGTACCGGTAGAGGAGTTTCGTCTGCGGCCTTCGTCCTGAACAGAAACGCCAGCCCCATAAGGATCGAACTGGCCAGCATTGCCGCGCCAACGACCAGGGCTGCCACCACATAGCGCCGCACCGAGCCACTGCCCGCGTGCTGGCCAGCCAGGCGCAGCGCCACCAGTATTAGCGCCACCGTCACCGCCATCAGCCAGCGCATGACACGGCGATAGCGCGACCAGGCGTAAGCGGCGGTTGCGGGATCATGGGCCATCGGTGCGGTCCATGCTATGCAGGAGGCCGGGTGGCAAGTCCGGGGAGATTATCTCCAGAATTGCCCGGCTGTGGCCGTGGCGCCTGCCATTGAAACGCATCGCCCTGCGATACTCTGGTCATCATTTGCAACAACTGGCATAGTTCATGGCCAGACTCGAATTCGACCGCCTCGGACAATCCCCCTGAACTTTTTTCAGGGTCTATCGTGCCCGACGCACCGCCGATTTTGTGGAACGATAGATGTTGAAACAAGTTCAGGGTGACGAGTGTACCAATTTGGTCGAATTTAACGTCATCATAGCAGGAGAAAGCAGCCATGACTATTGCGCGCCTGATCCAGGACCGTTCCGTCAAGATGATTGGATGCACCGGCCACACCCCTGTCCGCGACGCGGTGGCCTTGCTGGCCGACATGCGCATCGGTGCCATGCCGGTGTTCGACGGGGGTAAAATCTGCGGTATTTTTTCCGAACGCGATGTCATTCGCCAGTTGCGTGAACTGGGTCCGACTATGCTTGATCACACCGTCAGCGAGTTGATGACCGCGCCCGCGATTACGGTCAGCCCGGATACACCGGTGCTGGAAGCGCTGTCGCTGATGACCCGGCGCCGCATCCGACACTTGCCGGTGATAGACGACGGCCAGGTGATCGACTTCATTTCGATCGGCGATCTGGTCAAGTTCCGCATCGACCGCATCGAGTCGGAGGCCGAGGCGATGCGCAGCTATATCCAGACGGCGTGATATTTGCCGGCTTGACGCAGAAGCCTTGCAGCAGGCGGGGGTGAGGTTTATATTCGCGTCATGCAAATAGCTCCGACATCACCACTATCTGCTCCGGGCTTTCCTCCGGCGCCAACCCTCAGCCCCTCGGCCGCCGCCCGGGTCGGTGCCATTGCGCAAAAGCAAGGCAAGCCGGCGATCCTGCGGCTGGCGGTCGATGGCGGCGGCTGCTCGGGCTTCCAGTATCGCTTCGGCATGGAAGAGTCCCCCGCCAGCGATGACGCGATTACCGAGACCGACGGAGTGCGACTGGTGGTCGATCCGGTCAGCCTGGACCTGGTCGCTGGCTGCGTGGTGGATTTCGTCGAATCGATGGGTGGGTCGGCCTTCAAGGTGGAAAACCCCAATGCCACCGCCGGCTGCGGTTGCGGTTCCAGCTTTGCAATATAGCGGATTGTTTGTGTCGTATCGTTTGAAGCGAAAAGTCGATACCCCCTTCTTGGCACGATGCTTGATTTGAAAATCGCCTCATTCAATATCAACGGGATCAAGGCGCGGCTGCCGCGCCTGCTGGAATGGCTGGAGGAAACACGGCCTGCGGTCGTTTGCCTGCAGGAGATCAAGACCTCGGACGAAACCTTTCCGCAAAGCGAACTGGCCCGCATCGGCTATCAGGCGATCTGGCATGGCCAGAAGGGCTTCAATGGCGTGGCGATCCTGGCCGATGGCGCGGCGCCTGTGGAAATTCAGCGCGGTCTGGCCGATGAGCCCGACGACGATCACAGCCGGTATCTTGAAGCCGAGGTGTTCGGCCTGCGTGTCGCCTGCATCTACCTGCCCAACGGCAATCCCCGGCCGGGACCGAAGTTCGATTACAAATTACGCTGGTTCAACCGGCTTCACACACGCATGGCTGCGATCGCCGCCGAGGAAGTGCCCGCCATCGTAACCGGCGATTTCAACGTCATCCCCCGCGATGAGGATGTGTGGTCAGTCCAGGCGATGGCCGAGGACGCGCTGATGCAACCCGAAAGCCGCGACGCCTATGCCCGGCTGCTCGGCGACGGCTGGACGGATGCGCTGCTCACGCATTATCCACGCGGCGGTTTGTGGACCTTCTGGGACTATCAGGCCGGCGCCTGGCAACGTGACCACGGCTTTCGCATCGATCATGCCTTGCTGTCGCCCGAACTGGCCGACCGGCTGGTCGCCTGCGGTGTCGACAAGGACCATCGGGGTCGCGAAAAAGCCAGCGATCATGCCCCGGTCTGGGTTGAGGTACGGGCCAAGTAAAAAAACTGGGACCATCGCCCCAGACCCCGACATTGTCGCCATCGCGCGCGGTTAAAGCCCGTAACAACCTCGCAGCGCCGCAGACTATATAACCGTTGCGCGGCAAGGTGGGCCGAAGAGGCGGCGCATAACCGTAAATGACGGCGGCGGCGAGGGGGTTACTCCTCGTAAATATCTGTTTTCAATGCCTTTATCGTTCATCGAGCCAGCGGCTGAACCGCGCCAGATCGCGTGACTGGCGCAGCAGCTCAGGATGAAACAGCTGACCGCCGAACCGCCATAGCCGACTGCCGGCCCAGCCAATGAAACCGCCTTCCTGCGACCAGTCGCGCGGCGCCTGCGCTCCGTCATGGGTACCGCGCAGGCCGCGCAGCCGCCGCCACAAATTCCCACGCCCGCCGACAAATCCTGTGGCCAGCAGCCCGGCATTCTGCACCGTGGCGCGATCCTGCAGGATCAGATCGGGAAAACTGTTCAAAATGGCGAGCGCTGGCGGCGGCCCGGCATCGCCGGTCAGCGCGATATCGAGATCGTCATGTTCCGCCGCCACCGCCAGCAGCAGCCGCGCGCCCGCGCGCCAACCTTCGCGCGCGGCGCGAGCCCAGAACTGCGGCCAGTCGACCGGGTATCGCGCAAGGAAATAAGCGATATCGGCCAGAATCACTGGCCCGCAATTAAGCCGATGGCCGTAAGCGGCATGGATCAGCAGGTGCGCCAGCATATCTTCGGGCGCCGGATACAGGATGCCATCAATCCGCTGCGCCCGCGCCCGCACTGCGGCCTCGTCATGCGAGGGCGAAGCGTGATCGAGGCGGCCATCGGGCTCCCCCAGTCGGTGGTGCAATTCGATGATAGTACCGCGTGGGGCGCGCAATTCGGGCAGATGCTTGTCGAAGCGCAGCAAATCGGCCATCGCCATTTCGGGCGCCGCCGCCACCACATAGCCATGCGCCTGCAGCAATTTATAGCCGGCGGTCACCGATTCCACAGTCAACAGCAGGTCAATATCGCTCATCGGGCGCAGCGCCGGCTCGGGATAGGCGTGCCAGGCAAGCCAAGCCCCCTTAAGCGCGATCGGCGCCAATCCTGCGCCTTCCAGCAACGCGACTACTTCGCCAAGTTCGGCCTTCAGCACCAGTGCGCGCATGGCATTGGCGCGATAGCGGCCACGCCAGCTTGCTCGCAGCTCGGCGGGAATTGCGGCATCGCCCCCGCGACGGTGGTGCAGCATCGGATCGCAGAGGTAGGATTGCGCCAATGCGTCCAGCCGCGCCCAGTCGCCCGGCGCCAGGGCGGCCAGCCGTGACGCCGGAACATGGCGCGTGCCTAACAGGTCGAGCAGCAGCACCCGCAACCGCGATAACGCCAGCGGCGCTGCTCGGGGCAACTGGGCGGTTATGCGCGCTGCCGACTGCTGGTCCGGATCAGGGGGCCTTCTGGTCATGCTTCGGCACCGCGAAGGTGCCGGAAACGCGGCCACCTGGTCCGGCGTCCGTGGTGGTAAGGTGAGTGTTCAAGTCGATCACCAGCCGCCCACTGCGCTGGACATCGCCTCCACCCCGCTCCACCACGACATTGCCGAGCATGGTGATGATCCGGGCGTTGAAGTCATAGGTCGCGACATCCCCGCGTGCGGTTTCATCGCCGCGCACCACGGTCACGCCGCCGGTCGCATCAAGCCGCTGGATCTTCATCGCCCCCGCATTGGTATAGGCGACCACGGCGCGCGGCGCATGCATCGTCAAATCGCCCTGCGTGATCACGACATTGCCCGACAACGCCACACGCTCGGCCTTTTCCATCAATTCGATGCGATCCGCTGCGTAATTGACCGGGGCGTTGCTGTCGTGAGGCCCCACAGCATCACTGGCCCGCGCATCGGCCGCGACCGGCAGTCCCGACGCCATCAGCCCCGCCAGCGCCAGCCTCACATACGTGCGGACAGGTGACCGGGGGCGGAAACCAAACATCATTGCGGCACCCTGAGCTTGCCGGGAACCATGCGCAACCGCGCGTGGCCCTCCAGCGTAACGTTTTCTGCGGCCAGGTCGGCCGTTATTCGGTCCGAACTGAAAGTGCCAGAGGGAATGACGCCCTGGACGCCGCCCGTACCGGTCGCGCGCTTGGCCTTCAGATCGACGTCCACGCCGCTGGTGACCATGCGATAGCCGTCGGCGCGCCGAAAATCGACCGGGCCATTGGCGTGCATCATGTCATTACGCATATCATAGTCACCCGTGGGCGCGGTCAGCCGGGCGGGACCATCGTCAAGCTGGAGACTGGCAACAAGCTGTTCCAGCGCAACGACCGGGACTTGCGCCGAATGCTGCACGGCTTTGCCCGCCGTAATCGAAAACGAGCGTGATTTTGCATCCAGCCCACGATAGACCGCATTTGTCACCCTGAGCCGCTCCTCGGTAATCGCCACCCGGCTGCGATCAAGCAGGAAGCTGACCTCGCTGCGGGGGAACAACGGCGTGATCACCATCGCTGCCACGACCACGCCCACAGCAGCTGGCAATATTCCGCCTAGCAACCGCACGACACGATCATGCGTACCGCCCGGCGCTGCAAAGACACGGCGGCGGTCGCGCAGCAGATCGCCTTGGACGGTCAACTGGCCTTACGCCGCTTCGTGGCTGAAGATATCGTGCTGACTCCACCCGGCCAGATCGAGATCGGCGCGGTGCGGCAGAAAATCGAAACAGGCCTGCGCCAGTTCGCTGCGCCCCTCGCGCGCCAGCCGCTCGACCAAAATGGCGTGCATGGCATGGAGATAGCGGACATCGCTCGCGGCATATTCGCGCTGCGCCTCGGACAGTTCGCGCGCACCCCAGTCACTCGATTGCTGAGCCTTGGACACCTCCTTGCCGAGCAGTTCGCGCACCAGATCCTTCAACCCGTGGCGGTCGGTATACGTGCGCACCAGCTTGCTTGCGACCTTGGTGCAGAACACCGGCGCGGCGACCACCCCCAGATAATGGCGGATCGCCGCCAGATCGAAGCGAGCGAAGTGGTACAGCTTGAGCCGCGTCGGATCAGCCAGAACGCTGCGCAAATTCGGGGCGGCAAAGTTTGAACCGGGCGCGAAACGCACCAGATGCTCGTCCGGGCCACCGTCGGAAATCTGGAGCAGGCACAACCGGTCACGCGGCGTGATGAGGCCCATGGTTTCGGTATCCACGGCTACCGGGCCGGGCGCCAATACGCCTTCGGGGAGATCTTCTTGATGCAGATGAACAGTCATATAATCAAATCGCTTAGGCGGTTCGGCGCGTGGAGGAAAGCCCCGCATTTGCGCCGGAGCTTCGCGCAAAAAAGTGGCTACTGGTTTTTGCTGTAACGATGCGACAATAAAATCTTAACACCCGAATCGAAGGAACGTGGCGATGACCGAAGCCATTCCCGACAGCTGGCGCGCAGCGCTGGCGCCGACACTGACCAGCCCCGAAGCGTGCCGGCTGACCAGTTTCCTTGCGTCAGAGGAGGCAGCAGCCAAGCACATTTATCCGCCGCGCGGCACGCGGCTGGCGGCTCTGGCGCTCACGCCGCTCGACGGCGTGAAAGTGGTGATCCTGGGCCAGGATCCTTATCACGGGGTCGGTCAGGCGCATGGCCTTAGCTTTTCGGTCGCCAAAGGCGTGCGCATCCCGCCCTCGCTGGCCAACATCTACAAGGAGCTGCGCGACGATTGCGGCATCGCACCAGCGACGCACGGCGATCTCTCCCACTGGGCGCGCCAGGGCGTCCTGCTGCTCAACACCGCGCTGACCGTCGAACACGGCCAGGCCGGATCGCACCGCCAGATCGGCTGGCAGGCGATCACCGGCGCTGTTCTGGCCGCCGTCGCTGCAAAGCCCGAGCCCTGCGTATTCATGCTGTGGGGTAACCACGCCCGCCAGGTCGCGGGACAAGTGCCAGGCCTGAAAGACTCGGATCACTTGCTCCTCACCGCGCCTCATCCCAGCCCGTTTTCCGCGTACACCGGTTTTTTGGGTTGTCGCCACTTCAGCCAGGCGAATGCGTTTCTGGAGGCGCATGGGCGCAGGGCGATCGATTGGAAAACGGAATAGCGCGGATGGCGAGTTCAGCTAAATCAGTCTGCGCGCCTGTAAATCCCCGGCCAACCCCGCAGCGTCGATGAAATGGTGCGTCTGCCAGCCGCAGTTGGCTGCGCTGGCGATATTGACCGCGCTGTCGTCGATGAACAGCATCGCGCCGGGCGCATACCCGAACCGTGCGGCGGCCAGCGTATAAATTGCGGGATCGGGCTTGGTCAGTCGTTCGTGAGCCGAGACGACGATGATGCGGAAATGGTCGAGGATGGGGAAGGTCGGGCGAAACATCGCCCAGCTATCCGCGCCGAAATTGGTGATTGCATACAGCGGCGTGCCCCGCGCCGCGAGTTGTTCCACCAGCGCGTGGGTTCCGGCGACCGGGCCCGGCACGGTTTCCAGCCAGCGGGTGCCATAGGCTTCGATCAGGTGTCGATGCTCGGGGAAATCAGCGGCGCGCGCAGAAATCATCTCGGCCAGCGGCACCCCGGTATCGTGCTGGAAATGCCACTGTTCGGTGATGACCTCAGCCAAAAACCTGTCGAGCTGAACCGGATCGGCAATCAGCTTTTCATAGAGCGCGCGAATCGACCATTGCACCAGCACCCTGCCGATATCAAAGACGACAGCCTTCGGTTGGCCGGTTAACGACTGCGAGGTTTCAGGTGTAGCGCCGGTGCCGACCACCTGTCAGGCACTCAGCGCGACAGAATCAGCCCTGGCGCGCTTTGAAGCGACGATTGGTCTTGTTGATCACATAGGTCCGGCCCCGGCGGCGGATGACGCGATTGTCGCGGTGGCGGGTTTTGAGCGACTTGAGGCTGTTGCGAATCTTCATGGTTATCACCTTAGCGGGTAGTCCCCGCTCAAAAATCAAGCCGCGCCGTTATGGGGTACAGGCCGCCAAGTCAAGTTCATCCGGTTGTTCATCGCCGCGCAAATGCGTCAGTCTGCGCTCCCAGGCCAGGGCATGCGCGACGATCACATCGAGGTCGGCATATTTCGGCACCCACGGCAGCGTGGCCTTGATCCGCCGATTGTCCGAGATCAGCGCATCGGGGTCGCCGGCGCGGCGCACCTCGACGCGGCGCTCGATTTGCACATTGGTCACCCGGTCCACGGCATCGAGCACTTCCAGCACCGAAAAGCCCCGGCCATAACCGCAATTCATCGTCAGCGAGGTCGCAGGATCAGCCATCAGCGCCTCCAGCGCCAGCCGATGCGCGGCGGCAAGATCGGCGACGTGGATGTAGTCGCGCACCCCGGTGCCGTCGGGCGTGGCGTAATCGCTGCCATACACGCTGACATGGCTGCGTTTGCCCAGCGCAGCCTCAACCGCTACCTTGATCAGATGCGTCGCCCCCGCCGTCGATTGCCCGCTGCGCCCCTGCGGATCGGCCCCTGCCACGTTGAAATAGCGCAACACGCAGAAATTGAGGCGATGGGCGCGGGCCACGTCGCCCAGCATGATCTCGGTCATCAGCTTGGACATGCCATAGGGATTGATCGGCACGCGGGCTGAATCCTCGGTCACCGGCGACACCTCGGGCACCCCATAAGTGGCGGCGGTCGAACTGAAAATGAAATGGGGAATGCCCGCCGCGACAACCGCCGCAATCAACGCGCGGCTTTTGGCGGTATTGTTCTCATAATACTTCAGCGGGTTCTCGACCGATTCAGGGACAATGATCGATCCCGCAAAATGCATCACCGCCTGCGTCCCCTGTTCGGCAAAAATCCGCGCCAGCAGCGCCGCATCCGCAACATCGCCCTCATACAGCGGCACGCCATCGGGCACGGCAAAACGAAAGCCGGTGGTAAAATTGTCGATCACCGCGACCGGCCAGCCCGCGTCCAGCAGCGCCAGTACGGCGTGGCTGCCGATATAACCGGCGCCCCCGGTCACGAGCACGGGACATTTCCTGGTCACAGTTTCAGTCATACGCAGCACGATAACATGGCGGTTCATCCTGCGGCAAGCAGTCGGTTCCTAATCGTCACCCGGGAACCGTTCACCGCCGCAACGAAGGTTTGACATGAAGCTATTTCGCCGTCCCCTCCTGATCGTTGCCATGATCATCGCCACCGCCGCCAGCCCGGTGCTGGCCTGGCCGGGTGGCCCTGGTTCGGATTGGGGAAGTGGTTTCCATGGGTCGGGCTGGAATGGCGACGGCCGCAGCGATGATTCGCGCGAGGGCAAAGTGTCGGTCGATCGGTTCGTCGCCCCCGATGCTCAACCAGCACTCAGTCAGACGCATATCGCCGTTACCGCCACGCCGGGCGGCACCGGCGGTGAACGCATAGACGCGATTTTCGAGGCCGCGGTGGTCGACCAATTGGCCAAGGCCGGCTACGATACGATCAATTCCGATCCCAAGGGCGGGCTGGTGACAGAAGTTCGTACGGCGCGCGATGTCGTCGTTCCCGAAGAATCCCGACACCGCCCGGTCAGCGGCGAGGTGGAGGCGGGCGCGTCCAACCGCGGCTCATTGTTCGGCCTGGGACTGTCGATCAACCTGAGCAAACCGCGCAAGGCGCTGATCAACACGCGACTCGAAACGCGCATCCTCGACCGTGCCAGCGGCAAGGTGCTGTGGGAAGGCCGCGCCGATATCGTCACCCGCGAAGGCAATGCGCGCTGGACCGATACCGCGATCGCTGCGCGGCTGGCCGGGGCATTGTTCGAGCATTTTTCGGGTCGGACGCCATAAGTTTGCGCAAATCTATCGTTTCCCGGATCTTGTTGCCTGATCCCCCGATGCGCTACCATCATCCAATGAACGACATCGACATCACCGCCGCTTTTGATTCTGGCAACATCGAGGTGCTGGAAATTTCCGGCGCGCAAGCTCAGCTCACCATCCGGCGCGACCGGGAATCCGAATTCTTTCAATGGTTCCACTTCCGCGTGTCCGGCGCCGCAGACCGCGATCTGGAGTTGCGGCTGACGGGCCTTGCCGGTTCCGCCTATCCGGGCGGCTGGCCTGACTACCGTGCTGCGGTTTCTGAAAACCGGCAATCGTGGCATCGCGCCGATACCACCTGGGAACCTGACAAGGACGGCGGGACGCTGACAATCCGCTACCGCCCGGCAAGCGATATCGCCTGGTTCGCCTATTTTGCGCCCTATTCGATGGACCGCCATCATGATCTGATATCTCGCATCGCGAGCCGACCGGGGGTCAGTCATCGCAGCCTGGGTCACAGTATCGACGGCCAGCCGATCGATTGCCTGGAGCTTGGCGAGGGCGCTTGCCAAATCTGGCTGTTCGGGCGCCAGCATCCCGGCGAGAGCATGGCCGAATGGTGGATGGACGGCGCGCTGGACGCGCTGACTTGCCCCGCCAACCCGCACGCCCGCCGGTTGCGCGCAGGCGCAACGCTGCATATCGTGCCCAATGCCAATCCCGACGGCTCGCGCCGAGGCCATTTGCGCACCAATGCGGTGGGCGCAAATCTCAACCGGGAATGGGCTGCTCCGACACTTGAGCGCAGTCCCGAAGTGCTGGCGATCCGCAACGCGATGGACGCGACCGGCGTACATTTTGCCATGGACGTGCATGGTGACGAGGCGATCCCAGCGGTGTTCATGGCGGGTTTCGAGGGCATTCCTGCGCTGACCGAGACACAGTTGGCAGGCTATCGGCGGTATCTGGACATTCTGGAACGCCGCACCCCCGATTTCCAGACCCGGCGCGGCTATCCGGTCACCCGGCCAGGCAAGGCCAACCTTGCCATGGCGACCAATCAGCTGGCGGAACGCTTTGGCCCCAGCCACAATTGCGTCTCGATGACGCTGGAGATGCCGTTCAAGGATAACGCCGACCTGCCCTGTCCGAAACACGGGTGGAGCCCGGAACGATCGGCGCTGCTGGGGCGCGAATGCATCGCTGCGCTGGCGGAGTGGATGAAGCTTTAACGCCCCTCCCCTGAAGGAGAGGGCCCCAGAGTCTGTCAGGCCACCAGCCGCAAATTAGCCCCCACGCGCCTTGCGCTCAGCGCGACATGTCGCACCCCATCCAGCGTCGCGATCTGTTCGGCCAGATCGCCGTCCAGCGCAAAATCCCGGCCCAGCAGCAAATGCACCGACTGACCAGGCCCTGCGTCCAATTTGGCGACCACTTCCCCCCGACCCACCGCGCCCGCAGGTAGCATCAGCGCCAGTTGGGCAAATGCCTCGGCGGACACGACTTCCAGTTCGAGCACCATCCGCGCGGCGCTTTTCACGTCGGCCAGCGGCTGGCCGCCACGCACCGTCACGCGCGGCGGTTCATCGGCATTTGGCGCGTCCAGTTCCACGCTCAGCAACAAACAAGTGGCGTCTGCGGCCCATTTCAGCATTGGTTCGACCAGCGCTTCCTCAAAGCAGCTCGCCGAGAACTGGCCGGATGAATCCGACAATTCAGCGATCACGAAATCCTTGCCGCGCTTGGTCTTACGGCGTTGCACGCCTTCCACCATTGCCGCGATTACGGCCATTTCGCGGCGTTCTGATCCCTTGGCCGACACCCCGGACGCCATCAGGCTGGCATAGCTGCGTGCCCCATTGGCTTTGGCCACCGCGCGGAATTGCTCGACCGGATGCGAAGCAAAGTAAAAGCCGAAATTTTCGCGCTCCCTCGCCATTTGCTCGCTTCGCGACCATGGCGGGGCTTCGGTCAAGCGGACCGCGGGGGCGGCATGATCGTCGCCGCCAAACAAGCCGTGCTGACCGCTATTGCGGGTGCGCTCGGCTTCGTCGGTCACTGCCAGCAACATGTCAGCATTGGCCAGAACCTTCGCCCGATTGGAATCCAGACTGTCGAAGGCACCCGCTGCCGCCAGCCCTTCGAGCGCACGGCGATTGAGCGCGCCGCTGGGTATCCGCCTGAACAAATCCTCCAGACTGGTGAAATGCCCGTTAGCCTCGCGTTCGGCGACCACGCCCGCCATCGCTTTTTCACCGACATTGCGGATGCCTGCCAGTGCATAGCGCACAGCGTAGCCCTCTTCGGTCTGTTCGACGGTGAATTGGCTGTGCGAAAAATTCAGGTCGGGACCCGCCAGCGCTACCCCCCGGCGCCGCATATCGTCGACAAAAATCGTCAGCTTTTCAGACTGATGCATATCGAAACACATTGATGCTGCAAAGAATTCATGCGGGTAATGCGTTTTCACCCAGGCGGTCTGATAGGCGAGCAACGCATAAGCCGCAGCGTGGCTCTTGTTGAAACCATAGCCCGCAAATTTGTCGATCAAATCGAACAGCTCGTTGGCCTTGGCCGGGGCGATGTCCGATGTTTCGCGGCAACCTTCGACAAAGCGCTGGCGCTGCGCGTCCATTTCCGCCTGCACTTTCTTGCCCATGGCGCGGCGCAGCAGGTCGGCGTCACCCAGCGAATAACCGGCGAGGATCTGCGCCGCCTGCATCACCTGTTCCTGATAGACGATGACGCCGTAGGTTTCGGCCAGGATGGCGGACAGTTTTTCATGTGGATATTCAATGGCTTCCAGGCCATTCTTGCGCCGACCAAACAGCGGAATATTGTCCATTGGACCTGGTCGATACAGCGAAACCAGCGCGATGATGTCGCCGAAACCGGTCGGCTTGACCGCCGCCAGCGTGCGCCGCATCCCCTCTGATTCCAGCTGGAACACGCCCACCGTCTCGCCCGATTGCAGCAGTGCATAGACGTCCTGATCGTCCCAGGGCAGCGTGTCGAGGTCGATGACAATGCCGCGGCTGGCCATCAGATCGGTCGCCTTGCGCAGTACCGACAGCGTTTTCAGGCCCAGAAAGTCAAATTTGATCAGCCCGGTATCCTCGACATATTTCATGTCGAACTGGGTCACCGGCATGTCCGAACGCGGATCGCGATACAGCGGCACCAATTGCGCCAGCGGCCGGTCGCCGATCACCACGCCCGCCGCATGGGTCGAACTGTTGCGCGGCAGGCCCTCCAGCTGCATCGCCAGATCGATCAGCCGCTTGACCTCGGGATTGGTATCGTATTCGCGCCGCAGTTCGGCCACGCCGTTCAGCGCGCGCGGCAGCGGCCACGGATCGGTCGGATGGTTGGGGATCAGCTTGGTCAGGCGATCGACCTGACCATAGCTCATCTGCAGGATGCGTCCGGTGTCGCGCAGCACCGCGCGCGCCTTCAATTTGCCGAAGGTGATGATCTGGGCGACGTGATCGCGGCCATATTTGGTCTGGACATAGCGGATCACTTCGCCGCGCCGGGTTTCGCAAAAATCGATATCGAAATCCGGCATCGAGACGCGTTCCGGGTTCAGGAAACGCTCGAACAGCAGTCCGAGCCGGATCGGATCGAGATCGGTGATCAACAGCGCCCAGGCGACCACGCTGCCCGCACCCGAGCCGCGTCCCGGACCCACCGGAATACCATTATCCTTGGCCCATTTGATAAAATCGGCGACGATCAGGAAATAGCCGCAAAAACCCATGCGGCTGATGATGTCGATCTCGAAGTCGAGCCGCGCACCATAGACCTCTCGCTCTTCCTCGGCCATTTCGCCATAGGGGGCCAGGCGCGCCGCCAGCCCGGCGCGGGCGTTTTGCGCCATCATCGCCGCTTCGCCCCCAGAGTCGCCAGAGTTATCGCCGGCGAGGCTGGGCAGCAACGGCTTGCGCCGGGGCGGCACAAAGGCACAGCGCTGCGCCACCACCAGCGTATTGGCCAGCGCCTCGGGCAGATCGGCGAATTTCTCGGCCATCATCGGCCCCGACCTGACAAAGGCTTGCGGGCACGAGCGGGGGCGGTCGGCGGCGTCGATATGCGTCGAATTGGCAATGCACAGCATGGCATCATGCGCGGCATGAAAATGCGGATCGGCGAAATGTGCGGGGTTAGTGGCGACGAGCGGCAGGTTTCGCGCATAGGCAAGGTCGATCAGCGCCTCTTCCGCCGCGTCCTCGACAGCATGGCCGCGCCGGGCAATCTCGACATAGAGCCGGTCGCCGAACAATGCCTCCAGCCGCTCTACATAGGCTTCGGCTGCCGCGACGCGATTTTCGGCCAGCAGCCGCGCCATCGCCCCCTCGCCAGCTCCAGTGAGCGCGATCAACCCGTCGCTATGCCCGGTCAGATCGTCGAGCGTGACATGCGCCTCGAACTCCAGCGGCCGGTCGAGATGGGCACGGCTGACAAGATGGCACAGGTTGAGCCACCCCGCTTCATTCTGGACGTACAGCGGCAGCCAGTCGATCTGGGGGGCAGATTTCGCATCGCCATCGCGCGCAACGCCCAGCAGCGTGCCAATAATCGGCTGGATACCCTTGTCCCGACATGCGGCAGCAAACGGGGGCACGCTGTACAGGCCGTTGCGGTCGCAGACGGCAATCGCTGGAAACCCGCGATCCTTGGCCACTTGCGCAATCGCCTTGGGCTCGATCGCACCGTCGAGCATGGTATAGCTGGAAAAAACGCGCAATGCGACGAAGGGGACGAAGGCCATGCGTTTACCCTATGGGCGGTGCGCGGTTTTGATCAAGTGTGGGGGTGCAAGCGTTGGGGAAAAGCGTGGACCCGAAACGGGGCCACATTTTTGCACACTCGTCATGCTGAACCTGTTTGACGGCCAAGCCTTCACTTCGTTCCAACATCCATCGTGCCCCCAAGTCGGTGCATGGGGCACAATGGACCCTGAAACGAGTTCAGGTTCCCGATTTTACGAGATTTAGCGTTACAGCAAAGCCTCGATGTCCTTGACCAAACTCTCCGGCTTGTCCGTCGGCGCATAGCGCCGCACGACTGTGCCATCGCGACCGATCAGGAACTTGGTGAAGTTCCATTTGATGCCCTTGGACCCCATAATGCCCGGTGCCTCGGCCTTGAGCCATTGGTACAGCGGCGCCGCGCCATCACCATTGACCTCAACCTTGGCCATCAGCGGAAACGAAACGCCATAATTGACGCTGCAAAAGCTGGCGATGTCGTCGGCGCTGCCCGGTTCCTGACCGCCGAACTGGTTGCAGGGGAACCCGATCACTACAAAGCCGCGCGCGCGATATGTCTCCCATAACGCTTCCAGCCCGGCATATTGCGGGGTAAAGCCGCATTTGCTGGCGGTGTTGACGACCAGCACGACCTTGCCCACCATTTCAGAAAGGTCGGCGTTGCTGCCATCGGGCCGCTTTGCTGAAAAATCGGCAATTGTGTGCGGATCAGCCATAGCCCGTTACAATGGAAAATCTTGACGCTTGGACAGCGCCACAATTTCATGCGGCTCATAGTCCTGGCCGCCCGGACGCTCGATCTTGTATTGCGAACGGACTTCCACAGGAAACTCCATCACCTGATGCACCAGTTCGGCCAGGGTGCCGTGGCGTGCGACCCTGAAATCATGCATCAACCCGGCATCCGAACGCCGATGCAAAATCGCCTGATCGTCCCACCCGATCGGATTATCCGAACCTGACTCGCCCGCAAAAGTCGTGGGATTAGACATGAGTTTCTCCAAGTTTTTGTTGTCGTATCGTTTAAAGCGAAAAACCGGGACCCACTTTTTCGGAACGATGCTCTGAACGCTCTGACTGTGAATGAACGCGAAAGAAATCGCAAGGTTGCGCAAGCAATTCACGGCGTTTTTGGCTAATGCCCTCCCGCTCAGCGACCCGCATGTCGACCAGTTCATGCCAGAGTGCCCTCGACCAGCCGCCCCTCGACCAGCCGGACCACCCGGTCCATCCGCGCCGCCAGCGCCTCGTTATGCGTGGCGATCAGCGCGGCGCTGTTGTGCCCGCGCACCAGTTCAAGGAATTCGGCCAGCACCTTGTGCGCTGTTGCCTGGTCAAGATTGCCGGTGGGTTCGTCAGCCAGCACCAGCGGCGGGCGGTTGGCCAGCGCCCGCGCCACGGCGACGCGCTGTTGTTCTCCGCCCGAAAGCTGGCTGGGCCGGTGACCCAACCGTGCCCCAAGTCCCAGCGCGACCAGCAATTCGCGGGCGCGCTGCTCGGCCTTGCGGCGGGAGAGCCCGACGATCAACTGGGGCAGAACGACGTTTTCCAGTGCATTGAAATCGGGCAACAGATGATGGAACTGATAGACGAAACCGAGACGATCACGGCGCAGCGTCGTCCGCGCATCGCCGGACAGCGTCGAGGCATCGACATCGGCAAAAGCGATCCGGCCGCCAAAGCCGCCTTCAAGCAGCCCGACGGCTTGCAGCAGCGTGCTCTTGCCCGAACCCGAAGGCCCCAGCAGCGCGACGATTTCGCCCGGCATGATCGCCAGATCGACGCCGCGCAGCACCTCGATAGTCACGTCAGCCTGCACAAAACTGCGCGTCAGCCCGGTCAAGGACACGACAGGCTGCCGCACTACGGGTTGCACCCCATTATTCATAGCGCAGCACCTGCACGGGATCGGTGTTCGCCGCCTTCAAGGCGGGATAAAGCGTGGCCAGGAAACTGAACACCAGCGCCATGATGCAGATGCCGGCGATCTCCACCGGATCGCTGCGCGCGGGCAAATCCGTGAGAAAACGTATCTTGGGGTCCCACAGGTTCTGCCCGGTCATCATTTCCACCAGATGCACGATCGGCTGGCGAAAATAGAGGAATACGAAACCCAGCCCCAGCCCCGCCAGCGTCCCCAACGCCCCGATCAAAAACCCGGTGGTCACGAAAATTTTGAGCAGCGAGCGCCGCGTCGCCCCCATCGTGCGTAGAATGGCAATGTCGCGCGTCTTGGCGCGCACCAGCATGATCAGGCTGGACAGGATGTTGAACACCGCCACCAGCACGATGATTGACAGCACCACGAACATCGCCACCCGCTCCACCGCCAGGGCTTCGAACAGGCTGGCGTTGATCGTTTTCCAGTCAGTCACCACCGCCTGTCCCGACAATTTCCGGGCAAGCGGTGCCAGCGTTTCCATCGCGGTATCAGGATCGCTGGTGCGCACTTCGATCATGCCGATGGCATCGCCAGACAGCATCAGCGTCTGGGCGTCGGAGATCGACATGATCACAAAGCTGTTATCGTAATCGTAGATGCCGATCTCGACAATCGCCGCCACGCGATAGGAAATCTGACGCGGCACGGTGCCAAAGGGCGTGGCACGTCCCGCTGGATTGATGATGGTGATGGCATCGCCGATGCGCGCGCCCAGGTTCTCGGCAAGCCGTGCACCGATCGCGACATTGCCCGAATCGGGCTTCAATTCGCTCAGCTCCCCCGCGCGCAGCTTGGGCCGCAGGCCGGCGATGTCGGGCGCGGTTTGCCCGCGCACCAGGATCGCCTCGACCCGTCCGTTGAAGGTGGTCAGCAGAGGCTGTTCGATCAGCGGGCTGGCCTGCACCACGCCCTTCGTCGCCTGAACCTGCCGCAGCACCGCCTGCCAGTTATCCAGGCGCCCGCCATAGGCCTGGATGATGGCATGGCCGTTGAGGCCGACGATCTTGTCAAGCAACTCGGCGCGAAACCCGTTCATCACGCTCATCACGATGACCAGCGCGGCAACACCCAGCATCACCGCGGCCAGACTGATCCCTGCGACCAGCGCGATAAAACCCTCGCCCCGGCCGGGCAGCATGTAGCGCCGGGCGATCATCCATTCGAAAGGGGATAGGATCAAGCGGTGCACCTGTCGGCAGATTTGTTTAAGTCAAAGCCTTCTTCAGCAACTCGTTTACCACCTGCGGGTTGGCCGTGCCCTGCATCGCCTTCATCGTCTGGCCGACGAAGAATCCGAACAGCGCTTCCTTGCCGCCCTTGTACTGGGCGAGTTTGTCGGCGTTCGCCGCCAATATTCCCGCGATGGCCGCGTCGATGGCGCCGGTGTCGCTGGTCTGCGTCAGGCCTTCGCGCTCGACGATGGTGCCCGCACCCTCGCCAGTTTCCAGCATCTTTTCAAGCACCTGTTTGGCGATGGTGCCCGAGATCGTGCCGTTGCCGACCAGCGCCAACAATTCAGCTGCAGCGTCGGCACCGACGGGCGAATTGTCCAGTCCCTTGCCCAGTTTATTGAGCGCGCCGAAGAATTCGGACAGCAGCCAGTTGGACGCCTGCTTGGCGACTTCGGCCTTGGTCTTGCCCTGCGCAGCGGCGCAGGCGTCGGCCAGGGCTTCGAACCACAGCGCGGTTTCAACTTCGGCGGTCAGGACACCGGCGGCGTAAGGGGTCAGGCCGAGCACAGCCTCATAGCGGTGGCGCTTGGCGTCGGGCAATTCCGGCAGGCTGGCGCGGCAGTCCGCTATGAAGTCGGGTTCCAGCACCAGCGGCAGCAGGTCGGGATCGGGAAAATAGCGGTAATCATGCGCGTCTTCCTTCGACCGCATGGAACGCGTGGTGCCGGTGTCGGGATCGAACAGCCGGGTCTCCTGCATGATCTTGCCGCCGCTCTCGATCACATCGACCTGGCGATTGGCTTCATACTCGACGGTAGCCATGACGAAGCGCACCGAATTGACATTTTTGGTCTCGGTCCGCGTGCCCAGTTCGTCGCCGGGGCGGCGCACGCTGACGTTGACGTCGGCGCGCATCGAGCCTTCTTCCATGTTGCCGTCGCAGCTGCCGACATAGCGCAGGATGCTGCGCAGCTTGCGCAGATAGGCGCCGGTTTCGGCGGGCGAGGCCATGTCGGGCTTGCTGACGATTTCCATCAACGCCACGCCGCAGCGGTTGAGATCGACATAGGACATGGTTGGATGCTGGTCGTGCATCAGTTTGCCCGCGTCCTGTTCGATGTGGATGCGTTCGACGCCGATGCGCTTGATGCCTGCGTCCGGGTTTTTGTCATCCAGCCCGATGTCGATATGCCCTTCCCCGACGATGGGGTGGTAAAGCTGGCTGATCTGGTAGCCCTGCGGCAGATCGGCGTAGAAGTAATTCTTGCGGTCAAAGCGCGAATAGCTGTTGATCTGAGCGTCGATGGCCAGCCCGGTGCGCACCGCCTGTCGGACGCATTCCTGGTTCAGCACGGGCAGCATGCCGGGCATCGCCGCGTCGATCAGGCTGACCTGCGCGTTGGGTTCCGCCCCGAACGTGGTCGACGAACCCGAGAAGAGCTTGGCATGCGACGTGATCTGCGCGTGAACTTCCAGCCCGATAACGACTTCCCACTCGCCGGTGGTGCCCTGAATGCGATAGCTGCTCATTTTACCACCATCTGGCCGGACTTGCGGTGAACTCCGCGCGTGCCTCGATCGCCAGACCGGCGTTCAGCACACCCTGCTCGTCGAACGGGCGCCCGATGATCTGCAAGCCCAGCGGCAGCCCCTGCCGGTTCAGCCCGGCGGGAACCGACATCGCCGGCAGCCCGGCCATGCTGGCGGGCACCGAGAACACGTCGTTCAGATACATCGCCAGCGGGTCCTCGCTCTTGCCACCCAGCGCAAAGGCGGCGGTGGGCGTGGTCGGCGCCAGGATCACGTCGCACTGCGTGAACGCCGCCTCGAAATCGCGAGCGATCAGCGTGCGCACCCGCTGCGCGCGGGTAAAATAGGCGTCGTAATAGCCCGAGGACAGCACAAAGGTGCCGATCATGATCCGCCGCTTGACCTCGCCGCCAAAGCCAGCCGCGCGCGTCGCTGCGTACATGTCCTGCAAGCCTGCGCCCTCCGGCAATTCGCGCAAGCCATAGCGCACGCCATCATACCGCGCGAGGTTGGAGGACGCTTCGGCAGGGGCGATGATGTAATAGGCGGGCAGCGCGTATTTGGTGTGCGGCAGGCTGATGTCGACCACTTGCGCACCGGCATCCTTCAACCAGGCAATGCCGTTGTCCCAACTGCGCGCGACATCCGCGTCCATGCCGTCCAACCGGTATTCGCGCGGAATGCCGATTTTCTTGCCCGACAAATCGCCAGTCAACGCGGCTTCCCAGCCGGGCACGGGCAAGTTCAAGCTGGTCGAATCCTTGGCGTCGAAGCCGGACATTGCCTCCAGCATGATCGCGCAATCGCGGACATCGCGCGCCATCGGCCCGGCCTGGTCGAGCGACGAGGCAAAGGCGACAATGCCCCAGCGCGAGCAGCGACCATACGTCGGCTTGATCCCGGCGATGCCGGTGAAAGCCGCAGGTTGGCGGATCGAGCCGCCGGTGTCGGTGCCGGTCGCCGCCGGGCAAAGATGCGCCGCCACCGCCGCCGCGCTGCCGCCCGACGAGCCGCCCGGCGCCAGTGGCGCGCTGCTGCCGTCATTCCGCCGCCACGGCGAGATCACATTGCCGAAATAGCTGGTCTCGTTCGACGAACCCATCGCGAACTGGTCGAGGTTGAGTTTGCCGAGCATGCCCGCGCCCGCGTCCCACAATTTCTGCGATACCGTGCTTTCGTAGGGCGGGATAAAGCCTTCGAGGATGTGGCTGGCCGCCGTGGTCTGCACGCCCTTGGTGGCGAACAGGTCTTTCATCCCGATCGGCACCCCGGCCAGTTTGCCCAGCGGTTTGCCGGCAGCGCGGTCGGCATCGACCCGCCTGGCCGATGCCAGCGCGTGATCGGGCGTGGTGACGATGAAGGCATTCAGCGCGGGCTGCGCCTCGGCGACTGCAACGTTGAATGCCCCGGCCACTTCCACGGCGGAAAACGCGCCTGCGGCCACGCCATCGCGGATCGCGGCGACGCCAAGTTCGGTCACGTGCGACATTATTCGATCACCTTGGGCACGCCGAAAAAGCCATGTTGGGCGGCAGGCGCATTGGCCAGCACCGCATCACGCCGATCGCCGCCGGTCAGCGGGTCGGCGTTTACGACATCATCGCGCAACCGCAGGGCAATTGGGATCACCGCCGTCATCGGCGCCACGCCGGTGACATCGACCTCGGCCAATTGCTCGATCCAGGCGATAATGCCGTTCAGTTCGGGCACCATCGCTTCAACCTCGCCTGCGCTCAGCTTGATGCGGGCAAGCGCGGCAATCCGGGCCACGGTGGCAGTATCGACGGACATGGCAGGCACCTGGTTTGCAACGAATTGGAAG
>JAYUBN010000001.1:0-2842 GCA_043740855.1 Sphingomonadales bacterium | reverse complement strand
GGTCTGGGCGTTGGCCCGGATTGTGGTCGATGGCGCGGCTGATGAGGCGGCGGTGCATGGGGTGCAGGACGGACTGGTGCTGACGCCGACCGCGGCGCAATCGCCGCCCGAACTGCCGGCGGCGCTGAAAAAGGACGATGCGGTGGATTTCTACCGCCAGCTTGCCGAGTTGTTGATGGAGAGCCCGCCGGGTGATGCCGATCGCGACGCCGTCGCCGCTTGCGCAACACTGGGGTTGATGGCGGGGCGGCATTTTTCCACCGGCGGACTGGCCGGGGCACAAATCGCGGCGATGGTGAAAGGTTATTCGGACGGCGTCGCTCAGGTGCGCGGCGGCGGCGCGATGGGCGCACGGGCCGAGGGCGGGACCGACATCGCTGCAAGTCCAAACGGATTGACCATCGCCGCCTTGCTGATCGTTGCTGCCCAGGCGCCGCTCGGTTCGACCCTGATCGCCGTCGCTCTGCCATCGATCAGCCAGGCGTTTTCGGCCGATCTGGTGCTGGTCACCGGGCTTCTGGTTACGGCCTATTTGACCATCAATGTGGTCGGGCAGGGCCCGGGCGGCAAACTCAGCGACGTGCTCGGCCATACCAACACCTTCCAGATGGGCATAGCGCTTTATGCGCTCGGCGCCCTGATTGGGGTTCTGGCACCGGCAATCTGGCTGTTGGTGGTGTCGCGCTGCACGATGGCGGCGGCGGGCGCGCTGGTGGTGCCATCCACCCTCGCGCTGTTGCGGGTCCACATGCCGGCCGAGCGGCAAGGGCGGGTGTTTGGGCTGTTCGGCGCCACGATGGGGTTTTCCGCCGCGGTCGGGCCGGTGCTTGGCGGCGAACTCGTGGCCCTGTTCGGGTGGCGGTCAATATTTCTGGCGAGCCTGCCATTCCTCGCGTTCGCAGGTCTGCTGTTGCGCCTGTGGCCACTGCCGCCCGCCCGCCCGCCGGTCCGCCCGCCGGTACCGATCCCGGGCGGGACGCGCGGCCGGTTCGATCTGGCGGGTATCATGCTGTTGACGGTGGCGTTGTCGATGTTCATCGCCGCGACCAAGCAGGACGGGCTGGCGCGCGCGCTGCTGCTCGGGTTGGCGGTTATGTTGGCGGTGACCTTCGTGGTCTGGGAACTCGGCGCCCACGCCCCGGTGCTCGATCCCAGGCTGTTCGACAATTCGGCCTTCACCGCCGGCACCTTGATCACCGCGCTGCATAATTTTGCCATGTACGGGCTGCTGTTCCAGCTGCCGCAATTCTTCGGGACGTTCGGCAATGCCGCGCCGCTCGAGGTCGGCGCCATGCTGTTCGCGATGATGATCGGGATGGTCGTGACCGCACCGATCGGTGGACGGCTCACCGACCGGTTCGGCGCGCGGGTGACGGCGCTGGCGGGAATGGCGCCGTTGCTCGCTGGGGTGCTGCTATTGTCACGTCTGGCCGGATTCACCGCACCGATCGACGCAGTGGCCGGATTGTTTCTGTGCGGCATTGGCCTCGGGCTGTGTTCGGCGCCAGCGCAATCCTCGGCGATGGCCTCGGTCGGACGCGAACGCGCAGGCATGGCGGCGGGCACCAGTTCGACCATGCGCTATCTCGGCGGGATCGCCAGCATTCTTGTCCTCGGGTTGGTGCTGGGCAATAACGAACTGGTCACCCCGGCACGGCATGTGGCGATGATCTGGATTTTCGCGGTCGCGGTGGCTGGATCGGCGCTGCTGGCATCGTGGCTACCAGGGCGGGCGCGGGCTGACGGGTGAAGGCACGAATGCACCTCGGTTGCCAGTGGATATTGCGTGATGTTTTGTTGACATTTCCATGACAGCGCGCTGCAATCCCGGTACGCAGACGATTGCCCGGAACCGCGGTGCAATCGACGGTCGCAGGGGGACATAATGAACCAACAACCCGTTTCAGCGGACGCAGTCGGCTTTTTTCCGCAATGGCAGTCGCCGCAGCAAAGCGGCGGCTTCTGGTTCCGCGATATCATGCATAATCCACTGCCGATAACGCCGATGAACGCGAGCTTCATGCAGCCGGCCTTTTCGCGCGGCGCGTCCCGCGCCATTGCCCAATTGTCGATGCCGATCACCAATCTGCAAGCCTCCACCCATCATGGCTATGTCTATCTCACCGCCGCGCCGTTCGAGGGTAGCCCTGATGCGGTTGCCGCCCGCTTTGAGGAAATGAAGCGGCTGACCATGGTGCTAGGGGCTACGGTGCTGCAGGACTGGCGGGCGATTTTCGAGCCGCGCATCCTCGAGATGGCCGCGACCATCCTGTCCTTCGACTATGGCGCCAGTTCCACCCGCGCGGTGGCGCAATTCATCCTGACGTTCGACGAGATGATGACCGAGGTCTGGGACATCCATATGCGGGTCAATATCCCGCCGATGAATGCGGTGTTCGGCTTCGAGGAGCTTCTTGGGGGGATCCTTGGCCCGGACTCCCTCAGCGATGGGCGGCGCCTGCTGCAAGGCTTCGGTAACAAATCGCTGGAAATGGGGCATGCGCTATGGGACCTGGCACGGTGGGTGCGGGCGCAGGACGGCCTTGCCGAGACCCTCTCGCTGGCGCGGGTGCGGGGTGGCAGGCTCGAACTGCTACCATCGCCGCATGCCGGCGAATTCGAGCGGCGCTGGCAGGCCTATCTCGAAACCTACGGGTGGCGTTCGGATATTTTCTTCGAGATCGGGCATAAATCCTGGCGCGAGGACCCGTCGTCACCATTGATGCAGTTGAAGGCCTTCATCGCGCTGAGCGACGCCGAAAGCCCGTACGCCAAACATGACAGCCAGGTCCACGACCGTGAACGGCTGGAGAAGGAGCTGGCCGAGCGGCTGCCGGGCGAG